>NZ_CP115396.1:4382500-4675000 GCF_027625995.1 Hymenobacter yonginensis
GGTGTGTTCGTGGGCGTGCAGGTTCAGCACCCACGCCTCCGGCAGCAGCACCCGCGTAAAGCAGAGCAGCAGCAGTATAGCCAGCCGGGAGCGAAGGGTTTGCATTATGCAACAATGTGTCGAACGAAGGCAAATGTACACGGAAATTTCAAATCCAGCTTCTGCCCGGCGGGAAATGTGCGGTATCCCTGAGCCGTAGTTTACAAAAGCATAACTGCATGAAAACGTGCAGGCAACACCATAGCCAGACCTTTGCGCCAGGATTTGACCTGATGCCTGTACCTATGAAAAAGCTGACTGCCCGCCTGATTATCCGCGTTGCCCAGGCCTTGCGCCCTTCGTTCCAGTTGCCCTCCGTCTCAACCCCCGAAGCGCTGTTTGTATGAGCAAAACGCCGTTTTTCTACCGGCCGGCCCGGCAGGGCTACCGCCGGCCAGCCACGGTTTTTCGTGCCGCTCCGGCCCGGCCCGCGCCTGCCCTGGCCGCCTCAGCCGAACGCCCGGTAGCGGCCGCCAGCCCGCCGCTGCGCTGGGCACTGGCGGCTTAAATAGTTCACCGGTAAAAGGCTGCTGTTGGACTGGTTACCAGGCAGAACAGCCGAAAAGGCCGGCGCCGCGCCGGGCCGGATTCTACATTCGTGCCATCCGAAAGCTGCCGGGTTAGGGCAGCGCGGGCGGCTATGCTATATATCCACGATTCGCTGCTTCTTCAGCTACAAACCGACCTGCACCTACTGCGCTGGCAGTGGCGGGGCCCCATGCAGCTTCCGGCCTTTCAACTGGCCTTCAATCAGCTGATGAACTACTCCCTCCGCTACGGCGTCACGCACATGCTGGCCGATACCAGCACCATGCCCCCGGTGGGCACCCGCGAGCAGGCGTGGCTGAGCGAGGCATGGCTGCCCCGCGCCCGGGCTATGCGGTTGCAGCACCTGGCGCTGGTATTGCCGGCCAGTTTACACAACCAGCTGGTGGTGGAGCATGTGGTGCAGGATGGCCGCTTCTACCTCGATACGCAGGTACACTTTTTCTCTGACGATTATTCGGCCCTGGACTGGCTGGCCAATGGCGAAGCCGTAGTGGCCGCTATGGAGCACGAATGGCATAGCGGCCGCGCCAGAAGTCAGCCGGAAGGGCAGCTGGCCGGGCGCTGAACGCTGTCAGGATGACAGCGCCCGGCAGGGTGGAATAGGATTTGAACCGCACCGGCCAACGACGTCAGGGCTTTGGGTCACTGGCAGATCGTCCGGTTTTTACTTGTTCACCTCCATTTTTCACGCGCCATGCAAGAGAAAGGCAGTATCTCGATCCATACCGAGAATATTTTTCCGATCATCAAGAAGTTCCTGTATTCCGACCACGAGATTTTCCTGCGGGAGCTGGTCAGCAATGCAGTAGATGCCACCCAGAAACTCAAGAGCCTGGCCCAGCTGGGCGAGTTCAAAGGCGAGCTGGGTGAGCTGAAAGTGCGGGTGACCGTGGATAAGGAGGCCCGCAAAATTACGATTTCGGACCGCGGCCTGGGCATGACGGCCGAGGAAATCAAGAAGTACATCAACCAGATTGCCTTCTCCGGCGCCACCGAGTTTGTGGAGCAGTACAAAGAGAAGGACGCCGCTACCAAAGACCAGATCATCGGTCAGTTTGGCCTAGGCTTCTACTCGGCCTTCATGGTGGCCAAGGAAGTGGAAATCTGGTCGAAGTCGTACAAAGACGACACTCTCACGGCCCACTGGACCTGCGACGGCAGCACCGAATTCACCCTGGAGGAGCCTACCGGCGAGCACGCCAAGGCCGAGCGCGGCACCGATGTAGTGCTGCACGTAGCCGAAGACTCCGACGAGTTTCTGGAGCCGGCTCGTCTGAAGGGCATCCTCACCAAGTACTGCAAGTTCCTGCCCATCGAAATCGAGTTTGAAGGCGAAACCATCAACCAGACGGCCCCCATCTGGACCAAGCAGCCTTCGGAGCTCACCGACGAGGACTACGTGAAGTTCTACCAGGAGCTGTATCCGTTTTCGGAGCCGCCGCTGTTCTGGATTCACCTCAACGTGGATTACCCGTTCAATCTGACCGGCATCCTGTACTTCCCAAAGGTGAAGGACGAGCTGCAGTTCCAGCGCAACAAAATCCAGCTCTACTCGCGCCAGGTATTCATCACCGACGAGGTGAAGGACGTGGTGCCCGAGTTTCTGATGCTGCTGCACGGCGTCATCGACTCGCCTGATATTCCGCTGAACGTGTCGCGCAGCTTCCTGCAGGCCGACGCAGCGGTGCGCAAAATCAACACCTACATCACCAAGAAGGTCGCTGATAAGCTCAGCAGCCTGTTCAAGCAGGACCGCGCCGGCTACGAGGCCAAGTGGTCGGATATCGGCCTGTTCGTGAAGTACGGCATGCTCTCTGACGAGAAGTTCTACGACAAGGCCAAGGACTTTGCGCTGGTGCAGAACGTGGCCGGCAAGCTATTCACGCTGCCCGAGTACCAGGAGTTCGTGCAGGCCAACCAGAAAGACAAGTCGGAGCAAACGGTAGTGCTCTACACCACCGACGCCGAAGCGCAGCACGGCTTCGTGCAGGCCGCCCAGGACCGTGGCTACGACGTGCTGGAGCTCAACGGCCCGCTCGACTCGCACTTCATCGGGCAGCTGGAGCAGAAGCTGGAGAAAACCACTTTCAAGCGCGTGGATGCTGACACGGTGGGTAAGCTGATCGAGAAAGAGGAAACCACCGAGAGCGTCCTCAGCGACGACGACAAAACCAAGCTGCAGGAGCTGTTCAAAACGGCCATCAGCAACGAGCAGATGCACGTGCAGGTGGAGGCCCTCTCGCCGCAGGATGCGCCGGTTATCATCACGCTGCCCGAGTTCATGCGCCGCATGAAGGACATGCAGCGCTCCGGTGGTGGCGGCGGCATGCAGATGTTCGGCTCCCTGCCCGACAGCTATACCGTGAGCGTGAATGCCAACCACCCCGTGGCTCAGCGCGTGCTGCACGCCGAGGGCGAAGCCGGCCAGAAGCTGGCCCGCCAGGCCTTCGACCTGGCCCTGCTGGCCCAGAACATGCTGAAAGGTGAGGCGCTAACCGCGTTTGTGAAGCGTAGCGCCGATTTGCTGGCCGCCGAGTAGCACAAAAAAGTATCAGTAGTTTTAAACGGTATAAAAGCACCGGTTGCCTGTGGCGGCCGGTGCTTTTGTTTGAGTGGCACAACTGCGCATGAAGCCTGTGCCCTGCAACGGCGCCCACTTCTGGCAAGCTGCTCAGCTACTCCATTACTCAGCTACTCTGATGGGCACCAAATCCCTTTATCTTTACGTTTGATGCTGCGAAAACTGCCTGTATTTCTGCCAATGCGCTTTCTCCGTCCCCATATTCTGTTGTTGCTGCTGACCGCCGCCGGTATGCTGGAGGCCTGCTCCAAAAAGACGGTGTCCTTCAACAGCCGCCCCGACGCCGGCAGCACGGCCCTGGTAGCCGACACGCTCACCACCACCCGCGACACCACCAACGCGCCGTCGTTGGAGGCCAAAAAGCTGGGCCTGACCAAGGAGCAGGAAAAAGCCGACAAGGAAAAGCAGAAGCTGGCCCAGCGCCAAAGCAAAAAGAAGAAGAAGAACATCTTCCTCGGCGAGCGAATCAAGAAGGGCTTCACCAAGTCGGGGCCGAAGGGCAAAAACCAGGTGCTGGAGGTATTTTACTACCTCAAGGCGTTTCAGCAGCCCAATGCCTACGCCATTTCGGTGTACTACTTCAACCCCCGCAAGCGCAAGATCTTCAAGGCCAACACCGAGCTGAACCCGGCCACCGACAAGGTGTTGCACGGCCCCTACAAGAAGTACCAGGGCGGCAAGCTGGTGGAAACCGGCTTCTTCGCCATGGGCACCAAGCACCTGCGCTGGGAGAAGCTAACCAAGGACAACGTGCTGGTAAACAAGCAGCACTACGAAATGGGCTTCCCGCGCGACGCCAACGTGACCTACTACGACGCCGCCAATAAGCTGCTGAAAGAGGTGGTGCCCTACGTGAACGGCAAGCTGGAAGGCGACTACGTGAAGTTCACCGAGACCGGCAAACGGGAGTGGGAAGGGCAGTTTGAGAACGGTAAGAAAGTAGGGGAGTGGACCCGGTACTGGGGCTTCCGCAACACCAAGGACCGCCGCCACTACGTGTACGCCTACGGCGAGTCGGGCTACGATCCGGAAGTAACCGAGCCAGTGCTGGTGAAAGAGTACAACCGCAACGGCGTGATGGTCTACGAGAAAGACAAGTTCGACAAGCGCGACGCCGTAACGGACCGCCCCGGCAGTAAGCGGTAAATGGTCGAATTGCTGAATGGTTAGATGGATGGTTTTTGATAGGTCAATGCGTTGAACGGCCAACCATTAAGCAATTCAATAAAACGCGTCCTCGAAGTGCTCGATGCGGAAGCCGCCGGCTACGGGCGTCACGGCCAGGATGTCGAACCGGATGTCGCCGCGCCAGTCCAGGTCGTGCTGTAGCTGCTCGGCGGCCAGCCGGAACAGCTGCTTCTTTCGCTCCGACACGAAGGTTTCGGGGTAGCCGTACTGGCTGGAGGAGCGAGCTTTCACTTCCACGAACACGAGCAGCTGCCGGCCTTGCCGGACCACTAGGTCCACTTCGGCGCGACCGTGACGGTAGCTGCGGTACAGCACCTCCAGACCCTGCTGCCCCAGATAATCGGCGGCGGCTTGCTCGCCGGCGTGGCCCAGGTCGTGCGCGGCAGTTGCCATTGGTGGTCTGAGTGGAAGGGCGTGCCGGCTGCTGACCAGCAAATTGAGTTTGGCTTCGAATCTAGTAACTTTGTGCGTTTTCCGGGGAAGGCTTTCACTGACCTAGGCAGATTTCAGCTTCCTATCCGGCAAACGTGCGTGTTGTTCGTTGCCAAGTGCCCATTGCCATGCCCGCAAATTCCCTTCCAGTAGCGTCTTCCGGCGTGGCTCCGGCCCCGGCCGAGGGTGCCTCGCCACCTGCTGCCAGCCGGCTGATCCGGGTAGAACAGCTGGGCCTGATGGGCTACGAGGCGGCCTGGGCGTATCAGGAGGAGCTGCTGGCCCACACGCTGCACGTGAAAACCCACAACCGGCTGGCCACCGAAGCCGGCCAGGCCACGCAGCCCACGGCCAACTACCTGCTGTTGTGCGAGCATCCGCCGGTATATACGCTGGGTAAAAGCGGCAAGCCCGAGCACCTGCTGCTCGACGAGGCCGGCCTGGCCACCCACGGCGCCACCTTCCACCGCATCAACCGCGGCGGCGACATCACCTACCACGGCCCCGGCCAACTGGTCGGCTACCCTATCCTCGACCTCGACAACTTCTTCACCGACATCCACCGCTACCTGCGGCTGCTGGAAGAGGCCATCATCCTGACGCTGGCCGACTACGGCCTGCGCGCCGGCCGCATTGCCGGCCTCACCGGCGTGTGGTTCGATTTCGAGGAAGGAGCGCCAAATCCGCGCAAAATCTGCGCGATGGGCGTGAAATGCAGCCGCTGGGTAACCATGCACGGCTTCGCCCTCAACGTCAACACTGACCTGTCGTATTTCGGCCACATCGTGCCCTGCGGCATCACCGACAAAGCTGTAACGTCCATGGCGCAGGAGCTGGGCCGCGAGGTACCGCTGGCCGAAGTGTCGGCGCGCCTGCTGCCGCACTTGGAGCGCCTGTTCGAAGCCGAATTACAGTTGGCCACCGGGCGTCCGGTGCTGCCAGCTCCTGCATCTGAAGTATCCGCATGAAAGAAGACATCAAATTCGACCCCGTAGAAGGAGTAACGGTAGCCGTAGTGCCCGAGGAAGCCGCGGCGACCGAGGAAGGCAAGCAGGGCTGGCTGGTTTATCTGATCAATCATAACGACTACGCCCTGCAGAACGTCATCGTCAACTCGCACGGCTACGGCACCCAACCCGATGGCGAAGCGGTGAAGACGTCCACGCTGCGCCACGTATTTGCCGAGGTGGAGGCCCGCAGCGCCGTCCCGGTCGAGCCCATCGACCCCGCGCTGTTCCACCTCAACAACCAGTATTGGGTGAGCTACTACCGCGACGCCCAGATTTTCGATAAGAAGTTCATCTTCGTACCCGATTCCATCGTACCCGCCAACCTGACGCCCATCACCCTGCTCGGCCGGGATGGTGTGCTGCACGTCTAGCTATCCTTTGCAGTTCACGGCGTCTGCCTTCACTGCTTCCTTTCAAGCTGCCTGCTTATGACCCCCCTCGGAATACAATTAAGCTTGTCCTTTCTCTGGGCGTTTCTGGTGGCTCTGTTCGCCGTGCCGTCCATTATCTATATCGCCCACCTCAAAAACATGCTCGATACGCCCAACGTGCGTACCGTGCATGAGTCGCTGACGCCGCGGCTGGGCGGGGTGGCCGTGTTTGCCGGCTTCATGTCGGCCCTCACCATCTTCGCCGATCTGGGCAACGGCATCCAGCAGCTGCTGGCCGGTTGCATCGTGCTATTCTTCGTGGGCCTCAAGGATGATTTGGTGTCGATTTCGGTGTCCAAGAAGTTCGTAGGCCAGCTGCTGGCTACCGGCATCGTCATGATTATGGCCGATGTGCGCCTGACCAGCTTCCAGGGCATCCTCGGGATTCAGGAGCTGCCCATAGGCATCAGCTATGCCTTCACGTTCCTGGCCATCGTGGGCATCACCAACGCCATTAACCTCATCGACGGCCTCGACGGCCTCGCCGGTACCATTGTCCTGACCATCGTCAGCACGCTGGGCTACTATTTCGTGCGCTACGGCGGCCCAGGCTTCAGTAACTACGTGTTTGTGTCGGTGTGCCTGATGGGCGGCATCATCGGGTTCCTGCGCTACAACTTTCACCGGGCCACCATCTTCATGGGCGATACCGGGTCGCTGGTGTGCGGATTTATCGTGTCGGTGCTCACCATTCAGTTCATTGAGATGGGCCTGAAAGTGGGCCAGCCGTTCGGGTCGTCGGCGCCGTCGGTAGCGGCTGGCATCCTATTCGTGCCTTTGTTCGATACGCTCCGTGTGTTCATCGTGCGCATGATGGCCGGCCGCTCGCCCTTTTCCCCCGATAAAAACCACGTCCACCACCGGATTCTGGCCATGGGTTTTCAGCAGATCAGCACCGTAGTACTGCTGGCGCTGCTCAACATTGTCGTGATTCTGTTCGTCATCAACTTCGCCTACCTCGGCAACACCATTTTGATTGGCTGCCTGGTTGGCTTTTCTATCGTGCTGAGCGTGTTTCTGGGCGTGTATCGTAGCCGCAGCACCGAGCAGCGAGTTGCTTCCTGAAGCAGCCTACTTCACCGATGAGTCGCCGGCACCGCAGCACCTGGGTATCAGCACAGCACTGGCTCCTGTGCCTGCTGTGCCTGCTGGCTGGCTACTCCGCCCCGGCCGCCGAGTACCGGCCGCTGCCCCCCGCCTTGCGCAGTGGCCTCTCGCCCGACTGGCTCATCCACGATGAGGGTCGCAACCGGCTCGTACTCTACCTGCCCGATTATCATGCCCCGGCGCACGCCTATTACCAGTGGCTGACGTTGCGGCCTCAGCGCCCCTTTATCGTGTCGTTCACGGCCCGCAGCGGGCAGAGCCTTTTTCTTGATAACCGGCTGGTATTCACGGCGCCGAAGGCTTCAGATTATACGCTGGACCTTGCCCGGCTGCTTCCGGCGGGCTCGGTGCCCGGGCCGCATCTGCTCTGTGTGTGGCACCCGCAGGTGGCCCCCAACCTCAGCTCCTTCGTAAACGTCCGTACGGCAGACCCCACGGCGCAGCCCGGGCTGGTAAAAACGCCCGCCGCCCAACTGCTGGCCCAGCCGCTGGCGCGCAGCCACCCCGGCGAAAATGTATTTCTGCTGTTTCTGCTCCTGATTGGGTTGCTCTACGGCAGCATTCGGGCCGTGTATCAGCCCGGGTTTGCGCGTATCTACCAGGTTGACAACGTGTGGAGCAAGTCCACCGCCGAGCAGGAATTTCTTGTCAAGCCTACCGTAACCTGGCTCAATATCTTGCTAGTGCTGGTGTTCTCGCTGTCGTTTGCGTTGCTGCTGGTAGCCATTCACACCAACGTGCAGAACATTGCCGTGCTGCAGCGTCTGTTCGATGTGCCTGAATCTGCCTTGGTGCTGCGGATACTGCTCTACACTGCCACTATTGCGGCCTTCGTGATGGGTAAATACCTCTTCCTGGAGCTGATGGGCTATATTTTCGACGTTGGTGAGCTGGTAGTCGTCCAATACCGGGAATTCATCCGGACGCTGCTTTTCCTGGGGCTCTGCCTGCCGCTGGTTATGCTGCTCTACCTGGGCCTCAACCAAACGCTGCCGGCGGCGGTGCTATGGGTATCCAACGGCGTGGTTTCCTTGCTGTTGGTAGGTACGGTTATTCGCGTAGCCCGCACAATTCATCGCAGATCCTCCCTGCTGAATCTGCATTTGTTTTCGTACCTTTGCGCCACAGAAGTGATTCCATTGGTCATTCTGCTCAAGTTGATCGTTTTCACCTACTAAGGCTTTGGTGCTCAAGTCCCAGGCTGCCATCATCTTTCTTATTGCCCTAGACTTACCCTTTTCTTTACAATATGGCCGAGAGCAAAGACAAACCGGGTACGGGCCGTCATGCTAACCGAATCAGCAGCATTCTTGTCACCCAGCCTAAGCCCACCAATGATGTGTCGCCTTATTTCTCCATTGCGGAGAAGTACGGTATCAAAGTGGATTTCCGGGAATTTATTGACGTTCAGCCGGTTTCGTATAAAGATTTTCGTAAGGAAAAAGTAAATATTCTGGAACACACGGCGGTGATTTTCACCAGCCGCAATGCCGTCGACCACTTCTTCCGCATCTGCCAGGAAGCCAAGCTGGAGATGCCGGCCGAGATGAAGTATTTCTGCATCTCCGAGCAGACTGCTAACTACCTGCAGAAGTATATCGTGCTGCGCAAGCGCAAGCTGTTTGTTGGCCAGCGTACCGCAGTCGACCTGTTCGAGGTGATCAAGAAGCATAAGACGGAGAAGTTCCTGTATCCGTGCTCCGACATCCGTAAGGACGATATTCCAGAGTTCATGCGGGCCAACGGCTTCAAGTTCACGGAAGCCGTCATCTACCGCACCGTCGCCAGCGACCTGTCGGATCTGTCGGATGTGAAGTACGACTGCATCGCCTTCTTCAGCCCTTCCGGCATCAGCTCGCTGTTCATCAATTTCCCTGATTTCGAACAGAATGGCACGCGTATCGCCGCTTTCGGCCCCACCACTGCCAAAGCCGTGATAGACGCCGGGCTAGAACTGGATATCGAAGCGCCCCATCCCAATGCGCCGTCCATGACCGGTGCCATCGAGGCGTACATCCGCCACCACCACAGCCCGGACGTAGGCAAGGAGAAAAATAAGTCGGGCAAGCAAAGCGCTTAGCCAAAATGAAAGAGGAAGCCGTTAATTCTGCTTCCTCTTTTTGTTTTTTGCTCAGGATTTGTTGCACAGGGTTTTTTCCATACATTTGGAAACACCTTACGTTACCTTACCCTTCTTGTAACGAACCCAAAATCAAGACTTTCTATGAAAGGAACTCTACTTTCTTTGCTATTTCTGACTGCGGCTGCAGGTACCGCTTTTGGCCAGCAGCAACCCCAGTTTACGCACTATGGCTTCAATGGTATGTACCTCAATCCTGCTTACGCAGGCATTAAAGGGCAAGGAGAGATAACTACAATCGGGCGTTACCAATACCTGGGGTACAATGCGTCATTCGACGATGGTGGCTCCCCCCAAACCGGCCTTCTCACCGCTTCGCTGCCGGTTCGGGCTATTGGTGGGGGCCTTGGGCTGAGCGTGAGCTACGATAAATTCGCCGTAATGAAAATGGTGAATGCGCAGCTTTCGTATTCCAAGCACATAAAAGTAGGCGAAGGGACGCTGGGCTTGGGTATCCAAGGGTTGTTCAACAACCTGAGCAGCGGTAAGCACCGCTTTATCGACCCCAATGATCCGAGTGTGCCATTGGAAGGCTCTGATAATAAGTTTGATGTAGGCGCTGGCCTGTGGTACGAGTCGCCTACGCTTTACGCTGGTCTGAGCGCCAACAACCTGCTGCGCTCCAAATACAGATTCAGGAGCGAAGCTGGCGACAACACCGCCCAGTTCATTGCTGAAAACCATTCGTACCTGACTGCCGGCTACAATATCGAAGCGTCTTCTTCCGTTGTGGTAACACCCTCTGTATTAGTGAAGATGGTGATGCCCGGTAAGTTTGGCGACAGCGGCAAGTTTACGTTCAAAAACAACTCATACGAGGCAAACGTCCGGGCGACGTTCAACGACAAGTTCTGGGGTGGCCTCGGCTACCGCTACCAGGAATCCTTCACGGGCATGGCTGGCCTGGCGCTGGCCAAGGATAACGCACTGCGAATCGGTTATGCGTTTGATTTTGTTGCATTTAACCAAGATGCTCGTGCACTCAGCTCGCACGAGATTATGCTGTCCTACCGTCTGCCCAAGCCTGGTATGCTCATCCGGCCGGCCATCCGTACGCCACGGTATAGTTTCTAGACTTTTTGGCTGTAGTGGACCGTTTCGGTGCCCTGATTATGTGGAGAAAGGATTTCTGAGCCGCGCGCACTAACTCATTGCCCGTCATCGTTTAACTGGCATTACCGTCAGTTCGTAGACAAACGGCCGGCATTGAGCGATAGGCTTGCGCACGAACGTAAGTTTCGCTAGATTTGCCAGCTCACAAAATTGTAATCTTCGGATATCGCCGGCTCAACAGTCATTTTCTTCCTAACATGAACAAGTTTCTCTTATTGCCTCTCGTTGCCATTTCGGCTCTGATTTTGGGAGGCTGTGGTTTTGGCAAGGGCCCGCAGGGTGACCTCGTCGGAGCAGAGGACCGTCCCGAGTTCAATCCTCAGGAAGTTCCTTTCGGCATGGTTCCCTGCCCCGGTGGTACGTTCCACATGGGCCAGACCGACCAGGATATATCAGCATCTATGGTGAACATGAACAAGCAGGTAACTATTGCCGGCTTCTACATGGACGAGACTGAAATTACCAACAACGAATACCGTCAGTTCATGAATGCCATCCGGCAGGACTCAATTGACGTGTTGGGCGAGGAATATGTGATGACTGAGCTGTACCCCGACACTACGGTGTGGGTGCGCGACTTCACCTACCACATGGGTGACCCGCTGATGGAGTACTACTACACCCACCCGGCTTTCGATGACTATCCCGTAGTGGGGGTTGACTGGTTTGCTGCCAAGTACTTCTGCAACTGGCGCACCAAAAACAAAAACGCCGCCAACGAAGAAGCCGGTCTGGCCCCAACGCCAAACTTCCGCCTGCCTTCGGAAGCTGAGTGGGAATACGCCGCCCGCGGTGGCCGCGACCTGGCTACGTACCCATGGGGTGGCCCATACCTGCGCAACTCCAAGGGTTGCATGCTGGCCAACTTCAAGCCCGGCCGTGGCGACTACGCTTCGGATGGCTACGCTTACACCTCGCCGGTAGGCTCGTTCTTCCCGAACGACTTCGGCCTGTACGATATGTCGGGCAACGTATCGGAGTGGTGCGATGATGCTTACATGGAAGCCTCGGTGCCGGTAGTATGGGACATGAACCCCACCAACCCGGACGACAACGAGCCCCGCAAAGTAGTGCGCGGCGGTTCGTGGAAAGACATTGCGTACTTCCTCGAAACCGGCACTCGTAACTTCGAATACCAGGATTCTTCGCGCTCCTTTATTGGTTTCCGCACGGCCATGATTCAGATCGGCATGGGAACCAACAACAGCCTCAACTAAGAACCGCTCTGCTTTCGCAGCAAATTCCCTACCCCGAGTTTTTCGCGTTTTCAACCAACCATCACTTCTTTCCAACAATCAATTCACATGGCAGCTAAAGGCGGTAACTTCCTCTATGATGTACTTATGCCCAAGATTTATGGCATCGGGGCCGCAGTCGTAATCATCGGGGCACTATTCAAGATTCAGCACTGGAAAGGAGCTGACATTATGCTAATCGTAGGCCTCGGTACCGAAGCCGTTATTTTCTTTCTGAGCGCTTTCCAGCCACAGGCTAAAGAGCACGACTGGTCTTTGGTATATCCAGAGCTGTCGGAAGGCTATGACCCTTCGACCAACAGCAACAACCGTTTCGTAGAAGAGAATAACAGCAAAGGTCTCACGCGCAAGCTGGACGACATGCTGAAAGATGCTAACGTGACTCCAGAGGCTATTTCCTCGCTGGGCCAGGGCCTGAACCGCCTGAGCACCACCACGCAGCAGCTCTCGACCCTCGGCGACGCTACCAGCGCTACCGACGAGTACACCGCCAAAGTTCGCTCGGCTGCTACGTCGCTGGAGCGCATCAACGAAGCCTACTCCAACACGGCTCAGGCCATGGGCGCTATGGCCGATGCCACCAAGGATGCCAAGGAGTACCACGTACAGGTGCAGAACGTAACCAAGAATCTGGGCGCTCTGAACGCAGTGTACGAAATGGAACTGCAGGATGCCAACACGCACCTTAAGTCCATGAACCAGTTCTATGGCACGCTCAGCCAGGCCATGCAGAACATGACCGAAGCCGGCAAAGACACCGAGAAATTCAAAGACGAAGTGGCGGCCCTCACCGGCAACCTGAACTCGCTCAACCGGGTGTACGGCAACATGCTGAACGCCATGCGTGCCACCAGCTAAGGCTGGCGCAACGCGAGGAAAATTTCGGTCCCACCCTTACATATAGATAGGCAGACACGATGGCGGGAGGTAAAGAAACTCCACGGCAGAAGATGATTGGCATGATGTACCTGGTACTGACTGCACTTCTGGCCCTTCAAGTAAACTCAGCAATTCTGCTCAAGTTCAAATTTTTGGATGACAGCCTTTTCGGCATCAACGAAAAGGTATCGAAATCCAATGATGGCACGGTTAAAGGCATTGCAGCCCAGGTTGAAAAAAACCGCAATACTGCCGCCGACGTTGCCGTTCTGAAGCAGAGCGAAGAAATTCGGGAGCGTACCAAGCAGATGATTGATTATCTGCGCGGTGTACGCGACAAACTCGTAACGGCCACGGAAAACACCAAAGGCAAGAACGAGTACAAAAACATGAGCGCCGAAGACAAGGTGGCCATCACCATGCTCGGCGGCAAAAAAGACGGTGCAGCCTATGAGATGAAGAACAAACTCAACGAGTATTCTTCTTACATCAAGACGTTTGTACCCGGTGCCGAGCCGCTGGCTCTCGATGCCAAGGACGACAAGATGGTGACTGATCCGGAGCAGCGCTCCAAGAACTTCGCCGAGTTGAACTTCGAGAACACGCCGCTGGTAGCTGCTTTGGCTACGTTGTCGCAGAAAGAAACCGAAGTATTGAAGTACGAGTCGGATGCTCTGGCTGCACAATCGGCTAAAGTAGGTGGCAACATCATCGTATTCGACAAAGTAGGCGCTTTCGCCTCCGCTGAGTCGAACACGGTAGCTGCTGGCACTAAGTACAAGGCAGAACTGTTCCTGACGGCTTCGGCTACGGGCTTGCGTCCTACCATGACCCTGAACGGCTCGCCTCTTTCGGTTGATGCTTCTACCGGCAAAGGCAAAGTGGAATTCACGGCTCGTCCGGGTTCTTTTGACGCCGCTGGCAACGCCAAGGCGCAGTGGACCGGTACTATCCGCTTTAAGCAGAACGGCCGCGACACCACGTTTAAAGTGACGGTTCCTTACACCGTAACCAAGCCTGTAATGCAGATCCAGTCGGCTTCGGTGCAGGCGCTGTATTTCAAGTGCGGCAACAAGCTGAGCGT
The DNA here is from genome assembly GCF_027625995.1 of Hymenobacter yonginensis. Lineage (NCBI taxonomy): Bacteria > Pseudomonadati > Bacteroidota > Cytophagia > Cytophagales > Hymenobacteraceae > Hymenobacter > Hymenobacter yonginensis. The sequence continues at coordinate 4,396,310 of NZ_CP115396.1, forward strand.
ACAGGTTCCTGCCCTGGGTGCCCAGTACGATCCAAGCTTCTCGGCTTCGGGTGCTTCTACCATCAAAGGTTCGGCTAAGGGCGAAGTAACGCTGGTGCCAAACTCGCGCGAAGTAACCCTGAGCGTAAGCAGCGGCGGCAACCCAATCGGCTCGCAGACTTTCCAAGTTCGCCCGATTCCAAAGCCGGAGATTAAGTGCATCGTTGGTGGCCGCGAGGCAAACGAAAAGCAAGGCACGCCTATCACGGCTGTGCGCAACATGAGCCTGAAGGCCGTTCCGGATGCTGGTTTCGCTACGTTCCTGCCCGAAGATGCTCGTTACCGGGTAACGCGCTACGAAGTAACGCTGGTACGTGGTAAGCGTCCGGCTATGCCGACGCGCACGGTCAACGGTCCTGACGTTAGCCTGAACGACGTAGTAAACTCGGCCCGCGAAGGCGACCGTCTGTACATCGAAGTGAAAGAAGTTCAGCGCATGAACTTCCAGGGCAACACCGAGCAGGTAAACGTGTCGAAGCAGTTCAACGTGCCGTTGCTGTAAGCTGTAGTTGGTGAACTAAAAAGGGGCGATTCGCTTTCACGCATTATGAACAAGGTTCTCTCTTTCGCTGTCTTGGCTGCCGGCCTCACCCTTTCGGGGGCGGCTTCGGCTCAGGAACAAGCCACCACCGCGAGCAGCAATGGCTCGTACCGTCCGATCCCGAACTCGGATATCATGTTCCGCAAGACCATCTGGCGGGCCGTGGATCTGCGCGAGAAGCAGAACAAGCCCATGTTCTCGGAGGGTAAAGAAATCAGCCGGGTTATCATCGAAGCCGTGAAGCGCGGTGAGCTGGTAGCCTATCGCAACGATTCGCTGACCACGACCTTCACCGGCAACGAGGTAACGTCGAATATGTCGTATGCCGAATCGAATGCTGGCCTGAGCGACGAAGAACGCGCTGCTGGCTTCTCTGAGGATACGGGTGACGACTGGGGCGCTGCACCGAAGAAAAAGGGCGCAAAGCCTGTTGCCAAGAAGCCTGTTGCGCCGCCAAGCTACGAGTACCGCTATAAGGACTTGTATCAGATGGAACTGAAGGAGGATATGATCTTCGACAAGAAACGGTCGCGGATGTATCACGATATCAAGACCATCACGCTGCTGGTGCCTTCCACGCTGAGCTCCAATGCCTCGGGCATTGAAAAGCCCATCGGTACGTTCAAGTACAGCGACCTGGTGAAGGTGTTCCGCAATAATCCGGACAAAGCCATCTGGTTTAACTCGCAGAACGATGCCCAGCACAAGAACCTCGCTGATGCATTTGAGCTGTGGCTGTTCAACTCGTACATCGTGAAGGTGTCCAACCCGAATGATGCTCGTCTGGACGAAATCTATGGCGGTCAGCAACAGGGTATCCTTGCTTCGCAGCAGGCGGCTTCCGACCTCATCGAGTACGAGTACAACCTGTGGTCTTTCTAAATCACGGATTTAGCCGGATTTATCGGATTACACAGATTTTGTAGTCGATTCGCTTTGTACAGAAAAGCCCCAACCAGTTTGCTGGTTGGGGCTTTTTCGTTGATTGTTGCGCTTCGTGAAACCGAGCTATTCGGCGGCGGGGGTTGGCGTTTCCTGCTCGCTGAAGTACATGAGCAGGATGCGGGTTTTGGCTTTGCCTACTTCCTCAACTAGCTGCGCTTCTGTTAGCTCCTTGATTTTCTTTACGGACTTGAACTTGGTCAGCAGCTTATCTGCCGTGACGGGGCCGAGGCCTTTCACGTCGGTCAGCTCGGTTTTGAGCGTGGCGGCGTCGCGGCGGCTGCGGTGGAACGTGATACCGAAGCGGTGCACTTCGTCGCGCATGCGCTGGAACAGGCGCAGGGACTCGCTCTTCTTATCGATGTAAAGCGGGAGCGGGTCGTTGGGGACGTAGATTTCCTCGAGGCGCTTGGCGATGCCAATGACGGCCATTTGGCCCCAGAGGTTCAGGTCTTTCAGGGCCTTTACGGCCATGCTGAGCTGCCCTTTGCCACCGTCTACGATAACCAGCTGCGGCAGGCTGGCGCCTTCATCCACGAGGCGGCGGTAGCGGCGCGACACCACTTCGTACATGGAGTCGAAGTCGTTGGGGCCCACCACGGTTTTGATGTGGTAGTGGCGGTAGTCTTTCTTGCTGGGCTTGGCGTTGCGGAAACACACCATGGCGGCCACCGGGTTGTCGCCCTGGAAGTTGGAGTTGTCGAAGCATTCGATGTGCTTGGGCAGCTCCGTAAGGCGCAAATCCTTGCGGATGGTTTCCATGATGCGCACCTCGTTGAGGTCTTTGCTCCGGTCGTTCATGCTTTCCTTCTCCTTGCGCAGGTACAGTACGTTCTTGATGCTGAGCTCCAGGAGCTTGCGTTTGTCGCCGATTTGGGGCTGGGCAATGACGACGCCCGGCAACGGCAATGCGGGTATGGCTACGTTAGTCAGAATTTCCTTGCTCTGGCTCTCAAACTCCTCCCGCATCTGCATAATCATGGGGGCTAGGATTTCGTCGTCGGGCTCATCGAGCTTCTTGTGCACCTCCACCGACTGAGTCAGGATGATGGAGCCATTCATCACCTTGAGGTAGTTGATGAAGGCCAGCTTCTCTGTGGAGGCTATGCTGAACACGTCGATGTTGGACAGAGAGGCGTTGACGATAGTACTTTTGCTTTGGAATTCGTCGAGGCGGTCAAGCTTGATTTTGAACTGGTGGGCCAGCTCGTACTGCATTTCCTGCGCCGCCTGGGTCATTTTATCGCGGAAGTACTGCTTGGGCAGGCGCAGGTCGCCGTTGAGGATCTGGCGGATCTGCTGGATGTAGCCGTTGTAGGTTTCCTCGTCTTCCTTGGCCACGCAGGGCGCTTTACAGTTGCCGAGGTGAAACTCCAAGCAGGGCTTGAATTTGCCGGCCTCCACGTTTTCGGGCGAGAGGTTGTAGGTGCAGGTGCGCAGCGGATACAGCGCCCTGATCAGCTCCAGCAGCAGGTTCATGCCCGTCACGTTGGCGTAGGGGCCGTAGTAGCGGCCGTCGCCGGGGCGCTTGTTGCGGGTCGGAATCAGGCGCGGAAACCGCTCGTTGGTCAGCAGCAGGTACGGATACGTCTTGCCGTCTTTGAGCAGGATGTTGTACTTGGGCTGGTGCTGCTTGATGAGGTTGTTTTCCAGCAAAAACGCGTCGGACTCAGAATCCACGATGGTGAATTCGATGCGCTTGATGTTCTTGACCAGCTGCTGGGTCTTCTTGTTGTGGTCCTGCTTGGTGAAGTAGCTGCTGACACGCTTGCGCAGGTCAATGGCCTTACCCACGTAGATAATGGTATCCTCGTCGCCGAAATACTTGTACACGCCCGGGCGGTGCGGGAGCTGGCGGATCTGTTCCTGTAGATGTTCTTTGGCAGCCATGAATCGCTGATTTGCGCTGATTGACGTGATTTCGCTGATTTCTGTGCTCGGTCAGCAGGGGCGGTATACGTACGGAAACATACGGCAGCAAGGCAATGCGCTGCATCCTGCAAGTAGCAGCGCATTAAACACAACAAAAAACCTGACCGGTTTATCCGGTCAGGTTTGTGAAAAATCTGCGTAATCAACCTAAGCTGCAATATCTGTGATTTAGATATCCTCCTCGCTCAAGTCGCCGAGCTCTACCTGGTTGAGCTTCTGGTCGTAGGGGATAGTGTCGCGCTGAGTAGCGCCGTTGTAGTAGCGCGAGCAGTCGATTTCGACGTCCAGCGGCTTGCTGGGCTTGGGGAACGGGCCGGTGTTGATGCCGATGCTTTTGTCGGCGTACACCTTCTTCATGAACGTGCCGTAGAGCGGCAGCGCCAGGCGTGAGCCCTGCCCGTAGGCCCCGGTGCGGAAGTGAATGCTGCGGTCTTCGCCGCCCACCCACATGCCGCATACCAAGTCGGGCGTGAGGCCCATAAACCAGCCATCGGAGTAGTTGGAGGTGGTGCCGGTTTTGGCGCCCATCTCGTACGGAAACTTGAAGCCGCCCTTCAAAATGATGCTGGTGCCGCCCTGTTCCTCGGTGGCGCCGCGCAGCATGTAGGTCATCAGATAGGCAGTTTGCTCCGTGAGGGCTTCGCGGGTCTGAGCCACGAACTCGCGCAGCACGTTGCCGTTTTTGTCTTCGATGCGCGTCACCATGATGGGCGCGGTCCAGACGCCCTTGTTCACGAAGGTGCTGTAGGCGCCGGTCAGCTCGTAGATGCTCACGTCAGAGGAGCCGAAGCCAATGGCCGGCACGGCATCAATAGGGGAGGTGATGCCCATGCGCTTGGCATAGCTGGCCACCACGTCGGGGCCCAGCTTCTGCACCAGCCACGCCGTGATGGAGTTCATGGAGCGGGCCAGTGCCTGCCGCAGCGTGAAGGTGCGGCCCGAGAACGAGCCCTCGAAGTTGCGGGGCGTGTAGGCGGGCCGGCCGCGTTCGGCCGGGAAGGTGGTAGCCACGTCGGGGCGCTGGTAGCAGGGCGAGTAGCCCTGGTCGATAGCGGCCACGTACACGAACGGCTTGAACGTGGAGCCCGGCTGGCGCTTGCCCTGCTTCACGTGGTCGTATTTGATGTACTTGTAGTTGATGCCGCCCACCCAGGCCTTAATCTGGCCGTTGAGTGGGTTCATGGCCATAAACCCGGCGTGCAGCAGGCGCTTGTAGTAAGCCAGCGAGTCCATCGGCGACATATTCACTTCCTTCTCGCCGCCCTGCCAAGTGAACACCTTCATCTTGTACTTCTTGTTGAGATAGTACTTGATGGAATCCTTGTTGCCCTCGAAGCGGGCGTTGAGCGACTGGTAACGGGCCGTGCGCTTGATGGACGAGCTCAGGAAGTTGGGAATCAGGCGGCCGTTTTCGTCGCGCCAGGGCTGCTGGCCTTTCCAGTGCTGGTCGAACCACTTCTGCTGCAGCTTCATGTGCTCGGCCACGGCTGACTCGGCGTACTTCTGCATCCGCGAGTCAATCGTGGTGTAGATTTTCAGGCCGTCGGAGTACAGGTCGTGGTCGGTTTCCTTGGCCCAGTCGCGCAGGGTTTTGCTGAGCTCGGTACGGAAGTAGGGCGCAATGCCCTCGTTCTGGTTTTCCACCTTGTAGTCCAGCTTGATGGGCTTCTGGATGGTGGCGGCGTACGTCGGCTCGTCGATGTACTGGTACTTGCTCATCTGGCTCAGCACCCAGTCGCGGCGCTTTTTGGAGCGTTCCGGGTTACGCACCGGGTTGAACCACGACGGCCCGTTCACCAGCCCCACCAGCAGCGCCGACTCTTCGAGCGTCAGCACCCGCGGCTTTTTGTTGAAGAAGGTTTTGGCCGCTACGTTGATGCCGAAAGCATTGGAGCCAAAATCGGCCGTGTTAAGGTACATGCGCAGGATTTCGCGCTTGGTGTAGTTGCGCTCCAGGCGCACAGCCAGAATCCACTCCTTGGTTTTGGTGATGACCATGCCCAGCAGCGGCGCTTCGTTGAGGCGGCCGTTGTTGAGGTCTTCGCGGGTGCGGAACAACATCTTGGCCAGCTGCTGGCTGAGCGTGGAGCCGCCGCCGTTCTTGCCGCCGCGCACGACGCCAGATGCCACGCGCGCCAGGGCTTTGGGGTCGATGCCGGAGTGTTCCTCGAAGCGGGCATCCTCGGTGGCAATCAGGGCATCAATCGTGGTCTGGGCCAGCTCTTCGTAGGCCACTGGCGTGCGGTTTTCGCGGAAATACTTGCCCATCAGCACGCCATCGGCCGAGTACACTTCTGAGGCCAGCTCACTGCGGGGGCTCTCCAGCGTCTTCAGGTTGGGCATCTGCCCAAACAGGTTCAGAAAGTTGATGCTGACGGCAAATACGAACAGCAGCATGCCCACTACGCCGGCGCCAAATAGCAGCCACATGGTGCGGGCCAGGCCCGTGAACCGGCCCGGGTGTTGGGGTTTGCGGGAGGTAGTTTTGGTCTTGGTGGCGGGGTAAGCCATTTTTCTTAATTAGTAATTAAGGATTAGTAATGAGGAATTGGCAACTGACTCACTGGCTGCATTGCGTATTTCTGCAGCTCGTAAGGCAATTACCAATTCCTCATTTCTAATTCTTAATTCATGTTAACGGTACGTCTGCTGGTAGAAGCGCTGATATTCTTCTACGTCGCGGCGCTGGAGCAGCAGCGGCAGATTATCAATACCAATGATGAGGGTTTGGTAACCCGCGCCGCGCAGCTTGCTGAGCGGCGACTGGGGGCCGCGCAGCTTCAGGCCGTAGCTCTGGGCCACTTTGGCGCCCACCAGGCCTTGCACCACCACCAGCTCCAGCGAGTCGCCGAGGGGCTGCTGCTGCACCTGTAGGTTGTTGGCGCGGTAGAAGCGGCCGTTGTAAGTGCTGAGCTGCGTCTGCAGGTCTTTCAGAGCAGCGGCCCCTTTCGGGAAAACGAGCACTACGGCATGGCCGGCTACAGCATTGGCAGTATACGGCGAAGCAGGGGCCGCCGGAGCTGGCGCTGCCGGCGCCGGGGTAGCAGGCGCTGGCGCAGTTGAAGTGGCCGGAGTGGTAGAAGCAGGCGCCGGGGAAGCCGGATTGCTGGTAGCAGGTGCTGCCGGAGTAGGAGAGGGGGCCGTAGCCGGCGTTGTGGTAGCCGGGGCAGCTTTCGGTACTTTCTTGCCGCGGGCCCGCGCCTGCGCCGCCGCCATGCGTGCCGCCTTGGCCGGGTCCATGGCCGGCGCTGCCGGTTTGGCGGCCGCCGCCGAATCCGTGGCTGGCGTTGGCGTGGCTGGAGTAGTGGCCGGAGCCGCCGGAGTGGTGGCCGGAGCCGTAGCTGCGGGAGAAGTGCTGGTGGTTGGTGCCGTTTTAGGGCTGGAATCCGTCGGGGCGGGCTGCTTGGTGGCTGGTGCGGGCGCTGGGCGGGGCGCCGGGGTTTCGTTTTCGCCGTACAGGATCCGCATGCGGTTGTTTACCTCGCCGGGCCGGAACATAGACACATCGGGCTTCTGCGTGGAAGCCAGTGCCCCCACGATTTCGCCAGCCTCATACTTTTTGTAGGAGCCTAGCAGCGTGCGGGCCTCGGTGGCCAGCGGCGAGGAGGCGTAGTCGGTGGCGAACTTCTCCAGCGTGGCCCGGGCCACCAGCGGCGGCTGGGTGCGTAGCGCAATCAGGGCGCGCAGGTAGGCTATCCGGTCGTTGAGGTCGGACTCCGGAAACTGCTTGGTGGTGCGCGCCAGCACCGCCGACGACTTCTTGAACTCCTGTTCCTTGTAGAGCGCAAACGCCGAATCCACCTTCACCACCACCTGCGCATTTACCAGCGAGGTGCGGCGCAGATACTCGGGGTCGGCGGCCAGCCGGGCGTAGGCCGAGGTCGGAAACTCCTGGCGGAGCCGCTGGGCGTACACTTCAGCTTTGGCTAGCTCGTTTTGCTCCTTGTAAATCAGGTACAGGCTGTAATAGGTTTCCGGCAGGTGCTTGCTGGCCGTGTAGCGCTCCAGCAGCTTCTCGTAGGTCTGGGCGGCCGGCACGGGCTCCCGTAGCTGCTGGTTGTAGATGCCGCCCAGCGCAAACAGGGCTTCTTCCACCTGGCTGTTTGAGGTCTTCAGCTGCTCACTCGTGAGCGGAATGTTTTGCCGGTACTGGGCCACCAGCGCCCGTTGCTGCGCTTCCGGGTCGTCGGCCACCTTGCCCAGCGCCGTGGTGGCGCCGGCCGTGACGTTGGTGCTGCCGGCCCCCACCGTATTCACGGGCGCCCCACCGTTGCGCGCCGCCACCGGCGACGAGCTGGCCACGCTCACGAAGCGCCAGTTGTCCTGCAGCGGCCGGTCGCCCCACTTCCGGATAAAGTCGGCGCGGGCCGTGCTCAGGGCCGTCGGGTTGTCGAAGTACCACTTCGCGCCCGTGCTGCCCTCAATGAAGTCGGCCGGGTCGAGGCCGGTCTGCAGGTCGCGGGAGGAGCTGGGGCCGGTGGCCGTCTGGCGGCGGCTGGCCAGCTCCTGCCGGGCCGCGGCGGCTTCGGCGGCCTTGCGGCGGGTGGTTAGCTCGGCATCGGCGTAGGCCACAAGGCGGGTGCGCAGGGCGCTGGTGTCCAGCCGGGCTAGCGCCTGCAGGCTGTCCTGGGTTTCAATGATGGTGTACTGCGTGGCAAAGTCCTTCAGGATGGCCGCCCGCTCGGCCGTGGCCGCGTAGCCGATGGCCTCTTTGGGCAGGTTCTGCACTGTGCTGTCGTAGTAGGCGGCCGCCAAGCGGTACTTCTGCAGGTTCTCATAATAGATGCGGCCAGCCAGCAGGTAGGTGTACGACTTCTGGGCCTGGTTGCTGGTAGCAGCCCGCGCCGACTTCTGCAGCAGCCCCAGCGCCTCCGGGTAGCGCTTCTGCCGGTAGTCGAGCCGCGCCATCTCGTAGTAGATTTTGTCGAGGTACTCCTTGTTCTTGGAGTCCTTAAGCAGCTTGGCGAAGTACTTGTCCAGCCGGGCCTTGTCGTTGTTGTTGAGGTCCGAAACCTGCCCCAGCATCAGCTTGGCGAAGAAATCCAACTCGTAGGGCGGGTTCTTCTTCAGAATCTGGTTGAGCTCGGCGTAGGCCTTCTTATCGTCGCCCTGCTCCTGGTAGAGCTGCGCCAGGATATAGCGCGTGCGCGACCGTTCGTTTTTCGGTTCAATCAGCGGAATGGCCTTTTCCAGGTTCTCAATCGCCTTGGCTGGCTCCCCCACTTTCAGGTAGTAATCGGCCCGCGTCAGAAACAGCTCCTTGGCGTTGGCCTCGCGGCCTTCCTCCTTGTCCAGTAGGTCCGATACAGCTTTGGCGTTTTCCAGCTCCTTGGTGGCCACAAACGTGCGCATCAGCCAGATCAGGGCCTCGTGCTTGGCATCGGCATCCTTGCTGATGCTGTTGACATACTTAAATGTCTTGGCCGCATCCTCATACTCCATCTTATAGAAGCGGCTCTTGCCGATGAGGATGTAGGCATCGTCGGTCCAGTCGGAAGCCGAGCGGTACTGAATCGGCAGCGAGGCCTTCTTCACTACCTCGTCCATATCGGCCGTAATGGCCTTGGCGGCGGCCTCGTCCATCGTCGGGAACAGCGGCAGCACGCGGTTGTAGTCGTTCAGGCGGGCCTTGTACAGCTTGTCTTCCGTTTCGCGCATTTTCTCACGGGCCAGGAAGTAGCCATTGTCGCGCGCTACCACGTTGTCGTAGGCGTGGCCTACAACGCCGCGCCGCTCAGAAGCGCAGCCCCCCACGCCTGCTACTACCACCAAAGCGGCCACAGAGCCGGAAAACAGACGAAAAACCGGAGAAGAAGTCAACACAGATGTCGGGAGCATAGCTTACGAATACGCCAACGCGCAAAACCAGCCGGAATGTTCAGCTTTGGCGCAATGCAGAGGTCATAACGACGCACGTTGGGTAAAATTACGCCTTTTTCCCAGCCGCGCCGGTATCTGCCGAAGGAGCGGTTTGCGTACACCCGTTCCAGCCCGTATTCGGTTACCTTCGCCACTCCCAACCCGCCCCGTCATGCCCGATACTCCCACTCCCCCCATGCCCCCCGGGGGCAATTTTGCCCGTTTTATGGGCGTCGGCTTTCAGATGCTGGCCACCATCGGCCTGTGTACCTGGCTGGGCGTCTGGCTGGATGGGCGCTACGGCAGTGAGCCGTGGGGGACGGTGGGGCTCACCCTGTTCGGCGTGTTTGTCGCCATGTATCTGGTCATCCGGGAGGTATCGGAGAAGTAGCTGCCCGCGGGTGCGCGGTCCGGCCGGCAGCGAAAATACGCTGAATGCGTGGTTGGTAGCCGCGGGCGCCGTACCTTTGCGGCCCCATCCTCTAAATCCCCCCGCGTTGCTCCGCTTTTTCCGCCTGCTGCTGCTGCTGGTTTTGCTGCTCTACGGCACGCTCTACCTGCTGAATGCCCGCTACGGCACTGCCGTCGTGCATCCGCTGGCGCCATATCTGCTGGGGTTTTTCGCGGCACTCACAGCCCTTATCTATTGGTTCACGGCGCGGCTGGTCCGGGCCAACCCCAACCACTTCATGGGAGCCTATTTCGGCTCGATGGTAGCGCGCATGCTGCTGTCGGCGGGCTTGGTGCTGGTGTACCTGCTTACGGGAGGCCGCCGCGAAGGCAACGGGCAGTGGGCATTCGTAGGAAGTTTCTTTGTCTTGTATTTTCTCTTTGCCGGATTTGAAGTCTGGGCCGTTCTGAGTAACTTGCGCCCGTTTTCAAAACCGGGTGAATCGGCGAAATAAGTATTTTGCCATCAAAACCCTAAACCGTTCTGAATGAAGCGCTTACTTGTAGCTCTCTTCTGCTTCCTCTCAGTTGCTGCTCACGCCAACGAGCCTGCGGCAACAACTGTGGAGGCCACCGATAAGGAGGCGTTTAGTCCCGGCGAGATGATTCTGCACCACATCGGCGATTCGCACGAGTGGCATTTCGCTACTATCGGCGACGAAGCCCAGGGCAAGCACCTCACCATTCCGCTGCCCGTTATTGCTTACCGCGCCGGCCACGGCCTGAGCGTATTCTCGTCGTCGCAGCTGGCTGAAGGCAAAGTGTACGACGGCCTGAAGCTGGAGCACGAGCACCTCGAGTCGGAAGACGGCAGCAAGGTATACGATTTCTCCATTACCAAAAACGTGGCTTCGCTGATGCTGAGCGCTGTGCTGCTGCTGCTGGTGTTCACGGCCGTAGCCCGCGGCTATGCCAAGCGCGGCACCGGCGCCCCCAAAGGCATTCAGTCGTTCTTCGAGCCGGTTATCGTGTTCATCCGCGACGAAGTAGCCAAGAAGTCCATCGGCCCGAAGTATGAGCGCTACATGCCGTACCTGCTCACCGTGTTCTTCTTCATCTGGTTCAACAACCTGATGGGCCTGATGCCCGGTGGCGCCAACCTCACCGGCAACATCGCCGTTACGCTCACCCTGGCCGTCCTGACGCTGCTCATCACCCTGTTCAGCTCCAACAAAAACTACTGGCACCACATCTTCGCTACGCCCGGCGTACCAAAGGCCCTGCTGCCCATCATGATTCCGGTGGAACTGATTGGTATTGTGGTAAAGCCGTTCTCGCTGATGGTGCGTCTGTTCGCCAACATCACGGCCGGCCACATCGTAATCCTGAGCTTTATCTCGCTCATCTTCATCTTTGGCAGCGTGGGCGTAGCTCCCGTAACGCTGGCCTTCGGTTTGTTCATCAACATGCTGGAGCTGCTGGTTGCCATTCTGCAGGCCTACATCTTCACGCTGCTGACGGCCATGTACATTGGTGGCGCAGTGGAAGAGCACCACGATGCCGACTACCAGATGGGCGGCGGCGACGGTGCCGACACGGCCCACACCCATTAAGCTCACCCGCGTTCGTTTTTTCTGATTTTTTTGTTTCTCACTTCCCCCAAACCTTTTTTTATGCTTCTTTCTCTGTTGTTGCAGATTGCTAACGCCGCTGGTCTGGCTGTATTTGGTGCCGCTATCGGTGCTGGTCTGGTTGCTCTGGGTGCAGGCCTGGGTATTGGCCGCATCGGTGGTCAGGCTATGGAAGCCATCGGCCGTCAGCCAGAGGCTTCGGGCAAAATTCAGACTGCCATGCTGATCGTAGCTGCTCTGATCGAGGGTCTGGCCCTGTTCGCAGTAGTAGTCTGCCTGCTGATTTCGTTCAAACTCTAGGGATAGAGGTAGTACACGAGCAGCCCGCTGCGCGCGTCGCTTCAGCGCACGGCGTAGCGGGCTGTCTTGGTTTTTCCGGGCTGGCCGGCTGAGCAGCTGTGTTATGGCTGCATCATCGTTGCGGCCCGGATTTTACGGATTCACTACTGATTTCTCTACTCCCTCATGCAAATTGTAACGCCCGAATTAGGCCTTATCTTTTGGCAGCTGGTGATTTTCGGCATCGTGCTGCTCTTGCTGCGCGCGTTTGCCTGGAAGCCCATCCTGAGCTCGTTGAAAGAGCGGGAAAGCTCCATCGATGATGCCCTGCGCATGGCCGACCAGGCCAAGCTCGAAATGCAGCAGCTCAAAGCCGGCAACGAAAAGCTGCTGGCCGACGCCCGCATGGAGCGCGACCGTATTCTGAAGGAAGCCACTGAAGTGTCCAACCAGCTCATCGAGACGGCCAAGACCAAGGCGACGGAAGAAGGCGGCCGCATGATTGTGCAGGCCCGCGAAGCCATTCAGAACGAGAAAAACGCCGCCCTGGCCGAGGTGAAAAACACCGCCGCCAAGCTGTCGATTGATATTGCCGAGCGTATCCTGCGCCGTGAGCTGGCCGACCAGCCCGCCCAGCAGCAGCTCGTCGACTCGTACCTGAAGGAAGTAAACCTGAATTAGTAGCGAGTATTCAGTATTAAGTAGTGAGATTGGGGATGCCCCAAGCCAACCTGTCTTAATACTTACTACCAACTACTCAATACTACAAGCAATGTCTGAACTACGAGTTGCCTCCCGCTATGCCAAGTCGTTGCTCGATTTGGCCGAGGAGCAGGGTACGCTGGAGCAGGTGAAGGACGACATGGACTTGTTCAACAAGACGTTGACCGAGAGCCGCGACCTGCGCCTGTTGCTGCGCAACCCCATCGTCAAGCACGACAAGAAGCTGGCCATCCTGCGCGCCGTATTCGGGGGCAAGGTGTCGAACCTCACCGAGAAGTTCTTCACCATCGTCACCCAGAAAAACCGCGAAAGCGCGCTGGAATTTATTGGTGCCGAGTTTCTGACCCAATACAACAGCCTGCGCGGTGTGCAGCTGGCCGAAGTCACGACGGCTATGCCGCTGACGCCGGCCCTGCGCACGGAGCTGGAGTCGCTGGTTCGCCAGCAGACCGGCCTCCAGCAGGTGACCCTCACCGAGAAGGTGGACGCTTCGCTGATTGGCGGCTTCGTGCTGCGCGTCGGCGACCGGCTCCTCGACGACTCTGTGAGCTTCCGGTTGCGCAAGCTGCGCACCGAATTCTCGAAGAACCCCTACCAATCTCAACTATAATCCACATGGCAGAAGTACGTCCGGATGAAGTATCCGCCATTCTGCGGGAGCAGTTGTCCAACTTCAAAACCGAAGCCGAACTCGAAGAGGTTGGTACGGTATTGCAGGTTGGCGACGGTGTAGCCCGCATCTACGGCCTGGGCAAAGCCCAGTCGGGGGAATTGCTCGAATTTGAAAACGGCCTGCAGGCCTTGGTGCTCAACCTTGAAGAAGACAACGTAGGTGCCGTAATGCTCGGCGACTACAGCGAAATCCGCGAGGGCGCCACGGTGCGCCGCACCAATAAGATTGCCTCCATTCAGGTAGGCGAGGGCATCGTGGGCCGCGTGGTAAACACGCTGGGCCAGCCCATCGACGGCCGCGGCCCTATCCAGGGCCAGACCTACGATATGCCCCTGGAGCGCAAAGCACCCGGTGTAATCTTCCGTCAGCCCGTAACGGAGCCGATGCAGACCGGTATTAAGGCTATCGACGCCATGATTCCGATTGGCCGTGGCCAGCGCGAGCTGATCATCGGTGACCGTCAGACGGGTAAGTCGACGGTAGCTATTGACACCATCCTCAACCAGCGCGAGTTCTATGAGCGCGGCGAGCCGGTTTTCTGCATCTACGTAGCCGTAGGCCAGAAAGCCTCCACCGTGGCCCAGGTAGTAAACGCCCTGACCAAGGGTGGTGCTATGGACTACACCGTAGTGGTTTCAGCTTCGGCCTCTGACCCCGCTCCGATGCAGTTCTTCGCGCCCTTCACGGGTGCCGCCATCGGCGAGTTCTTCCGCGACACGGGCCGTCCGGCTCTGGTAGTGTACGATGACTTGTCGAAGCAGGCTGTGGCCTACCGCGAGGTGTCGCTGCTGCTGCGTCGTCCTCCCGGACGTGAGGCATACCCTGGTGACGTGTTCTACCTGCACAGCCGCCTGCTGGAGCGTGCCGCGAAGATCAACGCTTCCGATACCATCGCCAAGGACATGAACGATCTGCCGGACAGCATCAAGCACTTGGTGAAAGGTGGTGGCTCGCTGACCGCTCTTCCACTCATCGAAACCCAGGCCGGTGACGTTTCGGCGTACATCCCAACCAACGTAATTTCGATTACGGACGGCCAGATCTTCCTCGAAACCAACTTGTTCAACTCCGGTATCCGCCCTGCTATCAACGTAGGTATCTCGGTATCGCGCGTGGGTGGTAACGCCCAGATCAAGTCGATGAAGAAAGTGGCTGGTACGCTGAAGCTCGATCAGGCCCAGTTCCGCGAACTGGAAGCCTTCGCCAAGTTCGGCTCCGACCTCGATGCCTCGACCAAGCTCACCATCGAGCGTGGCCGTCGTAACCTCGAAATCCTGAAGCAGCCCCAGTTCTCGCCCCAGCGCGTGGAAGATCAGGTGGCCGTTATCTACGCCGCTACCAACGGTCTGCTCGACCAGGTGCCCGTAAATAAGGTGCGCGAGTTTGAGAAGGAGTTTGTGCAGGTACTCAACACCCGCCACCCCGAGGTGCTGCAGGGTCTGAAAGCTGGTAAGCTCGACGACACCATCACCGGCGCCATCCGCCAGGTTGCCAAAGACCTGTCGGCGGTATACGCTTCGAAGTAATTCATTAGTTGTCAGTTGTTGGTTGTCAGTTGTCAGGAAGAAGGTGCCGCAAGGCCGCTTCACTAAAACTGACAACCGACAACTAGCAACTGACAACTCATTTTCACGAGAATGGCTAGCTTAAAAGAAGTCCGTAACCGCATCGTATCGGTGCAAAGCACGCAGCAGATCACCAAAGCCATGAAAATGGTGGCGGCGGCTAAGCTGCGGCGGGCGCAGGACAACATCCTGCGTATGCGCCCCTACGCGCAGCGGCTCAACAGCATCCTGACGAATCTGACGGCCCAGGTCGGCGACGACGTGGTGAGCGAATACGCCGAGCAGCGCGAGGTGAGCCGGGTACTGGTGATTGCCATTACCTCGGACCGCGGCCTGGCCGGTGCGTTCAACAGCAACGTGTTCAAGGGCGTGAATGCCCTGGTACAGGAGCGCTACGCCGCGCAGGCCGCCGCCGGCAACGTCGCCTACATGGCTATCGGCAAGAAGTCGCACGACTACTTCAGCCGCCGTGGGGCAGTGGTAGGCAACTACACGCACGTGTTCGGCAAGCTGTCGTTTGACACGGTGCGCGAAGCGGCCGAGCAGGCCATGGACGGCTTCCGGGCCGGCCAATACGACGAGGTGGTGATGGTCTACAACGAGTTCCGCAACGTGGCCACGCAGATCATCCGGACGGAGCAGCTGCTGCCGCTGGTGCCAGCCGAGCCTAACCCGACCGCCGTGCAGACCTCGAACGTGGATTACATCTTCGAGCCCTCGAAAGAGGAAATCGTGCAGACCCTGATTCCTCAGTCGCTGAAGGTGCAGCTGTATAAAGCTGTACTGGAAAGCAACGCTTCGGAGCACGGCGCCCGCATGACGGCAATGGAGAAGGCCACCGAAAATGCCGGTGAGCTGCTCAAGTCGCTGAAGCTGACCTACAACCGGACGCGTCAGGCCGCCATTACCACCGAGATTCTCGAAATCGTGGGTGGTGCGGAAGCCCTGGCTGCCAGCCGGTAAGACGAGTCGTTTTACAGAAAAGCCCCGTGACCGGTTGGTCGCGGGGCTTTTTTTGTGCCTGGCGGGGCCTCCTATCAGCCAAGGGTCGCATCTCTACACCGTCCCAACGGCGCGCACCACCGGGTGTTGCGGCGCGACCCTTCGCGTCTCGTCGTTGCTGAGGTTGGTATAGCCCGGCGGCTCTGGTCGAGCGAACAGGAGACGCGAAGGGTTGCGTCTCTACGCTGCGCCGGCCTATTGTTTCGGGCCTATCGTTTCGGACGCGTCCGAAATGGTGGTGGCCGTCACCGGGGCGCGGTATGGTGGCCAAGAACGCAGGTGCGCCGGGGCCTGCGGGCCGTGTTTTCTATCCTCCACCGTTTACCTCGCTTACCATATGGCAACCCGCCGACTAATTACCAATTTCGATAACTTGCCCAATATGGACATTGGCCCGCTGGCCCAGAACTGCCTGACCAATATGGCCGGCAACTCCCGCTACCCCAATGCCAAGCCCCAGACCGATGCCCTGCAGGACGCTCTGACGCCCTACCAGACGGCGGCCAGCGTGCTGCACCCGACGCCCACCCAAACCGCCGAGCTGGCCCAGCTGCGCGTCGTCCTCAACCAGAGCCTGGGGGCCGTGGCCAGCATGGCTAACGGCCTGTTCCCTACCGACGAGGCCGCGCTGCTCAGCACCGGCCTGCCCCTGAGCAAGGAGCGCGAGCGGCACACCGTGCTGGAAGTGCCCGGCAAGTTTCAGCTCACCGACGGCCCCCAGCCCGGCACGCTCTGCGCCAAGGCCAAGCGCCCGCCCTACGCCGTGGCCCTCAAGTACCTCTACACCCTCGACGCCACCAAGCCCGACAACCAGTGGCTGACGGTGGTGGTGCGCGACGGCGACGCCCTGCTCACGGCCTGCAAAACCGCCGACCGGGTGTACTGCAAAGTGGCCGCCGTGGGCGGCGACACCGACCAGCAGCCCTACACCGAGGTGCTGAGCCGCTTGGTGCAGTAGGGGAGGCACGCCCCCCGGCCCTGGCCCCGCCCCGTTTGGGGCGGGGCTTTTTGTTGGCTGGTGGGGCAGAGGGCGGCGGCCGCCGTGGCCCGGCAAGCAAGCCGCCAGCCGGAGGCCGCCCTTCCCAGCTGGCCTGCGCCGGCCACAGCCGGGAGGCAGCCGGCAGGGGCGGCGGCTACGTAAAAATAATTGTTGAAGTTGTTGTAGTAATCATAGGATAAACTGTCTGCTGCCCGGTATCTTTGCTGGGATATCTTCTTTGCATACTGCGTATTGGCTAATCTTTTCCACTGCTCTTGCCGGGAGCTTACCTGCCGGAGGCGGCGATCTATTTCCTGCTTTTCAACGGATTGTCTCCCGGGACCGGCCTAGCCCGGCCCGCTTCGGCCGGGCTAGCCGGCTGGTACAGCCCCTAGCCGCTGTTGGCAGCCCCGGTTTCGTCTGCCCGGCCCGCCCTGCCGGCCTGCAAGCTGCCCGGTTTGGCGGCGCTTGGCGCATTGGCCGAGGCTCCGGCAGCTGGCAGGCGCAGCACCGGTAGGAGCGGGGCTGCCGCCGTGGCGTAGGCCGCCACCCTGCTGCTTTTCTCTTCTGACTTTATCACTTTCCACTTTTTCCTTTTTCTACTTATGCGTCTGAACGCTACTCCCAAAACCCTGAACGCAGCTTCCGCGCCGCTCACCCCGGCTTCGGCCAACCAGGAACGCCGCGGCTGGCTGAAAAAGCTGGGCGCCGCCCTGGGCCTGGGCATCATGGCCGGCCCCGCCGCCGCCGCCCGCGGCACCCGTGGTACCCTCGGGGTGCAGGGGCCCGACGGGGACTATATTGGGCAAATCATCCTGTTCGCCGGCTCCAACTGGCAGCTTCAGAACTACCTGCCCTGCAACGGGCAATTGTTGCCGATTAATCAATACACGGCGCTATTCTCCGTCATTGGCCCCACCTATGGCGGCAACGGCCGAGATAACTTCGCATTGCCCGACCTGCGCGGGCGGGTGCCGATGGGCGCGGGCCAGGGGCCGGGCTTATCCAACTACAACGTCGGCCAGGCGGGCGGCACCGAGACGGTCACGCTGACCGCTGGTAATCTGCCCACGCACACCCACTGGCTGAACGTGGCGGCCGGGGCAGCCACCACGGCCACGGCCAGCGGCAACTTTCCGGCCGCCGCCACCGGCCAGACCGCCGGGGGCGAAAACCTGCTGGTGAACAGCTTTAATACCGCCGGCGGCGCTATCGCCAACTCGGCTGCCATCAGTCCCGCCGGCAGCAGCCTACCCTACCTCAACATGCCGCCCCACCTGGCCATGACCTACTATATCTGCGTGAACGGCTATTACCCGGTGCGGAGCTAAGCAGCGCGGGCAGGCGGACTGGGTATCTTTCATCAGTTTTCTTTCTTCTATGCTTTCTTTCTATTCTGCATTTCGCGGCCGGCTGCTGCCATTGCTGGCGGGGCTGCTGCTGCTGAGCGCCGGCCCGGCCCGCGCCCAGACGGCGGCCACCCGGCTCTACTGGGTACAGAGCAGTACCACGGCCGCCGACGACCAGCTGGCCAGCAGTACCCTCACCGGCAGCGGCGCCGCCGCGCTGGCTTCGGGCAACTCCGCCACTACCTTCCAGAATCCTAGTGCCCTGTGGGTGGACGTGCCCACCAGCACCCTCTACGTAGGCGATGGGGCCGCCACCGGCAGCACGGGCATCTCGCGCTTCTCGCTGAGCGGCACTTACCTCAACACCCTGGTAGCGGGCAGCACTGCCTATGGCATCAACGCCGTGCAGGTGGTAGGCTCCAAAGTGTACTGGGTGCAAAGCAGTAACACCGCCGCCGACGATAAGCTGTGCGTGATAAACACCGATGGCACCGGCCTGACGGTGCTGGCCTCGGGCGCCGCCAGCTTCGACAACCCCCGGTCGCTGTGGGTGGATGCCGCTAACGGCCTCATCTACGTCGGGGACGGAGCCAACGCCGCCACCACCGGCATTCGCACCTTCACGCTCACCGGCGCGTCGCCCACTACGCTAGTGGCCGGGGTACCGGGTGCCAGCATCAACGGTCTACAAGTGGCCGGTGCCAAGCTCTACTGGGTGCAGAGCAGCAATACGCCCGCCAACGACCAGCTGGCCAGCATCAACCTGGATGGCACCAACCAAACGGTGCTGGCCTCGGGCAACTCGGCCACTACCTTCGCCAACCCCCGGTCGTTGCGGGTAGACGTGCCGAACGGCGCTATCTACGTCGGCGACGGCGCGGTCACGGGCAGCACGGGTATCTCGCGCTTTTCGCTCGCGGGTGGCGCGGGCAGCTCCCTAGTAGCGGGCAGCGCCACCGTGAGCTACAACGGCGTGGCCACCAATGAGGCGGCCGTGGCACCCACCGTCACGACGGCGGCGGCCGGTACCATTACGGGCACCAGCGCCGTGCTGGGCGGCAACGCCACGGCCGACGGCGGCGCGGCCGTGTCGGCGCGCGGCGTGGTGTACAGCACCACCAACACCACGCCCGCCCTCGGCGGCACCGGTGTAACGCAGGACGCCAACGGCACGGGCACAGGCAACTTCTCTGAAACCATAACGGGGCTCACGGCCGGCACCACCTACTACGTGCGGGCCTACGCCACCAACAGCGCGGGCACCAGCTACGGCACGGTGCAGACGTTCAGCACCGCCACCACCGTCACGTCCATCGTGCGGGCCGGCACCATCAATCCCGCCAACGCCAGCCAGGTGAGCTTCACTGTGACGTTTGCCAACGCCGTGTCGGGGATATCCACCAGCAATTTCAGTGTCACGACGACTGGCGCTGTCAGCGGCGCTACCATCAGCAGCCTGGCCGGCTCGGGCACTACCTACACCGTGACGGTTAATACGGGCACGGGAGACGGCACGCTGCGGCTGGATCTGACCAACAGCACCGGCATTTCGCCCACGGTAAGCAACGTGCCCTTCACGGGCGGCGAGCAGTATACCATCGACAAGACGCGCCCCGCCGTGGTCATCAGCAGCACGGCGGGCGCCAGCGGCAGCACCACCACTACCACGCCCATTCCGTTCACAGTGACCTTCGCGGAAAACGTGAGCGGCTTCGTGGCCGGCGACGTGACCGTGACCAACGGCTCCATCACGGGCAACGTGGTGAACGGCACCAGCCCCGGCACCACGTACACCTTCACGGTGACGCCCGCCGCCGGCGGCACCGCTACCACAGTAGCCGTACCCGCCAACGTGGCCCAGGACGCGGCCGGCAACGGCAACACGGCCGCGCCTGCGGCGTACGCGCTTACTTACCAGCAGCCCACGGCCACCGTAAGCTCCGTGACGCGGCTGGCGCTGTCGCCCACGGCGGTGAGCACGGTGCAGTACCGGGTGGTGTTTAGCACCAGCGTGACCGGCGTAACGGTCAGCAACTTCAGTGTGACGACCACCGGCATCAGTGGGGCCAGCGTGGTCAGCACCAGCGGCTCGGGCACTACCTACACCGTCAACGTGAACACGGGCACGGGCAACGGCACGCTGCGCCTGGACGTGGCCAACAGCGCAGGCACCACGCCCACGATTGCGAACGTGCCCTACACCGCCGGCGAGGTATACACCATCTCCAAGAGCTTCGCGGCGGCCCCCACCCTGCGCATTCAGTCGGTGGGCAGCGCCAGCGGCAACTCCGACGTGACGGCCTTCGTGGACGCGGTGCAGGTGGTGCAAAACGGCACTGCCACTGTGGTGCCCAACGGCCTGCAGAACGGCAGCTTCGAAACCAACAACGTAGCGGCTAACACCTTTCTGTATCAGACGCAGGGGGTGATAGCCACGCCCTGGACGTTTACCGGTGCGGGGAGTGGCGTGTCGCGCAACAACAGCGCCTTCGGCTCGACGGCTATTGACGGCGGCGCGGTAGCGCTGCTGCAAAACAACGATATGGCCATCTCGCAAAACCTGGCCGTGCCTACGGGCAACTACCAGATCAACTTCCGGACCATCCAGCGCAACTACACCTCGCTCGACCAGCGCCTGAACGTGTTCGTCAACGACGTGTTCGTGGGCAGCATCCAGCCCAACAACATTCCCACGTACGATACCTTCACCTCGGCTTCGTTCAGCGTGACGGCCCCGGCCCTGACGGCCACCGTCAGTAGCACGGCCGCCGCCACGGGCGGTACCACCGCTACCACGCCGATTCCGTTCTCGGTGAGCTTCTCGCAGAGCGTAGGCACCAGCTTCACCGCCACCGACCTGACCGTGGGCAACGGCAGTGTGACTGCCGGCAGCTTTAGCGGCAGCGGCGCGGGGCCTTATTCCTTTACCGTAACACCCACTACGCCCGGCACCGCCACCACGGTGAGCCTGGCGGCCGGCGTAGCGCAGGATGCCAACAACACCCTGAACTCGGCCAGCAACGCATACAGCGTTACCTATGTCCCGTCGGCGCCGGTGCTCCTGGCTCCCTCGGGCACGCCCGTGGGGCTGGGCCAGGCCCTTACGCTCACGGGCAGTGACCTGAGCAGCCCCACGGCCCTGACAATCAACGGCGCCGACGCGCTGTCCGGCATCATCAGCAACACGGGCAGCAGCTTGGTGGTGCGGGTGCCCGTAACGGCGGCGGCCAGCGGCACCATAAGCCTGAGCACGGCCAACGGCACCAGCAACAGCGTGGCCTTCCAGGTGCTGGCTGCGCCCGGCAACGCGCTGGCCTTCGACGGCACCAACGATGTGGTGAGCATCCCGTCTGCCCCGGCCCTGAACCTGACTACGGCCTTCACCATCGAGGCCTGGATCAACCCGGTGGGCACAGGCAACGCCACGCAGAACGTGGTGTGCAAGTCGTCGCAGGCGCAAAACACCGGCTACATCTTCCCGCGCACCGACGACACCTGGGCCAGCGTGCGGCTGTGGCTGCACCGCGGCGGCGGCTGGAGCCAGTACACCATCCCGTACGGCCCAAGCAAGCTGGGCCGCTGGCACCACCTGGCCGCCACCTACGATGGCACCACCGTGCGCCTCTATCTGGATGGGGAAGAGGTGCCGAATGTCGCCACCGGCAGCATCCAGTCCGGCGCGGTAACCACCAACACCAATCCGCTCACGCTGGGCAGCCAGCCGGGCTATACTGAGTTCTACCGCGGCAAATTGGACGAGGTGCGCGTGTACAACGCGGTGCGCACGGCCGCCCAGATCCAGAACGACATGCGCACGGTGCCCGCCGGGCTGCCGGAAGCCGGGCTGGTGGAGTACCTGAACTTCGACCAGGGCACGCCGGCCACGGCCAGCACGGGCAACAATACGGGCCTGACTACGCTCTACGACCTGGCGAGTGCCCAGCCTGCCACGCTCACCGGCTTCGCGCTGGCCAGCGGCAACACCACCAGCAACTACGTGGGGAGCCTGGCGATGGTAGTGCCTATCGCCACGGCTGCCACCAACCGCCAGCCCAACAGCTTCACGGCCACCTGGACGGCCCCGGCCGTGGGCACCGTCACCAGCTATGTGCTGGACGTGGCCACCAACGCCACCTTCACGGCGCCTGTGGCTGGCTCGCCTTTCACGGTGGCGGCCCCGGCCACCAGCTACACCGTAACGGGCCTGGCCAACACGGCCAGCACCTACTACTACCGCGTGCGGGCTCTGGCAGCCCCGTTGGCCGATGAGGGCACGTTCTCCAACACCATCACCACGGCGACGCCGCTGCCCGTGGAGTTGACTGCCTTCACGGCCACGGCCACCGGCCCGCAAGTTGTGCGCCTGGCCTGGACGACGGCCACGGAAGTGAACAGCGCCGCCTTCGGGGTGGAGCGCAGCCTCGACGGCGTGACGTTCCGGACGGTGGGCACGGTGCCCGCCGCGGGCACCAGCGCCACGCCCCGCACCTACAGCCTGCTCGACCAGCAGCTGCCAGCCGGCGTGCCGGTGCTCTACTACCGCCTGCAGCAGCTCGACCAGGACGGCACGTTCAGCTACTCGCCGGTGCGCGCCGTGGCCCTGAGCAACGCGGCCCCCACGCGCCTGACGCTGGCTCCCAACCCCACCACGGGGGCAGCCACGCTGCGCGGAGCCGCCGCCCACGCCCCCGTGCAGCTCTATGACGCCGTGGGCCGCCTGGTGCTGACGGCCACCGCCGACGCCACCGGCACGGCCCGCTTGGTGTTGCCCGCCGGGCAGCCGCTGGGCGTGTACGTGGTGCGCACCGGTGCGCAGGCCACGCGCCTCGTGCTGGAGTAGCCGACGGATGCGGTAAACACAAGAGCCCCGGCGCCTGGCGCCGGGGCTCTTCGCGTGTAGGGGTGCGCCGCCCGGGGTTTCGGCATCCGGGCCGCCGGGGTGGGAGCGGGGAACAACGTCAGCAACGGGAAGACACGAAGGGGCGCGTCTCTACATGGGTCTGGGGAGAGAAGCGGCTAGGGCTTGCGGGGCTTCGGCGCGTCGGGGTGCTGTTCCAGCAGCTCCAGCAGGTGCTCGGGCGTCAGCTCCGTGAAATCCTTGATGTAGGCTAATGGCGCCTGAAAGTCGGCGGCTTTGAGGGAGGTGCCCACGGCCACGCAGCGCATGCCGGCCCGGTAGGCGGCCTGTTCGCCCAGTACGGCATCTTCTAGCACCACGCACCGCTCGGGCGGGATGCCGAGCTTGCGGGCCGTGGTGAGGTAGGTGTCGGGGTGGGGCTTGCCGTGCTGCACGTCGTCCTTGCCTACTATCACATCGAAGTAGCGGCGTAGGCCCAGGTGGTCGAGGATGTAGCCGATGGTGTCCTCGCCGGAGCCGGTGCCCAGGCCGATGCGGAAGCCGGCAGCGCGGGCGGCCTGCAGAAACGCGGTGAGGCCGGCCACCTCGCGGCGCTTGTTCCAGTAAAGCACCCGGTAGAGCAGCTCGCGCTGGGCGGCGTATTCTTCGAGCTGCTTCTTCGGGACGGGATTGGTGAAGACCGTAGCCAGAATCTCGGAGGCCGGCATGCCGTTGAGGCGGCGCAGCAGTCGGCGGGCGTTGGTGGTGAGGCCCAGGTCACGGAAGAGCAGCTGGAAGGCTCGGGCCTGCTCGGGCGTGTTGTCGATGAGCACGCCGTCCATGTCGAAGAGCAGGGCGTAGGGGAGGGCAGGCGTAGGCATGGCAGCGGGAAATAATACCAGTGATAGAGCAGCGTATACGGACGCCGCCGGCCCGCGCACGATTTAGGTGCCGGTGAAGCAATTCCGGCCGGCGGCCTCTATCTTTGGGGCCGCTTCGGCGGGCGGCGGTTTCGTCGTGGGTTTCTAACTGCTTCTCGATTTGAAAAAGAGCCTGTTATTGTTGCTGGCCGCCACGCTGGCGGGGTCTGCCGTTGGGCAGAAAAAATCCGCCACGCTGGCCCGCCCTAAGCTGGTCGTGGGCATTGTGGTGGACCAGATGCGCTACGACTACCTCTACCGCTACTGGAGCAAGTACGGCAGCGGCGGCTTCCGGCGGCTGCTGGGCGAGGGGTTCAGCTACGAAAACACCCACTACAACTACGTGCCCACCTACACCGGCCCGGGCCACGCCAGCATCTACACCGGCACCACGCCTTCGTTCCACGGCATCGTGGGCAACAACTGGTTTGAGCGCGAAACCGGCCGCGGCACCTACGTCACCGAGGACAAAACTGTGCAGCCGGTAGGCGGCACGGCTGCCGCCGGGCAGCAGAGCCCGCGCCATATGCTCACGAGCACCATCACCGACGAGCTGCGGCTGGCCACCAATTTCCAGAGCAAGGTGATTGGAGTCTGCATCAAAGACCGGGGCTCGATTCTGCCGGCCGGCCACGCCGCCAACGGCGCCTACTGGTACGACGGCGCCAACGGGGCCTTCATCACCAGCACCTTCTACCAGAACACGCTGCCCGAGTGGGTGACGAAGTTCAACGCCGAGAACCGCGCCGCCCAGTACCTGGATAAGCCCTGGGAAACGCTGTTGCCCATCGGGCAGTACACCGAAAGCTCGCCCGACGACGTGGCCTGGGAGGCGACGTTCAAGGGCGAAGCCAAGCCGGTGTTTCCGCACAACCTGCCGCAGCTGAGCGGGGCGCTGCCCGCGCCGGTGAAGGGCGCCCTCAAGGCGGAAGGCGAGAAAACCGCCCCGGCCCGCAACCTCGACCTGATCCGGAGCACGCCCTTCGGCAACTCGCTCACCCTGGACTTTGCCCTGGAAGCCGTGCGCGCCGAGCAGCTGGGCCAGCGCGGCCAGACCGATTTCCTAGCCCTGAGCTTCAGCAGCACCGACTACGTGGGGCACCAGTTCGGGGTGAATGCCATTGAAACCGAAGACACCTACCTGCGCCTCGACCAGGACCTGGCTCGCCTGCTCGACTACCTCGACCGGACCGTGGGCAAGGGCCAGGCGCTGGTGTT
The DNA here is from genome assembly GCF_027625995.1 of Hymenobacter yonginensis. NCBI lineage: Bacteria > Pseudomonadati > Bacteroidota > Cytophagia > Cytophagales > Hymenobacteraceae > Hymenobacter > Hymenobacter yonginensis. The sequence goes on from NZ_CP115396.1 coordinate 4,421,189, forward strand.
CCTCTCCGCCGACCACGCCGCCGCGCACTCGCCCGGTTTCCTGGCCGACCACCACCTGCCCGGCGGCTCGGTGGGCCCGCGCCTGATGCAGGATTCCATTCAGCAGCAACTGGTGCGCCGGCACGGGGCCGGCCAGTGGGTGCTCAGCTACGAAAACCAGCAGGTGTACCTCAACCGCCCGCTCATCGCCGAGAAGAAGCTGAACCTGCGCGTAGTGCAGGATGAGGTGGTGGACATTGCCAGCCAGCTGGCCGGCGTCAACCGCGCCATCACGGCCGACGATCTGCAGAAGTCGCACTGGGAAAGCGGGATGCTGATGTACCTGGAAAACGGCTTCTACCCCAAGCGCAGCGGCGACGTAATGGTAGTGCTGCAGCCGGGCTGGCTGGAGTCGTACAGCTACCCCGTGAGCAAAGGCACCACCCACGGCTCGCTCAACAACTACGACACCCACGTGCCGCTGGTGTTCTGGGGCTGGCGCGTGAAACACGGCGAGTCGAGCCACCCCGCCAAAATCACCGATATTGCGTCCACGCTGGCCAGCTGGCTCCACATTCAGGAGCCGAACGGCAATACCGGCACGCCCCTGCAGGCCGTGCTGGGCCGATAAAAGGGGATTTCGTTTCTGGTTGTTCGTCTTGCGGTTGCGTATAGCCGCCGGGAAATGACGCCAAGCCGAAACGTCCCCTACTAAACACGAAAAACAAACAACGAATAACGAACAACCTGATAATGGCTCATTTTAATCCCTGGCACGATGTGGAGCGCGGCGACGACGCTCCGAAAGTGGTAAACGGCATCATTGAAATCCCGAAAGGCTCTAAAGGCAAGTACGAGCTGGACAAAACCAGCGGCCTGCTGAAGCTGGACCGGGTGCTGTTCTCCGCCGTGCACTATCCGGCCGCCTACGGCTTTATTCCGAAAACCTACTGCGACGACAACGACCCGCTGGATATTCTGGTGCTGTGCTCGGTGGACATCGTGCCCATGTGCCTGGTGGAGGCCAAGGTTATCGGCGTGATGCAGATGATTGACGGCGACGAGGAAGACGACAAAATCATTGCCGTGGCCGCCCACGATATTTCCGTGAACCACTACAACGACCTAGCCGACCTGCCCCCGCACACGCTCAACGAGATGCAGCGCTTCTTCGAGGACTACAAAGCCCTGGAGCACAAGCACGTGAGCGTAGAGCGTTTCATGGGCCGCGAAGATGCCTACCGCATCATCGAGGAAAGCATCAAGCTCTACAACGAAACCTTCCCAAAAGGCAACCCTGCGGACGAGAAGGACGTGAAGGAAGCCCTGAGCTAGCCTTCCGCCTCCCTTGCGGGTTTATCAGCAGCCCCCGGTCGTCAGGTTCTGGCGCCGGGGGCTGTTGCGTGTCGGCTGGTGTGGGCTGGCAGGCGTATCTTGCCGTTTCCCTGACCACTTGTTATGTCCGTTGCGCGCGCAATACCCGGGTTTCTGCTGTCGGTGGGGCGGCGTCTGCGGCGCCCGCTCGATGCCGTGCTTTATAGCAGCGCCTGGCTTTCGGCGGCGGCGCTGGGGCTGATGTGGGCCACGTTTCTGTTCTGGCGGGTGCATATTCCGGGGCGGCTGGGGGTGCTCATTTTCGCGGCCACGTTGTGCCTCTACAACCTCGACAGCGTGCTGCCCTACAAGCACAGTCAGCACCCGGGCGTGTCGGGCCGCAAGCGCTGGATGCGGCGCCACCGCTGGCCACTGGCGGCCGTGGCCCTGGTAGCCGGAGCGGTGGCCGGCGTACTGTTTCTGGCCGATGACCGCCTGCGGCCACTTACCCCGTTTCTGGTGCACTTGGCCCTCATTTCGGGGCTCTATTCGCTGCCGCTGGTCAGGCGCCATGGCCGCTGGCGCGCCCTCCGCGACCTGCCGCTGCTTAAGGTGTTCCTGATTGCCTATGTGTGGGCGGGCGTCACCGTCTGGATTCCGGCGCTGTACCTGGGGCGGCCGCTGGCCGAGCCGGCGGTGCTGGCTCTGTTTGCCCGGCGATTCCTGTTCGTGCTGGCGCTGGCGCTCGTGTTCGACATCCGCGACCATACCAAGGACCGCCTGATGGGCACCCTCACATTTCCGGGCGTGCTGGGGGTGCCGGCCACCAAGTATCTGGCGCTGGCGGCGCTGGTGGCGGCCAACGCCTGGCCGCTGCCCCAAATGTTGGCAGGGCAGGTACTGGTGCTGGCGCTGCCCTCCGTGGCCGGGGCCGCCGTCATCTGGCACGCCCACGAATCCCGCCCCGACTACTATTTCGCCCTACTCACCGACGGCGTTATGCTCCTGCAGTTTCTGGCCGCATTGGTAGTGAGTATCTAGTAGGGAGTGGTGAGTATGTGGTAGGAATAAAGATTTTGATAATCAGAACATTAGTTGGATTCGGCTTCCCGCTGCTGGATTCTTGCCACTGAGTACTCACTACCAAATAATTCCCACTCAGCCCTCCAGCTCCCGTAGCGCCGGCCCGATAAACTGCACTAGGTCGCCGGCAATCAGGCCGGCCTCGCCGGTTTCGGCAGCGGCTAGGTCGCCGGCGCGGCCGTGGGCGTACACGGCCAGCAGGGCTGCATCCAGGGGCGAGAGGCGCTGGTCGGCGCGCAGGGCCAGCAGCAGGCCGGTCAGCACGTCGCCGCTGCCGCCGGTGGACATGCCGGGGTTGCCGGTGCTGTTGAAATACATTGGGCCGTGCGGGGTGCCTAGGGCGGTGTAGGCACCTTTGAGCACGCAGTAGCAGCGGTGTTCCCGGCAGAAGGCGCGCAGCTGCTCCAGGCGGTGGTAGTCGTCGCGGGCCGGCTCGCCGGTCAGCCGCTCAAACTCCTTAAGGTGAGGCGTGAGGACGGTGTCGGGCGGCAGCTTGCCCAGCAGCTCGCGGTGCGTGCTCAGCAGGTTGAGGGCGTCGGCATCGAGCACCAGCGCCCGCCGGCTGCCGGCCTGCCGGAGCAGCTGCCGCAGCACCTCCGCCGAAGACACCTCCTGGCCCAGGCCGGGCCCCATTGCCACGGCGGCGTAGGGCTGTAGCTCCGGTAGCTCGGTCACGAAGTCGTGGCTCGGGTCGGGGAGGGCCATGGCTTCTGGAACCGACATTTGCAGCACGGTATAGCCCACGGCTGGCGTCCGGACCGTGAGCAGGCCCACGCCGCCGCGCAGGCAGGCCCGGGCGGCCAGCACGGCTGCGCCCAGCTTGCCGTAGCTGCCGGCCAGCAGCAGCGCGTGCCCGAAAGTACCTTTGTGCGAAAACCGCGCCCGCCGCGGCAGCCGGCCCGCCAGCGAAGCGGCATCCACAAAATAGTTATCCACATCTGTGTTGTGGATAAACGACTGGTCCAGCCCGATGGGCAATACCGTCCACTCGCCCACAAAATCCGCGTTTCGCGGCATCAAAAACGCCAGTTTTGGCAGCTCGAAGCTGAGCGTGTGGTGGGCCCGCACAATGGCCGAGCCAGCAGGTTGGGGCGAGTCGGCGAGCAGGCCCGAGGGCATATCCACAGCCACCACGGTAGCCTCCGTCTGGTTCAAATGCTTCACGATCGTTGCCGGCAAACCTTCCAGCGGCCGCGTAAGCCCTGTCCCGAACAGCGCATCCAGCACCAGCGCCCCAGCCGGTAGCATCGGCAGCCGGCGGGCGCTCAGTTCCTGGCAGCGGATGGCTTGGGGCAGTTGCTGCCGGTTGAGCAGGAAGTCGGCGGAGTGCTTGTCGGCGGGCAGCAGCCAGACCTGCGGCGCGTAGCCTGCCGTGTGCAGCTGCCGCGCCACGGCCAGCCCGTCGCCGCCGTTGTTGCCGGGCCCGCACAGCACGTGGATTTCGGTGCTGAAGGCCAGCTGCAGCTCGTCGAGCAGCCAGAGGGTGCAGGCCGTGGCCGCGCGCTCCATCAGTTCCAGGGAGGTAATGCCTTGCGCTTCAACGGTGGCCTGGTCGAGGGCCCGGGTCTGGGCGGCGGTGAGGAGTTTCATACAATGCCTATACTTACAACCGGCTTTCTCAGATACAGTATGCGTCGACTTCTCTGGCTGGCGGCGGTAGCGCTGGCTGCCTGCTCCTCCGATCCAGACACCTCCGCTCCCGGCAGTAACACGGCACTCAGCCCGCCCGATTCAAACGGGCCGCTGCCTGCCGCCACATCGGCCGCGGCCTTCGATTCGGCCGCCGTAGTCAGTCTGCCACCTGCGCAAATGCCAGCCGGCGTACCTCGTGTGCCGGGCCAGGTGCTGGAGCTGAAACAGTGGACAGATGCCAATGGCCGAAACCTGCTGGTTGTTGCGCGCACTGCGGCACGCACGGTGCCCGCCCGTGCGGATGACCCCAACGACACAAAGTCGGTGAGCCTGTACGCCCGCCAGTTTGTGCAGCGTGCCGGAAACTGGCAGGAGCTCTGGCGGCTGCAGGACGCCGTGGAGCGGTGTGCGTTCGATACCTGGCTGGGCCCGGTGCCCGGGGCCACGGCCATCACCGACCTGGATGCTGATGGCCAAACGGAAACCACCTTGCTATATCGGCTAGTCTGCCGCAGCGACGTGAGCCCGGCCCAGCAAAAGCTGATCCTACGCGAAGGAGCGGCCAAATACGCCCTGCGCGGCTATTCAGTGGTGCAGTACGATTCTGTACCGGCTGCCCAGCGGGTGCCACTCATAGCCTGCTGTCTGGATACGATTCCGCCGGCCCGACTGGAGGCACACTACGAACTGCTGGACGGGCGCTATGAAACCGAACGGGAATTCCGGTCGGCCCCGCCTGCTTTTTTAGCCTTCGCCCGCCGGCAGTGGCGGCGCTGGTCGATAGAGGAAGCATTTGGGCAGCTGTAAAAACCCGGCCGGAAAACTTCCCGGCCCGCTGGTGCGTTTGCTATTCGGGCGATTTACCGCTCCATCCCCGATTAACACTTCGCGATATGCAAACATGGAATGATGTAATCCGGCTGGCCAACCACGGCAGCCCCACCCCGCCCCGACGGGTAGAAAAAACCGATGCCGAGTGGCGGCAGCAGCTCACCGCCGAGCAGTACCACGTTACGCGGGAGCACGGCACCGAGCGGGCCTTCACCGGCGAATACTGCGAAGCCCACGAAGCCGGCCTCTACGCCTGCGTGTGCTGCGGCACCCCACTCTACGACTCGCGCACCAAGTTCGAAAGCGGCACCGGCTGGCCCAGCTTCACGCAGCCCGTCGACGAAAGCGCCATCCGCTACAAGAAAGACACCAGCTACGGCATGACCCGCGTGGAAGTGCTCTGCAACGTCTGCGACGCCCACCAGGGCCACGTTTTCCCCGATGGCCCGCCGCCCTCCGGCCTGCGCCTGTGCATCAACTCGGCCAGCATCAAGCTGGTGAGTGAGGCCAAAGAATCAGCTCCGGCCGGATAGGATAATTGCCGCAGCCACCATAGTTTAGAGGCCGGGGAAAGGGTTGAAAAACCGCTTTTTCCGGCCTCTATTTATGTAGTGCTGTATGACTCGTGAACAATTTCTGGCCCGGCTGGGCCAGCTCAGCCCGTTGGCGGAAGCCGACCCGGCTGCTTACCGTCGGCGCGTGTGGCTGTGGGCGCTGCTGGGCTACGGCTTCATCCTGTTGCTTCTGCTGGGCACCGTCGGGCTGATGGGGGCCGTGGCCGCCCTGGCCCTGTTCACCAAAGCCGTTGGGCTCATCTGGAAAGTGCTGATAGTGCTGGGCGTGTTTGCGTGGCGGGTGGTGCGCTCCTTGTGGGTGAAGTTTGAGGCGCCGGAAGGATTGCCGCTCACGGCCACCGAAGCAGCCCCACTCCTGACATTGCTGGAGCAGCAGACGCAGACCCTGAAAGCCCCCCGGGTGCATCGGGTGCTGCTCACTTCCGACTTCAACGCCGCCGCGGTGCAGGTGCCCCGGCTGGGCATCTTTGGGTGGCCGCGCAACTATGTGCTGGTAGGGTTGCCGCTGCTGCAGGCCCTTTCGCCAACGCAGGCTGCCGCGGTGGTGGGACACGAGCTCGGACATTTGCGCGGAGGCCATGGCCGGTTTGGGGCGTGGATATACCGGGTGAGCCAGACCTGGAGCCAGCTGATCGAGCAGATGGAACAGCAGGCCGGCCGCACTATTTTCTCCCGTTTCACAACGTGGTACGTGCCGCGCTTCAATGCCTGGTCGCACCCCGTGCGGCGCACCGATGAGTTTGCCGCCGATGCCGCTGCCGCGCAGCTCACCAGCCCGGCCGCCATTGCCGAAGCCCTCTGCGCCCTCGTCACCCGCGACGCCGCTCTTGATAAGTTGCACTGGGATGTGCTCACGGCTTCGCTGGCCGAGCGACCCACGCCGCCAAGTGACGCCATTAGCCGTCTGTTGCCGCTGGCAAAAACCAGCCGCCTGCCCGAAGCCGACGAGCAGAAGGCGCTGGCCAATGCCTACGAGGCCGACCCCGACTTATTCAGCACGCACCCCAGCCTAGGGGAAAGGCTGAATGCCTTAGGCGAAAAGCCCAGCGTGCCACCGTTGCCGGAAGTTTCCGCGGCCGAAGCCTGGCTGGGCAGCAGCCTGCCACAGCTGGCGGCCCAACTGGATGCCGCCTGGGCGGCTGATCGGGCGGCCGTGTGGCAGGAGCGGCACGCCGTGTTGCAGCAGCAGCGCGTGCGCCTGCAGCAACTGCGCGACCAACAAGCCGCCGGCGAAACCCTGCCCCCCGACCAGGCCTGGGAACTGGCCGATCTGACGGAAGACCACGTAGGGGCGGCGGAGTCGCTGCCGCTGTTTCAGGCATTGATTGAGGATGCCACCTGGGGCACCGCCGCCCGCTTCTCGGTAGGCCGCATCCTGGTCAATCTCGACGATGCCGCCGGGCTGGCGTGGCTCACGGAGGCTATGGAGCGTGATCCGACGTATGTGGCTCCGGGCCTGGCGCTGCAGGAAGCCTACCACCAGCGCCTCGGCAACCGCGAAGAGGTGCGGCAACTGGGGGCCAGCCAGCTGCGCCACGCCGATTTGCTGGATGAAGCCATGGCCGAACGCGCAACCATCACGCCGGCCGACCACCTATTGGCGCACGAGCTGACGGAAACGCAGCTACAGGCTCTGAGAGGGGAAATAGCGACTCCTGAATACGGAATCGCGCAGGCCTGGCTGGTTCGCAAGCAGGTGCAGCATTTCGCCAACAAGCCGCTCTACGTACTGGTAGTGGCTCCCTTGCCTGAGAAAAAGCTGACCAAGACAGAAACTATTGGCCACTGGGTACAGGACCTGGCCGCCAAGCTGGTGATGCCTGGTGAAGGATTCGTGATAGGCGTTGGGAAAGAGTACCGTTGGCTGGAGAAGAAAGTCAAGGACATGGGAGCTGAAATAGAGATGAGGTGAGTTTTCGGCCGGCTTTTGCGTAGGTTCGTAGTCCAGATAAACCGGAAAGCTGCTGCACCATATAGCAGCTTTTTTGGTTTTAGCAGGGCGCTTATGTAACGTTCTGTTGTCGCCCTACTCACCTAATTTCCACCCCCTCATGTCGCTGCTTTTCACTGATTTTGCCTCCTGGCGTGCGCACTGCGCCGCCACCGGCGAGCCCCTCTACCAACCCGTGCTGGCCTACGAAATCGAGCAGAAAGGCCGCACGGAAGACCAGATCTGGGACGGCCTGCAACGGGCCTACGACGTGATGCGCGACGCCGTGCAAACCGGCCTCACCCAGGACATGACTTCCCGCTCGGGCATGATCAACAACGGCGCGAAGAAGATTGCGGCCTCGCCCGTTACGGTGCTGTCGCCGGAGTTTAAGCAGCTGGTCACGCGGGCCATGGGCGCCAAGGAGGTGAACTCCTGCATGGGCCGGGTGGTGGCCGCGCCCACCGCTGGGGCTTCGGGCATCCTGCCCGGCGTGCTCGTGACGTTGCAGGAGCTGCATAAGCTCTCCGACCGCCAGATTCTGGAAGGCCTGCTGGTGGCGGCCGGCGTGGCGCTCATCATCGAGCAGAACGCCTCGCTGGCCGGCGCCGTGGGCGGCTGCCAGGCCGAAACCGGCTCGGCCGCGGCTATGGGCAGCGGCGCCATCGTCTACTGCCTGGGCGGTACCGTCGATCAGACGTTTGCGGCCGTCGCCGTCACCATCCAATGCATGCTGGGGCTGGTGTGCGACCCGGTGGCGGGGCTGGTGGAGGTGCCCTGCGTGGTGCGCAACGCCTCGGCCGCCGCCATTGCTTTCAGCTCGGCCCAGATTGCCATTGCCGGCATCGACCCCGTCATTCCGGTAGACCAGTGCGTGGCGGCTCTCGGCGAAGTGGGCCAGAGCATGGAAACGCGCTACAAGGAAACCGCCCTCGGCGGCCTCGCCAATACCCCCCGTGGCCGCGAAATCGAGAAGATGGTGTTGGTGCAGGACGTCCAGATTCTGCCCGACGAAGGAGAATAAGTAGCAAGTACTGAGCGTCGGGTAGTCAGACATAGGTACTGATTATTGAGCTTCTCACTACCCAATACTTATATCCAGCTACTCATCAGAAGCTGCCACAAAAAAGGGCCTTCCCAACTGGGAAGGCCCTTTTCGTTGCGTTTATAAGCCTCGGGCTTATTCCTTGGTGATGCGGCGCACATCAAGCCCACCTTCGGTGCGGGCACGCAGGATGTAGACGCCGGCCGGCAGCTGGCGCAGATCCAGCGTAGCGGTCTGCACGCCGGGCTGGCCCGACAGCGTACGCTCCAGCACCTGCTGGCCTACGGCGTTGTAGACACGCAGCTCCGTGGCTTTGGTATAGCCGCGCAGCTCCACGGTCAGGTTACCGTCGGGCGTAGGGTTGGGGTACACGCTCAGGGCCGCGCCGGCCAGCGGCTTCACGCTGCTGTTGACGAGCAGCGGGGCCGAGGGCAGCGAGGCGCAGCCCGTGGCAGCGTTGGTTACCACCACCGTGTACTGGCCAAACTGGGCCGTGGTGTTCACCACGTACGTGGGGTTGGTAGCGCCGGGAATCAGCGTGCCGTTGAGGTACCACTGGTTGCCCGTAGCGCTGGAGCTGGTGAGCGTGGTGGTGGCCCCGTTGTACACCGGCGACACCGTAGGCTGGGCCGGACGGGCGTTGATGGTTACCGTGAAGGTAGCCGTAGTAGCAGCGCAGGCGCCCGAAGCTGCCACCGTGTTGGTCACAACGTAGGTGCCAGCCGTGGAAGTGCCTGGCGTGATAACGCCGGTGGTGGCGTTAATGGTCAGGCCGGTAGGGGCGCTGAACGTGCCAGCGGTAGCGCCGGTGGACAGCGTTGGCGCGGCCGTGCCGGTAGCGCCGGCGCAATAGGCAGCATTCGCGTAGCTGAACGTCGCTACCGGAGCCGCCGTAATCGTCACGCTGAACGTGGCCGTAGCCGCGGCGCAACCGCCGGATGCCGCTACCGTGTTGGTCACGGTGTAGGTGCCGGGCGTGCTGGTGCTGGGCGTGATGGCGCCCGTGGTGGCATTGATGCTCAGGCCCGTAGTGGAGCTGAATGTGCCGGCCGTGGCACCCGTGGCCAGCGTAGCAGCGGCCGCAGTGGTCTGCGAGGCGCAGAAGCTGGTGGCTGCGTAGCTGAAGCCGGCCGTGGCCGGAGCCGTGATGGTCACGCTGAACGTGGCGGAGGCGGGGCAGGCGGTGCCGGCCGTGTACGTCACGGTGTACGTGCCGGGTGTCGAGGCCGTCAGGTTGATGGCACCGGTGGCAGCGTCAAGGCTCAGGCCGGTAGGAGCGCTGAACGTACCGCCGCTGGTGCCCGTCACGGTAGCTACCGGGTTGGTGCCGCTCTGGCAGAACGTGGCAGCGCTGTAGCTGAAGGCAGCCGAGGCGGCCGGCGTAATTGTAACCGACTGCGTGGCCGATACTGCCGGGCAGGCGCCCGAGGCGGCAACAGCGTAGGTCACGGTGTAGGTGCCGGGCGTGCTGGACGAAGGCGTGATGGCGCCCGTGGTGGCGTCAATGGTCAGGCCGGTAGGGGCGCTGAACGTGCCGCCCGTAGCTGCACCGCTGGCCAGCGTGGCCGCCACCGGAGCAGTGGAGCTGGCGCAGATGGTTCCGGCGGGGTACGAGAAGGCCACCGTGCGCGGCGTGCTCACGATGCTCAGCGGCGTAGCCAGGGTGTTGTTGGCGGCGTTTTCGTCGCCGGTTACGGCCACCGTGGCCGTCAGCGAGTACGTACCAGCGGCCGACAGGTCGGCGGTGCCAACCGGCACTACCAGTGAGGCGCCGGGAGCCAGCGTGCCGGTGTTTACCGTGGCGGTCAGGGTCTGGGGCGTGGCGCCGCCCGTTACGGTAGCCGTAATGGTGGCCGGCGTAACGGCGAAGTCCAGCGCGGTAGCAGCGTTGTTGCGGATCGTGACGGACACGGCCTCCGTGGCCGAGTAGCAGCCGGCGCCGGCCGTAGGGCCGGTAAGAGCGGCCGTGGCCAGGTCGAGCAGCGCGAATTCGTCGGCCCCGATGTCGGGCGTGTTAGCCGCGCGGGTCTGGCCATCGAAGTCCACCGTGATACCCGCTACGGGTACGCCGGCGTTGTTGAGGGCCGCGCTGGTGCTGTGCAGGTCCGTGGCCGAAACAAACTGCGGATCGGCAGTTTTCGAGGTGGCCGGATTGTCCTGGCCAGTTTCGGTGTTGAGGTCGGCCAGCGTGGTGCGGGCAATACCTGCCGGCACCAGGCCGCCGGTCTGGCCTACCAGGAAGGCAGCGCCCGAACCCACAAAGAAGTCGTTGTTGGAAGACGTCAGGCCTGCGTAGGCACCGGTGGTGCTGCTGTAGGCCAGGCCCAGGGCCACGCTTTTGCCGGTGCCCGTGGTCTGGGTGATGGCCAGCACGTTGTTGCGGATGTCAACGGTAGGCGTGGTGCCGCCCACTGCCAGCGCGAAGTTGGGCTGGTTGCCGCCGGTCTGGGTGCCGCTCATGTTTACTGAGTTGAAGGCTACCCGGGTGGTCGAGCCGGTTCCGCCGCCCAAGAAGATGCCCGCCCCGAAGTCGCCGGCCGTGCCGTTCGACGAAACGCCGGCCACCATGTTGTTGCTGATAACCGACGTGCCCGACGTGGCCGCGGCCAGCGCAATGCCGGCGGCCGAATAGGTATTGGTCTGCTGCACCGTGCCCACATAGTTGCGGTCAATGGTGGCGTTGGTTACCTCGTTGCCGGCATACACGTTGTTGGTGATGCCAGTGAAGCCCAGGTTGATGCCCCACACGTCGGCGCTAGCCGCCGAGTTGATGCCATCCACCCGGTTCTGCGTCACCTGAATACCGTCCTCGAACAGGCCGGTGATGCCGTAGCGCCCGATGGCACCGGTACCCGTCACGGTCATGTCGTTCTGGGTGATGATGGTGCCGGTGTTTTTCACGGTAGCGCTGGGGCCTACCGAGTAGATACCGAAGGTCGCGCCCGATACCGCATTGTTCTGCACCACGTTGTTGGCGTTGCCGACGGTGTTGGTGGTGGCGGAGAGCATCAGAATGCCGGCCTGCGCCGTAGCGCCGCCGCTGCCGCTCACCGTCAGGTTGCGGAACGTGTTGTTGGAGGCGTTGTCGGCACCGGAGTTGGGTACCGTCAGCACGATGCCGTTGCTGGTGGTGGCCGTGCTGGTGTTGCTCAGCGTCCAGTTGCGGCTGGGGCGTGGGTCGGTGCCGGAAATGGTGCCGCCGCTGTTGCCGTCAAGTATTACGTAGTCGGCGCCTACCAGCGCAATCAGCGCCGTGGCGTTGCTGCCCGTCAGGCTGGTCGAGAGGCCGGACACGGGTTTGATGGTGAGCGTGTTGGTGGCCGAAGCCGTGGTGTTGTTGGAAATCAGAATCGGGAACGTCTCAGCCGGGCCGTAGCTGGTATCCAGCAGCAGGAACGTCACGGGGCCGGCCAGCAGGTTGTTGCTGTAGGCCTGCGTGGCCGCCGTCAGGGTGGCGTAGGTGCGGGTGGGGTCAGGCGAAGTGCCCGTGCCCACGTAGTAGGTGCCGCTGAGCTGGCCCTGAATCAGGAACTGATACACGCTGGTTGGCGCCGTAGTGAACGTGCCGCCCGCAGGGTTGCTGCTCACGTTGGCGTTGGTGCTGGCATCCTGCGCCACCACGTAGTACTGAATGGCATCGAAGCCCGAAACGCCGCCCACCAGGGCAAAATCAAACGTGAACGTGTACACGTCGCCGCTCACGCTGCTGGCTGTCACGCTCTGGAACGCGCCGCTGTTGCCCTTGCGGAAAAACAGCCGCGGGGCGTTGGCGCCGGTGGCAATCCCGCTGGCATCCACAATCGTGACGGACAGAGTCCGGTTGGCGGTGCTGGTCGTGTTGCTGAGGGGAGTCAGGGTGATGACCGGTACGCTCATGTCAAGCGGCACAAAAGTGCCCTCGTCGGCCCCGATATCGGGTAGCGTCCCACGGGTTTCGCCGTCGTAGTCCACGGTCAGGCCGCTGATGGGAGCAGCGGCGCTTTCCGCCTGCGTGGGCACGGAAGGACTCAGATGCAGGAAGCCCGCAGCCGTTCCGGTGGTGCTCACAAACGTCGGGTTTTCCGTCAGCGAGTTCTGCTCGCGCGCGGCCACGTAGGCGCGGTAGGCGGCCAGCGTCTGCTGCGGGTTGGCCAGGGTGGTTGTGCCCTCGGCGTAAATCAGGTTGGCCGCACCGGGCGTGCCGGCGTAGTAGATGTTGTTGTTGGTGGTGCCAGCCAGGCTGCTGCCCGGCGCGGCCGTGTAGCGCAGTGCCACCGTAGCGCCGCCCGTGCTGCCCGGCGTGGAGTTGTTCACCACCAGGTTGTTGCGCAGGTCCACTACCGGCACCAGGGACGCCGCGTAGATGCCCGACGTGCCAAAAGTGGCCGAGGACGACACCGCCGCCAGGTACAGCGTGTTGTAGTACAGGTTGACGTTGGTGCCGCTGTTGATGAACACCCCGCTCACGGCATTCATGCCGCTGGAAGTCGGGGCCGTCAGGTCGCCGATCAGGTTGTTGCTGGCCGTAATGGCCGAGCCGGTGCTCAGAAACAGGCCATACACTGTGCCGGCCGTAGCGGCGGCGGAGAGGCCGTAGATCTTGTTGCGCGAAATGCTCACCGAGTTGCCGGCAATCGACTGAATGCCGTACACCGTGCCGCCTACCGCTAGACTCAGATTGCCGATGACGTTCTGGCTGACGAGCTTGGTGGTGGTGCTGGCCGGGTTGGTCAGAATACCACTGATGGCCGAAGTCGACGAGGACGTGCTGCCCTCCACCGAGAGGTTGGTGATGATGTTGTTGGTCACCGTTTCCGAAGGCGGCGAGCTGAAGTTGTAGTACCCGTTTAGGGTGGAGCTGCTCGTGCCGCTCGATACAATGCGGTTGTTGCTGATGGTGTTGCCCGAGGCCGTAACGGCCGCCGTGCCCGCACTGATGCAGAACATAGTGCCGCTGGTACTGGCCGTCGAGCCACCTTTGGTATTGCCGCTGAGCTGATTGTTGAGGATGTTGAGCGTTGTGGGGCCGCTGCCCGATATCAGGTAGAATGCCCCCGTGCCCGGCACCGTGTTGTTGCTGACGGTATTGCCCGAGATATTGACCGTGCCCGCCGTGGCTGAGTTATACAGGCCGTAGAAAATGCCGCTCGTGGCCGTGGTGTAGGTGCAACCCGTCACGGTATTGCCCGTGATGTTGATGGTGTTGGTCGTGCCCGTCGCTCCGATGCCGCTCTCGATGCCCGACAGCTGCGACGTGGTGGCGCCGCTGGCCAGGGTCACGGTGTTGTTGAGGAAGTCGAGGCTGGCGGCGGCGCCGGCGTTGCCGTAGATGCCGCGCAGCGTGCTCGTGACGGTGGAAGCCGCTACCGGCGTCGAGGCCGTGGCCGAAGTGTAGTTGGCCGTGCTGTTGACCAGGTTGTTGGCCACTTTGTAGCCGTTCTGGTAGTTGCCGCCAATGCCCCATCCCGAAGCCGAGCCGCCGAAGTTGCCGACGGTGTTGCCGGCTGCCGCGCCGGCGGGCGTCAGGCCCACCTGGTTGTTCTGGTCGAAGTTGGCCAGTGGCGTAGTGGCACTGCCCGCCGAGAAGTCAATGCCTTTCAGAGCATTGCTCACCACGTTGCCGTACACCAGGTTGTTGGAGTTGGCGCCGGCCGGGCTGGTGGCCGGTATTGCCGTAGCGCTGGCCGTGCCCGAAGCCAGCCCCGCAATACCGATGGTAGCGGCATTGGTCTTGTTGAGCGTCACCACGCAGTTGCGGATGATGTTGTTCTGGCAGCCATCCGTAGCCGAAGCCCGAAACAGCCCGTAGCCAAACTCCATCTGCGTGGTTGTGGTGGTATTGGTGGCGCTTTCCGCCACATCAAGGCCGTCAAACGTCACGTAGTCGGCCCCCGAAAGCCGGATGATGCCATCGGTGGTGGTGCTGGCCCCGGCGCCGGCCGTGATGAGCGGATTGGCCCCGGTCCCGGCTTTTTGGAACACGATTGGGTTAGCCGCCGTGCCGCTCGCCGTCAGCGTGAGGTTGGCGGCGGTTTCGGTGTAGCCCGCCGCAATGTTGATGGTGACCCCGCCCGCCGGCACGCCGTTGGTATTCAGGTCGGTGATGGCCGCCGCTAGGGTGGCATAGTCACCCGGCAGGGTGCGCACCGTCTGGGCCTGGGCCGCCGTGGCCCCCAGCAGACCCAGCAGGGCCAGCAGCGGCAGGCGCCGCTGCCAGCGGCCGGTTTGCAGCCCCGGGGCGGGGTGGGTCCCGTCGGTGGCTGCTGTTAGTAAAGATGTAAGCATAGAAAAGAAAAAGAGGGTAAAAAAAGAGGAAGCAAAGCAGGTAGGCGGGTGCGCTCGGCAAAGCCTCAGCAGCGGGTAGGGCTACTGGGCGGCGGAGCCGGCGAAACGCGTGAACAATCAGAGAAGATGCGGCATAAAGAAGGGCCAGAAGAGGGCGGAAGTATAATAAAGCCCTGATTGCATATTCATGGGATAAATACAGTATGGGCGGCGTAAAGTACAGGTTTCGCGTCACTATCCAATAGCGTTCTTTGAGGTGCAACTGCCTGACAGGCTGCCGTAAAATCCAAAGCGGCCCTGGCATACGCCAGGGCCGCTTTGCAGCAATGAAAATGAGGCCGAAGGAGCAGTTTGCGGAGGCTTCCGCAATAGCCGGCGGTTCAGTTGTATCTACAGGTCCTTTACCGCCGGCGCCATGGTGATGCGGCCCAGAAACTCCAGAGCCGTAGTGTAACGGCTGCGCAGCTCGTGGTAGTGCTGCCAGGCCTCGTCGCGGTTGGCCCGCAATGGCAGGCCGCCTTCCGTCAGCGTGGTATACGCCTCGTTGAAGGCAGTGCGGGCCGGGTCGTCCAGCGGATCATTATCGGGCAGCAGCTCGCTGGGCTCTGTGTGAATGTCGTCGCTGAAAAAGCGGAAAATCCGGTTTATCGACAGGCAGCCGGCCTTGAAGGTCAGTTCTGCCTGCTGGTCGTGGGGGCCGTCTGAGGTGCTGAACAGCAGGGCCGCCGAATCCAGAATCAGCGCCGCCGTAGTCACCCAGGAGCGCCCCGGCTGCGGCGAGCGAAAAAACGACAGAATCGGCAGCGACGTGTGGCTTTCCTCCAACTCCATAAACCAGCCTTCCCAGGCTTCCCACTGGGCCGTGTCGGGCGCTTGCACATCGCGGCGGTGCAGCCACAGCAGCAGCGCGCTGGCGGTAGGTGGGGCGCCGGCCCGCAGCTCCACCCTAGACACCATCATCTCGCGCCGCGAAAAGGCTTGGTAGATGGTAGGTAGGTAGGAGATGAGCAGCGTGAGCAGCAGCAAGCCCAGCGTGGCCTCGGCAAAGGTGAAAACGGTGACGATGGGGCCGCGCGTTTTGTGGGTGCCCAGCGTGAGCAGAGAGCTGCCGCTGAGCTGAAAACAGTCCAGCCAGTCGCCCTCATTCATGCCCCAGTAGATACCGGTAAACCCGACAGCCACTACCGCCAGCCACACCACCGGCAGGGCCACCAGCGCCACGGGCGCGTAGTGGGCCTGCACCCGGTCGCGCCCGCTGAAGGTTTTGTGCCGGGAGGCGGCCAGGTCGAACACCGTGCGCAGCGCCCGGAACACATAGGCATTCAGCTTCACCACCTCGTTGCGCGGCAGCACAAACGAGCGGATAGCGGCCGAGAGCGTGAGAATGACCAGGAGCACACCAGCCGCAAAAGCCAGCGCGTGCAGCGCGTAATAGAGCATAGAAAAGCAAAACCGCCACCCAGGCGGGTGGCGGTTGTTGTACTGTGTTGTGTGTGATAGGGTTGGCGGGCGGCCATAATGGGCTTGCCCAGCGCTACCCCCGCGCCTTCCACATCTTCCGGAACGACTGCGGGGCCACTTCCAGGGCGTCGCGGCGCTTGCTCCAGCCTACTTGGCTGAGCAGGCGCAGCAGCACCCAGTTTTTGGCGCGGGCCGGCAATAGGTCCAGCAGGCGGCGGTTTTTCATGGCCAGCAGCCACAGCCGGATGGCCGTGCGCTCTTCTTTGTCGGTGAGGTTTTCGCGCACGGCCTGCTGGCGGTTTTGCAGCAGCAGGTTATGAATCGGAATCTTGACCGGGCACACCGAGGTGCAGGCGCCGCACAGGCTGCTAGCGTAGCTCAAGTGCTTATTATCGGCCATGCCGGCCAGGTGCGGGCTGATAACCGAGCCGATGGGGCCGGAGTAGGTGGTTTCGTAGGTGTGGCCGCCGATGTTCTTGTACACCGGGCAGATGTTGAGGCAGGCCCCGCAGCGGATGCAGTGCAGCGCCTCGCGCTGGGCGGGCTGGGCCAGTAGGTTGGTGCGGCCGTTGTCGAGCAGCACCACAATCATTTCGTCGGGGCCGTCTTTTTCCAGCGGCTGGCGCGGGCCAGTATAGATGGTGTTGTATACCGTCACCTGCTGGCCGGTGCCGCTGGTGCTGAGCAGGGGCCAGAACAAAGCTAGGTCCTCCAGCTTCGGAATCACCTTCTCGATGCCCACAATGGCAATATGGGTGCGCGGAAAGGTGGCCGAGAGGCGGGCGTTGCCTTCGTTTTCGGTTACGGCCACTGCACCGGTATCCGCAATCAGGAAGTTGCCGCCCGTGATGCCCACTTCCGCCGAGGTGTACTTGTTGCGCAGCAGATGGCGCGCCGTGAGCACCAGCTTCTGGGCGTCGTCGGTGTACTCGATGCCGAGGTGCTTGACGAAGATGTCGGCAATATCGAGCTTGCTCAGGTGCATGGCCGGCGTCACGATATGGTAGGGCCGCTCGCCGTTCAACTGCACAATGAACTCGCCCAGGTCCGTCTCCACCGACTCGATGCCGTTCTGCTCCAGAAAGTGGTTGAGGTGGATTTCCTCGGTGGTCATGCTCTTGGCCTTCACCACGGTGCGGGCGTGGCGCCGGCTCATGATCTTGCCGATTTCGCGCAGGGCCTCGTCGGCGTCCCGCGCCCAAATCACCTTGCCGCCGCGGGCCGTGAAGTTGCGCTCAAACTCCAGCAGGTAATCGTCGAGGTGGTTGATGGCCTGCGCCTTCAGGTACGACGCCCGTTCGCGGGCCAGCTCGTGGTCGTGGTAGAAGCCCAGCCCGGTGGTCACGGCCGCGTTGTACTTCCCGATATTGAAGCGGATTTTGCGGCGGTGCTCCAGGTCGAAGGCCTTGTTCTCGCTGTCGAGCTGAAACTGACTGGATTTCGTGGCTATCATGGCGGTACGCTGAAATTACTCCTGCAAATTACTCAATCAACCCCAGCATGACATCTGTCGTCATCCCACAGCCCTTGCCACCCGACGGCTTCCCGGTGCCCATAGCCCGGATCGACAGCGCCTTCCGGCTGCTGGGGTTTCTGCCCGGCTACTCCCACAACGACCTCACGTGCCGGCTGGTACTGCACGAAACGCACTGGGAAATCAAGATACTGACCACGCAGCAGCATTCCTACCCGGCTATAAAGCAAGTGGATTTCAAGCCCGAAAGTTTCTGGAGTGGCGCGCGGGTGCTGCTCAGCGTGCAGCCCGACCACCTCGAATACACAATAAAACCCTCGTCCGGGGCTGTTGCCAGAGCCTTGCTCCGGTTCTGCCTCGAACGAGGGCTAACACTGACGCCGGCTGCCCGCCAGCAGGCGCTGGCCGGCTAGGGCGCTATTTCTTGTTGGAGTCTACCACAATCCGCGTGTCGCGGTTGGCCAGCTCCCAGGCCGAATGGAACACGAGGCGGGCCCGCTTTTCCATCTTCGGAAACTCGATTTTCTCTACTTCGTCGCCGGCACCGTGATAGTCGTCGTGCACGCCGTTGAAGAAGAACGCCACCGGAATCTTGTGCTTGGCGAAGTTATAGTGGTCGGAGCGGTAGTAGAAGCGGTTGGGGTCTTCGGGGTCGTTGAAGCGGAAGTCCAGGTCCATCTTCACGTACTGCGCGTTGGCGTTGAGCACGATTTCGTGCAGCTCCGACGAGAGCTTGTCGGAGCCGATAACGTACACGTAGTCGCCTTTGCCTTCGTGCTCCTTGTCGGTGCGGCCCACCATGTCGGTGTTCAGGTCGGCCACGGTCTGGGCCAGCGGAAACACGGGGTGGTCGGTGTAGTACTCCGAGCCGAGCAGGCCTTTTTCCTCGCCCGTTACGGCCAGAAACAGGATGCTGCGGCGCGGACCGTGGCCTTCGGCTTTGGCTTTCATGAAGGCCTGGGCCATTTCTAGCACCGTCACGGTGCCGGAGCCGTCGTCGTCGGCGCCGTTGTTTACCTCGCCGTTAATGATGCCGATGTGGTCGTAGTGAGCCGACAGCACCAGCACTTCATCTTTTTTATCGGTGCCTTCGAGGTAGCCCAGCACGTTTTCGGTGGTGAAGTCCTCGCGCTTCTTGGGGGCCGTGATGGTGAATTTCACCGGCTTGAAGGGGCTGGCAACGGGCTTGCCGGCTTTGCCGGTGGCATCCATGTACTTGGTTACGGCCGCGGCGTTGGAGCCCAGCAGCTGGTAGCCCAGCTTCGGCGACAAAAAGAACGCCGCGCGACGGCCATCGGGCTTGGCATCCTTGAACGAGATGCTGGGCCGGCGCAGGTACGGCATCATGCGCGGTACCAGCTTGTCGAAGTTGTTGTTGGGGTCGAAGCTGACGAAGAACACGCTGCGGGCGCCTTTCTCGGCGGCTTTGGCGGCCTTGGCGCGGTAGTCGTTGCCCCACTTGCTGGGGGCGCCGTCTTTGCCCAGCACGGGCTTGCCGTCGGGGCCGGTGGGCTCGCCCAGCAGAATCAGCACGTCCTTGCCCTGCACGTCTTTGCCGGTGTAGTCGGAGTAGCCATCCTGCTCAATACCGTAGCCCAGAAACACCGGCTGCACGCTGGTAGCCTGCTGAAACGGCGAGTTGCCCATGGCGTAGAAATCCGTCAGCCACTTGTAGGTCTGAGTGCCGGCCTTGATGGTGGCGGTTTCCTCCCAGGTGCTGCGCTCCATCGTGAAGTGCTGCAGATACGGGTTGTCGGAGCCCGTAACGGGGCCGGCTAGGCCCAGCTTCTTGAACTCGGTGCTGAGGTAGTCGGCGGCCATTTTCTGGCCTTTCTCGCCGGTTTCGCGGCCTTCGTAGGCATCAGAGGCCAGCACGGTCAGGTGCTGGCGCAGGTCTTCCTGCGTGATGGTGGCGGCGTAGGTGCCGGCCCACTCGGTGGGCTTGTCGGTGGCCAGGGTGGGCGTCGTCAGTACGGCGCCGTCGGTGGGCTGCACCACGGCCGGCGCCTCGGTTTTGGCGCCGCGCTTTTTCTTGACTTTGATTTTGTCGGGAGCCTGCTGGGCTACCGCCGAAACGGTAGCGCCAACCAGCAGCAGCCCGGCCAGAAAGGAGGAGGAGGTGGACATAGAAGGTCGGTTTAAACGACGGTAAGGACGGAATTTCTGCCGAAGGCTGCACGCGGCGCGCCGCCTTGCGCGGGCTACTTGCTGATCAGCACCGAGGCGTAAGCGGCCACGCCTTCGCGGCGGCCCACGAAGCCCAGCTTCTCGGTGGTGGTGGCTTTGATGCTGATATCGTCGGCGTCGATGCCCATTACTTCGGCCAGCACGCGCTGCATCTCGGCAATATGCGGGTTGACTTTGGGGGCTTCGAGGCAGATGGTGGAGTCGATGTTGCTGATGCGGTAGCCGCGCTCCGTGAGCAGGCGCACCACTTCCTTCAGCAGCCGCTTGCTGTCGATGCCCTTGTACTGCGGGTCGGTGTCGGGGAAGTGGAAGCCGATGTCGCGCAGGTTGGCCGCGCCCAGCAGCGCGTCGCAGATAACGTGGATGAGCACGTCGGCATCGGAGTGGCCGAGGGCGCCGTGGGTGTGCGGTACCTGAATGCCGCCGAGCCAGAAAGGCAGGCCCTCTTGGAGCTGATGAACGTCATAGCCGAAGCCGGTCCGGATTTTCATAGGGGTGGGGTTCGTTTTTCGATTTTTCGCGCCTCGTTTTTCGGGTTTGACTTTTCGGTTTGTGGCGCTGCTGAGGCCAGAAAACGGAAAACGAAGCACGAAAAACCCATTAGGCAGTGCCAAGGTACGGCAACGGCGCGGTTGGGTGCTCGGAGAAAAAAAACGGGCCGCGGCTAAAGTAAAAACCGCCGCCGTGCGTCGCCAAAGGCACCGGCACTGGAATCGGTGAAAATGGATAGCAAAAAATTAATGGAAACTATGGAATCAGTAAAAGTTTCCGCAGTACCTTTGCTGCCGTAATCATGGAAATCAAAGACCGAATCCTACAAGCCGCCATCGGCCTCTTCACCCGTAACGGGATTAAGAGCGTGTCGATGGACGACATTGCTACCCACCTGGGTATCTCGAAGAAGACGCTCTACAAGTGGTTCGAAAACAAGGACCAGATTGTATCAGCCGTCATTCATAACCACCTGACCGGAGTACAGGGCGAGTGCGAAGGCATCATCAGCCACGCCCGCAACGCCGTGGACGAGATGGTGCAGATGATGGACTGGGCCAAGCGGCAGTTTGCCAACGTGAACCCCAACGCCATCCACGATTTGCGCAAGTACTACCCTGCCGCCTGGGGCCTGTTTCACGAGCACAAGAGCAGCTTCATTCTGCAGCAGATTCAGGCCAACCTGCGCCGGGGCGTGCAGGAAGGCCTCTACCGCGCCGACCTCGACATTGAGGTGCTCTCGCGCCTGCGCCTGGCCCAGATTGACGTGCTCTTCGACCCGGAAGTATTCCCGCCCGCGCAGTTCGACCAGATGCGGGTGCAGATGGCCTCCAACGAGCATTTTCTGCTGGGTGTGGTGTCTTTGAAAGGCCACAAACTCATCAACGAGTACCGTCACGTGACGGAAGAAGAATAAGCTTCATCACCGCTTTTCCTGATATGAAAACCAATCTTCGCGTGTTGTTGCTGGCCGCCGGGCCGGGCCTGCTGGCCCCCGCCGGGGCTGTGCTGGCGCAAACCGCCCCGGCCCAGCAGCCGGCGCTGGCTACCTCCACGGCCACTGGCCTCATGCCCCTGAGCCTGCAGCAGGCCATCGACTACGCCGTCAAGAACAAGTCGTCGTTGCTGGCCACGCGCCTCAACGAGCAGACGGCCCGCGCCAAAGTGGGCGAGATTCGGTCGGCCGGCCTGCCGCAGGTGAACGTGGCGGCCAACGTGGCCGACAACTTCAAGCTGCAGAAAAGCCTCGTGGACTTTGGGGCCCTGGGCGGCGGAAGCTCCGCAACCACCCTCACGCCAGCCGACATTGCTGCCGCTCAAAGCGGCCGGACGGTAAACCTGGGCACGGTTTCGTTGCCCTCGGAGCCGGTGCCGCCGCAGGCGTTTGCCTTTGGCCTGCAGTGGGCCGGCAACACCAGCGCCTCGGTGTCGCAGCTGCTGTTTGATGGGGCCTACCTCATCGGCCTGAAAGCAGCCAAAGTGTACGAGCAGCTGGCCCAGAAGCAAACCCAGCAGGCCGAAATCGACGTGGTGGAGCAGGTGAGCAAAGCCTACTACAGCACGCTGGTGGCCCGCGAGCGGCTGCAGCTGCTTTCGCGCAACGTGCAGCGCCTCGACACCATTCTGTACCAGACCAACGAAACCTTCAAGGCGGGTTTCGCCGAGAAGCTGGACGTGCAGCGCCTGCAGGTGCAGCGCAACAACCTGGTAGTGGAGCAGCAGAAAGCCAGCCGCCTCACCGAGCTGAGCGTGGCGCTGCTGAAGTTTCAGATGGGCCTGCCGCAAACTCAGGAAGTACAGCTTTCGGACTCGCTCGGGGCGGCCGTGGTCGATGCCGGGGCTTTGCGCCAGCGTCTGGGCGTGGCCAGCGCCACCACTGGCGGCGGCGTAACCGGCCTGGGCGGCGTACCCACCGGCACGGCTCCGACCTCCGGCAACACCGACGCCCAGCGCCAGCAGGACCAGCAGACGGCCCTCAGCGGGGCGCGCACCGGCCAGTTGGCCGCGGCTTTCAACTACAACAACCGCATCGAGTTCAGCACCCTGGAAACCCAGCAGGCCCTGGCTGGCCTGGATCTGGCCAACCGCCGGGCCGGCGCCTACCCGCGCCTGCTGGCTACGGCCGCCTATGGCTTCTCGGGCTCCGCTAAGAATCCCGGCGACCTGTTCGCCTTCCGCGGGCCTGATTCGCGGTCTGGCAACGGCTTCCCCAACCAGAACTGGTTTGGGTTCGGCAACGTGGGCCTGAGTTTGCAGATTCCGGTGTTTGACGGCTTCCGCCGCAAGTACCAGGTGCAGCAGGCCCGCATTCAGCAGCAGACCATCGAGAAAGGCTTCGAGACCCTGCGTCAGAGCATCGATTTACAGGATGCCCAGAGCCGTACCACGCTCATCAACGCCCTGGACGTGCTGGACAATCAGAAAGCCAACCTCGACCTGGCCGCCGACGTGGCCCGGGTGTCGCGCATCAAGTTTCAGGAGGGCGTGGGCTCGAACCTGGAAGTGGTGACGGCCGAAACCGAGCTGCGCTCGGCCCAAACCAACTACTACGCCGCCCTCTACGACGTGCTGGTAGCCAAAGTGGACCGCGACAAAGCCACCGGCGAGCTGTACAGCCAGGCCCGGAAATAAGGAGCCAGAAGTCAGAAGCTAAGAGCTAGAAGCTTCTGACCCGGCCGCGTACCCATGTTCTAGCTCCTCACTCCTTCGCTACTATCTTCCTCCAACGATGAAATCGTTTACTTCTGCCTTTCTGCTGACCCTGGGGCTGCTGACCGCCTGCGGCGGCGAAAAAGATCCTCAGGCCGAACTGGCCAAGCTGAAAAAAGAGCAGGCTGCCAACCAGGCCAAAATTGCCGAGCTGGAAGCCAAGTCCGGTGCCAAGGCCGAAGGGGCCGCCGCTCAGACCACGCCCGTTTCGGTGATTAAAGTGGCCCCCGAGAGCTTCAAGAGCTACCTGGAGCTGCAGGGCCGCGTGGACTTCGACCAGAACGCCAACGTATCCGCCCGCGCCGCCGGCACCCTCACCAGCCTGCGCGTGCAGCGCGGCGACCGGGTGAGCAAGGGCCAGACCCTGGCCACCGTGGACGCCAGCATCCTCGACGCCAGCATTGCCGAGCTGCGCACCCGCATGGATTTGGCCCGCGTAGTGTACGAGAAGCAGAGCCGCCTCTGGAAGCAGGAAATCGGTACCGAAATCCAGTACCTGCAGGCCAAAAACAACTACCAGGCTCTGCAGCGCAACCTGGCTACGCTCAACCAGCAGCGTGCCCTCTACACCGTGGTGGCCCCGTTCTCGGGTACCGTGGATGACGTGCTGCCCAAGCTGGGCGAAACCGTAGCCCCCGGCGCGCCCGTGGTGAAGCTCATCAGCAGCAGCGGTACCGGCAAGATTCTGGCCGATGTATCGGAAGCCTACGCCTCCCGCATCAAAGCCGGCGACCAGGCCCTGGTAACCATTCCGGACCTGGGTGGCGAGGAGCTGCCCGCCACGGTGCGGGTAGTATCCAGCACCATCAACCCCACCAGCCGCACCTTCACCACGGAGCTGCGCCTGAGCGGCAGCAAGGCCGGGCAGCTGCGCCCCAACATGGTGGCCAACGTGCGCATCCAGAACTACGCCCGCCAGAGCGCCACGGTGCTGCCCGTGGACTTGGTGCAGAAAGACGAGCAGAACAGCTACGTGCTGGTGGTGAGCGACAAAGGCGGCAAGAAAGTGGCCGCCAAGCGCATCATCCAGACCGGCCAGACCTACAACGGCAAGGTGGAAGTAACCGGCGGCCTCCAGGCCGGCGACCAGGTGATTTCGGCCGGCTACCAGACCCTGAACGAAGGCCAGCTGGTGACGCTGTAGGCGTTGCACAAACCGCCAAAACCCCAACAATATGCAGGATCTAGAGAAAGAGTTTGGGCCGACCAGTTGGTCGATTAATAACAAAACCAGCATCTACATCATCACGGTGCTGCTGTGCGTGGCGGGGATTTTTGCCTACATCAAGCTGGGCAAGGAGAAATTCCCCGACATCGTGATTCCGCGGATTATCGTGGCCACTATTTACCCCGGTACTTCGCCGGCGGATATCGAAAACCTGGTGACGCGCCAGCTCGAAAAGGAGCTGAAAAGCGTGAACGGGGTGAAGAAAATCAACTCCACTTCCAACCAGGACTACTGTATCGTCGACATCGAGTTCAACTCGAACGTGGACGTGCAGTACGCCAAGCAGCTGGTGAAGGACGCCGTGGACAAGGCCGCGCCCGAGCTGCCCAACGATTTGCCCTCGCCGCCTACGGTGAAGGAAATCAACATCTCGGAGCAGCCCATCATGTTTGTGAACCTGAGCGGCAACCTGCCCGCCGTGCAGCTCAAAAAGTACGCCGACGACTTCCAGGATAAGATTGAGGCCCTGCCCGAAATCACCCGCGTGGACATCGTAGGCGCCCTCGACCAGCAGGTGAACGTGGACGTGGACCTGAACAAGCTGCGGGCCTCGCGCCTGGGCTTCTCCGACATCAGCAACGCCATTGCCCGCGAAAACGTGACCATTTCGGGTGGCTCCATTGATGTGGGCTCCCAGAAGCGGGCCGTGCGCGTGGCCGGCCAGTACGTGCGCGCCGAAGACATTGCCGACATCCAGGTGAAGAACCTCAACGGCGCGGCCGTGCGCCTCGGCGACATTGCCACCGTGCAGGACGGCTTCAAGGACCGGGAATCCTACGCCCGCCTCGATGGCAAGCCCGCCATTACCCTGAACGTGGTGAAGCGCCAGGGCGAAAACCTGATTGATGCCTCCGACAAAATCAAGGCGCTGGTAGCTGAGTCCGAGAAAACGCTGCCCCGGGAGCTGAAGGTGACCATCACCGGGGACAGCTCCAACGACACCCGCGTAACCCTCCACGACCTGATCAACACCATCGTTATCGGCTTCCTGCTGGTAACGGCCATCCTGCTGTTCTTCATGGGCACCACCAACGCCATGTTCGTGGGCCTTTCGGTGCCGATTTCGATGTTCCTGGCCTTCCTGATTATTCCGGGCTTCGATTTCTCGCTGAACATGATTGTGCTCTTCGCCTTCCTGCTGGCCCTAGGCATTGTGGTGGACGACGCCATTGTGGTAATCGAAAACACCCACCGCCTGCTGCACGAGCACCCCGAGCTGAGCACCGAAAAGGCCGCCAAATTCGCGGCTGGCGAGGTATTCGTGCCCGTACTGGCCGGTACGCTCACCACGGTGGCGCCCTTCGTGCCGCTGATGTTCTGGCCCGGCATTGTGGGCTCGTTCATGTACTACCTGCCCGTCACGCTCATCATCACCCTGATGTCGTCGTTGGTGGTGGCCTTCATCATGAACCCGGTGTTTGCCGTGAGCTTCATGGAGCGCGAGGAGCACTTCGAGGAAGACCTGCACAGCAAACCCAAGCTCACCAAAGGCCTCAAAATTGCCGTGGGCGTGCTGGTGGTGCTGGGCATCCTGTTCAACGTGCTGGCCCTGGGCGCGACGCCCGAGGTAGGCCCCGACGGCGAAACCAGCGGCCTGATTGGGCACTTCGTGGGCAACATCTGCCTGGCCCTGGCCGGCTTCATCCTGCTCGACAAGTTTGTGCTGGTGAAGATGATTGCCTGGTTCCAGACCCGCGCGCTGCCCAAGTTCCAGAACGGCTACGCCAGCCTGGTGCGCTGGTCCATCAACCACCCGGCTTTGGTGATGATCAGCGTAGTGGTGCTGTTCCTGGGCTCGTTTGTGGCCATCGGCATGCGCGGCCCGAAGATTGACTTCTTCCCCAAAGGCGACCCGAAATTCATCTATACCTACCTGAAAATGCCGGTGGGTACCCGCGTGGAAATCACCGACTCCATCACCAAAGTGCTGGAAAACCGCATCTACGGCGTCATTGGCCGCCAAAACCCCGACGTGGAATCGGTGATTACCAACGTGGCCATCGGTGCCGGCGACCCGAGCGACGCCTCGTCGTCGAGCGGCACGGCTATGTCGAACATGGGCAAGGTGGCTGTGGCTTTCAAGGAACTAAGCGACCGGACCGGCCCCGCCACCGGCACCTACATGGATAAAATCCGGGAGGTAGTGAAAGGCATTCCCGGCGCCGAAATTTCGGTGGACCAGGAAGCCAGCGGTCCGCCCCAGGCCAAGCCCATTGCCATTGAGGTGATTGGCGACGACTATCCCACGCTGGCCAAGCTCAGCAAAAAGGTAACCCGCTACGTCGATTCGCTCAACATTGGCGGCGTGGAAGCCCTGCGCTCCAACCTGGAGGACCGCAACCCCGAAATTGCCGTGAACATTGACCGGACCCGTGCCAACCGGGAAGGCATCAGCACCGGCCAGATCGGTCTGGAAGTGCGCACGGCCATCTACGGCTCGGAAGCCAGCAAATTCAAGACCTCCGACGACGAGTATCCCGTGCAGGTGCGCTACGCCAAGCCCTATCGCAACGACGTGGACGCCATCATCAACGCTCCACTCACGTTCCGCGACGCTACCGGTGCGGTGCGGCAGGTGCCCATTTCGTCCATTGCCCAGGTAACCTACGGCAGCACCTACGGCGGTATCCGGCGCAAAGACACCAAGCGCGTCATCACCATCAGCTCCAACGTGCTCAACGGCTACACTGGTCCTGATGTAGTGGCTAATATCCGCACCGCGCTCCAGTCGTTCCCCACGCCGGCCGGCTACACCATCAAGATGGGCGGGGCTGAGGAAGACCAGAAGGAAACCACCGACTTCCTGCCCCTGGCCGGCCTCGGGGCCCTGGCTCTCATCTTCCTGATTCTGGTAACGCAGTTCAACTCGTTCAGCAAGCCGGTTATCATCCTCTCCGAAGTGCTGTTCTCCATTGCCGGCGTGTTCTGGGGCCTGGCCATCACGGGCCAGAACATCTCCATTGTGATGACGGGTGTGGGTATCATCGCCTTGGCCGGTATTGTGGTGAAAAACGGGATTCTGCTGGTCGAGTTCATGGACATCCTGCGGGCGCAGGGTATGCCGCTGCGCGAAGCCATTGTGCTGGCCGGCCGCACCCGCCTCAACCCGGTAATCCTGACGGCCACGGCCGCCACCCTGGGCCTGATTCCGCTGGCCATTGGTCTCAACATCGACTTCTACGAGCTGTTTGCCAGCGGCGACGCCCACTTCTTCATCGGCGGCGAGTCGGTGGTGTTCTGGGGCCCGCTGGCCTGGACCATCATCTTCGGGCTGGTGTTTGCTACCGGCATCACGCTGGTAGTAGTGCCCGTGATGTACCTGCTGAGCGAAAGCCTGAAGCTGCGCCTGAAAGGTACTCCTGAACCCGTAGCCGACGCCGAAGAGGTGAAGGCCGCCACCCCGCCCATTTTTGTAGAGCAGGAGGCATAGTCCGTAATCCAGACCGGCCGCAGCTAGTGCGGCCGGTCCAGAATTTCAACCACCGATAGTTTTTTGCCGGGCCGGTGCAACCATTCACCGGTGCTGCGGACTCCTCCGCCCGAACGGGCGCCCGCTGGAGTTGGCTGGCCAGGCTGCCGCAATTTTTTTCAGTACCCCACGTTTCCGTCGTTCCTATGATCACCTCAACGACCTCCGCCGCCAAGTCCATTCAGCAGCAGGTGCTGCGCATCATCAGCAAGCGCAAGGCCATCAAGGCCCGGCGCCTGCGTATCGGCAGCAACCTCAGCCGCGAGCTGGGCTTCGATACCGTCGACGTGGTCGACATCATCCTGGAGCTGGAGCGCAACTTCCACATCACCATTCCCGACGAAGTGCCCCTGGCCACCGTCGGCGACTTCGTGAGCTACGTGGCGTCACACGCCAAAGCCGCCTAGCCCTGCCATATTGCGCAATCAGGAGCCTGTCGTCCATTACGTAGGCGGCAGCCCGGATAGGCACAAAAAAGCCCTGCATCAGCTGATGCAGGGCTTTTTCTATGCATTTCGAAGCAGGTGCTTTTCTAGCGGACGTTGCCGCCGGCGTCGCCCCCGGCTGGCCGCGAGTCGGCGGATGGGCTTGCTTCACGGCTGCTGTCGGAGGTATGAGCAGGTTCGTCGGAATATGATGGGCCGGTTGTTGCCGGGCTGTGGCTGCTGGCGGTAGCAGACTGGGTGGACTGCAGAGCGGGGGCTTCCACCGGGGCGGTTTTGGGGGCGCCGGCCGAGGCTTTATCCTCAAACGGCCGCGACTCCTCTACTACCATCGGGCGGGTTTTCTCCCACTCGGCAAACCGGTCCATTTCTTCCTTGATTGTGGTGCTGAACCAGGCCACCAGCGCTACGTCGTCGAGCAGGCCCAGTACCGGGATGAAGTCCGGAATCAGGTCGATGGGGCTCAGGAAGTAGATGGTAACGGCTACGGCGCCGACCACGGTGCTGGTGGGCAGGCCGGTGTACTCGCCCGAGATGGACGCCCGGATCAGGCGCAGCAGGGTCTGGAGCGTTTCCCAAGCTTCGTGGGCAATGGTGCCGAGGTCGTTTTTCTCGCTGGCCTTGGTGTACGCGTCGTTCAGCAGCTGCTTCACGCGGGTTGGCTTCTTGATGTATTCTTCGGCCTTGCCAAGAAATTTCTTGAAGATGGGGGAGGAGGCAATATGCTCGCCTTTGGGGGTGGACTTATCCATCAGGAGGGAAGAGTAAGAAGTAGAAAAGGCTGGGTGGGCTGGTGGCTGGCCTCTGCACGGTCCGGCCACTGCCTGCCTATACTGTTTCAGCGCAAAATAGTTATCCGGCGCCGCACGCCCGCAAAAGAAAACGCCCGACTCCTTGCGGGGCCGGGCGTTTACAGATGCTGGTGCGCAAGGCTAGTTGGTAGCAACCCGGCCGGCGGCGTAGAAATTGCGGCTGTAGTAGGCTTGGTTGAGGGAGCTCACCATCACGCCGCCGTTGCAGGCCGAGTGGGCGAATTTGCCGTCCTTCAGGTAGATACCCACGTGGTAGATGGGCTGGCCCGGACCCCGGCGGAAGAATACTAGGTCGCCGGTTTCCATTTCGGTTTTGGCTACATGCTTCACGCTGCTGAACATGGAGCGGGAGCTGCGCTGCAGCGTGATGCCGTACACTTCCTTGAACACACGGGTAACGAAGCCCGAGCAGTCGGTGCCCTTCTTGGAGTCGGCACCGTAGCGGTAGGGAGTGCCGATCCAGTCGAGGACGGTGCGCAGCAGAGTGGTGTTTTCGGTGCGGGCGAGGCGCAGGCCCAGGGCCTGCCCGTAGTACTCGTAGGCGGCCGAGTCGCTGGCGGCAGCGGCGGGCTTCTCTTCCTCATCGAGAGAGAAACCAGAGAATAAAGACGCTTCGGCAGCAACAGGAGCGGAAGCGGAGGGAGCGGTGGGCGTTTGTTCGAAGAAGAAAGACAGGGCCATGGAGGCCGCGGCGAGGCAATACAGGAGTGGGTTCTTCATTGTCCGTCGTGGAGTGGCAAAAGTGGCTTTCGGCTAAGGCCGGGAAAACCAGGAAGTACTTCTTTCGTCTATAGAAGCGGGATGAAAAAGAGGTCGAAAAAACCGTTTGAAACCGAAGAAACAGATGGACTCTGTTTTCCCCTGATGGTTAAAGCTAAGTCTAAAGTTTGGAAACTGCCTAGCTTGCGCCGCAGGAAAGGTAAAGATTCTTCCTGAAGTTCTACTTTTTATTTAAATAATTTTGGAGTGTAGCACAACCACGCTGCCGGCCTGCATCGTATAACGCGCCCCACTTTTTGGCTATGTCTCAGCCCCGTATCATCGAGAATTCGCCTTTGGCCCGCCTGGCCCGCCTGAAGCTCGGGACGCGCAGCGTGGCCATGGTACTGGGCCGGCAGATTCACCTGAGCGGCGCCACTAAAGAGGAGTTTCTGAACGACCCCTACTGGGTGGCTCACGAAATGGAGCACATCCGACAGTTTGAGCAGTATGGCCGGCTGGGGTTTCTGTGGCGCTACCTGCTGGGCTGGGCGCGGCACGGCTACTACAACATCCCGTTTGAGGCCCAGGCCCGGGAAGCTGGCCGCCGCAACGCGGCCCTCTACGCCCGCGGCCAGCCGCTTCCCGACCCCGCCACCATGCACCAGGGGCCTAAGAATAGCTGAGTAAGTACGGCGCCGCTTTTCGTGTTGCTGCTACGCACAACCGCCCGGCCCATCTCATTGGAGAGGAGCCGGGCGGTTGTGCTGTAAACCCTGCTGCCTAGTGAGTAGCCCGACGCTCGGAGCCACAGGCGTACTTGCGTATAATACGACTACTTATAGCGCGGCCAAGCGGCCACCGTCGGCTACCAGGGTGGTGCCGTTGATGAAGCTGGCTTCGGCGGAGGCCAGAAAGCAGATGGCGGCGGCCAGCTCGGCGGGCGTGCCTACCTGGCCGGTAATCTTTTCCTTGCCGCTTTTCACGTTGGGGTTGCTCCAGAGCATGGGTGTGTCTACGGCACCGGGCGCCACGGCATTGATGCGGGCGTGGGTGTGCGGAATTTCCTGGCTGAGGCCGCGCACGAAGGCTTCCATAGCGCCTTTGCTGGCAGCGTAGGGCACCACGTGCGGCGTGGTTTGGTGGGCATGCACCGAGCTGACGGCCACAATGCTACCCTGCTTCATGTGGGGCAAGCACAGCTGCGTGAGCCGGAACAGACTGCGCAGGTTCACGTGCATGAGCGTGTCCCAGTCTTTGGGGTCGAGCTTGAGAATGGGCTCAAACGTCATCATGGCGGCATTGCTGACCAGCACATCAATCTGGCCCCAGGCGGCCAGGGTTTTATCGACGGCGGCCACCAGCTGGGCGTCGCGGCCTACGTCGGTGCGGATGAAGATGGCCTCGCCGCCGGCTGCTTTTATCTCGCGCACTATGGCGCGGCCGTCCTGGGCGTCGCGGCCCAGCACGGCCACCCGGCCTCCTTCACGGCCCATCTGCAGCGCCACGGCCTGCCCGATGCCCGAAGTGGCACCCGTCACGAAACACACTTTATTCTTGAAACGCTGCTCCATACCAAGTCTGAGAAGAAGGAAAACAGCGGCCGGTAGCTGGCCGCATCCGCAGAAACGGCCAGTCGGCATAGAAGTTTAGCGCCCGGCCCGAAACGGTCCCGCTGCCCGCCGCCACCACTGGTGCTAGCCGGCGCGGCAGGATGCATAAACGGCTATGTCCGCAGGAATTACGGCGGCGGCGAAACCGGCGTACCGAATAAAATAGGTAACCCCGCGTCCGGTTTTTTCGAATACAACCCGGAGGCTGCCGACCGGCAGTCTGTACTCAGTCATCTACTTTCTAACCTTCTACTATCATGGATACCAAGCAAAATCAGCCGAATGCCGGCCAGAACTCTGCCGCCAACGCCGCCAATAAGCCTGCTTCCACCTCTGCCGCTCCTGCGGCTGCTTCGGCTCCTACCAACTCCACCACGCCGGACACGGCCCGCAGCAGCCAGCCCACTCCGGCTGCCGCCGCTACGCCTTCGACTACCACTCCCTCGGCTACTTCGACCTCAACCAGCACCGATAGCCGCTCCGAAGGCATCAGCCGCGTAATTGCCGGCGCCGATACAACGGCCGGCCGCAAGTCGTGGCTGGACCAGGAGCAGTGGGCGAAGGGCATCAACGAGCTGCCCAAGTCGCTGAAGGATTTCGGCACCAAGGCCCTTGACCAGGTGAATTCGCTGACGCCCACCCAGAAAGTGGTAGGCGGCGCGCTGCTGGTAAGCGGCCTGAGCTGGCTGGCCCTGCGCAGCAAGAGCAATAAATCGTCGGTAGCGGGCACGCGCTACACGCCCAAAGCCGAATCGAAGTGGAAGCCCAGCAGCGAGTCGGTGTACCGCGGCAGCACTGCATCGGAGCGCGACACGGACTTTGACAACGACAGCTTCTAGACAGCCGATCCGCACAAGTTTTGTCTTGTGCGGATGAGGCTGCCGTTTAGCTGAAAAGCGCCATCTGCCCCGGGCAGATGGCGCTTTTTGTTTTGCGGGCTGATAGCTATGTCTGGCCCGGGAGTTAGCGGGCGGGCAGTGGCAGCGTAATCGTGAACCGGGTGCCTGTGCCAGGCTGGCTCTGCACCCCGATGCTGCCCCCGGCGTTTTCCACAATACGCTTCACCATATACAGCCCTACGCCCGAGCCCTCCACATGCGTGTGCAGGCGCTGAAACATCACAAACAGCTTGCTCTGCTGCTCCTGCGTCAGCCCCAGCCCGTTGTCCTGTACTTCCAGCTGCACGCGGCCGGGCAGACAGATGCTGCGCACCTGCACCACCGGTGGCCGGTCGGGGTGGGCGTATTTGAGGCCGTTGCTGAGCAGATTGTAGAGGATGCTGCGCAGGTTTTTGGGCGAGAAGTACACTGTGGGACAATCAGCCACCTGCATCAGCAGCTGCCCGCCAGAAGCCAGCAGCATCGGCACCAGGTCGAGGCGCACGGCCTCGATGTGGGCGGCTAGGTCCAGGGGCTCGGTGGGCTCGGTCTGGGCCAGCTGCAGCATGGCCACGTCGGAGAGGTAGCCCAGGGTTTGCTGGAAGCGTGCCACCGAGTCCTGCATCAGGTCCAGTACCTGCGTCACCTGGGCGGCGGCCAGCGCTTCGGCGGGCAGCTGCTCGCGCAGGGCCAGCAGCAGCCCCTCGATATTGGCAATGGGGGCTTTCAGGTCGTGTGACGCCGTGTACACGAAGGTGTCGAGGTCGGTGTTGGTGCGGGTGAGCTGGTCGTTGGTGGCCTGCAGGGCTTCGGTCAGCTGCTTGAGCTGCTGGGCCGACATTTCCGAGGCCTGCCGCGCCAGCACCTGCGCCGTTACCTCGTTGCCTAGCGCAATCAGCCCTGTGGGGCGGTTGTCGCCGTCGTAGAGCGGCTGGAAGATGAAATTGAAATACCCGAGGGTGGGCTGGCCGGTGTGGGCGCGTGCCAGTGTCACGGGCATATCGGTGATGGAGTGGGGCGTGCCGCTGGCTACCACATCGGCCAGCACCTGCTCCAGACCCTGGCCGGCCGTGTCGGGCAGCGCTTCAAAGAAGGGCCGGCCTAGCACCTGCGGCAGCGTCCGGCCCCACAAACGGATAATTTCCTGGTTGGCCAGCTCCAGCACCAAATTTGGGCCGCGCATAATGGCAATGGCCACCGGAGCCTGCTCGAAAATCCGCTGCAGCTCGGCCTGCTGGGCTTCGCGCTGCTGGCGGGCCAGCACCTGCTCGGTAGCATCAAACGCAAACACTGATACGCCGGCCACCTGCCCCTGCTCGCGGTAGGCCTGGTACGTGAAGTTGAAATAGCGAGGCGGCAATACCTGGCCGTCGGGTTGCACCACGCTGAAGGGCAGCTCGTTGCCGACATACGTTTCGCCGGTCTGAAATACCCGATCGAGCAGCGCCAAAAATCCCTGTTCAACAGCCTCCGGCTGAGCCTCCGCAATGGTGAGGCCTCGGAGCTGCCGCCCCGGAAACAGGCGCCCGTACGCCGGATTGAAGTACTCGATGACGTGGCCGGGCTGGCGCAGCAGCAGCACGGCCGCCGGCGTCTGCTCAAATATCTGATACAGATTCTCGCGCTCCAACAGCCGGCGCTGCGCGGCGGCCAGCAGCTCGGCCTGCATGGTGGTCATCTGCTGATGCGCCACCACCTTGTCGGTTACGTCGATGATGAAGGCCAGAATTCCCGGCGTCTGCGTGCCGTCATTAAACAGCGGCTGGTAGCTGAAATCCACGTACCGTTGCTCGGGAAGGCCGGTGGTGGAGTTTTGCAGAAGCAACGGCACTTCAGTACCGATAAATGCCTCGCCGGTAGTAAACACGCCGTCGAGCAGGTTGATAAAACCCTGTGCTGCGACTTCGGGCAGGGCTTCGGCGACGGCCAGGCCCCGGCGGGCGCGGCCGGTTACCAAGCGTTGGTATTGCTCATTGAAGAACACATACCGGTGCTCCGGCCCGCTGAGCGTGGCTACGGCGGCCGGTACCTGCTCCAGAATCTGATGCAGCATGGCTTGCTGCAGGCGCAGCAGTTCCCGTTGCTGCTCGGCTTCGTGCAGGGCCTGCTGCATCTCGTGGGTGCGCTCTGCTACCCGGGCCTCCAACTGCTGATTGAGCAGTTGGAGCTGCTGCTGCGTCTTCGATAGCTCCGTGTTAGCCAGCAAGAACTCGGCATTGCTGGCGCGCAGCTCGTCGTTGATGGCCGCCAGCTCCTGGTTCAGATCCTGCACTTGCTGGCGGGCCAGCACCTGCGCCGTTACTTCATAGGCAAAAACGAAAATGCCGTTTATGTCGCCGGCGGCCGTGTGGCGGGCCTTATAGATGAGATTGAAGTAGTGCTTTTCCTGGTTTTGCAGCTGAGAGCCTTCTTGGTCGAGCTGCACCATCATTTCGGAGGCCCGGAAGGTTTTGCCGGTGCGGTACACGTTGTCGAGCAGATCGAGAATGGCGTGGCCGGCCAGTTCCGGCACCGCCTCAGCCATGGGCCGGCCTACCAGCAGCCGGTCGCCTACCAGGGCCTGATAGGGCGGGTTCACGAACTGGTAAACGTGCTGGGGGCCTTCTAAGACGCAGATCATGGCCGGCGCTTCCTGAAACGTGTCGTACAGCTGCTGGCGTTGCAGCGCTACGGCATTGTGCAGTAGCTTCTCCTGGGTTTGGCTGATCTGCAGGGTTTTTTCGGTACGCACTTTTTCCGTCTCATCGAACACCCCATGGAGGATGTGGCGCACCTGGCCTTCGGCATCCAGCACTGGCACATTGCGCGGCAGCCAGTAGCGCTCCAGAAAGTGGTCGGGCTGGTCGGGAGCCGGAATATCGTAGCGCTGGCGCGCCATGGTATGCGGCTGCCGGGTGGCCAGCACCTGGTTGAATGAAGCCTGCAGATTGACTGCGGCATGGGCTTCGAGTGTTGCCGGGTTTTCAGGAAAGACGTCGAGGATATGTCGCCCCAGCAGGTCTTCGCGCTTGGATAAGGACACCAGCAGATATGCCTCGTTTACGGCCTCAATCACCAGCTCGGGCGAGAGCAGCAGATACGGATCGGGCAGTACGTCGAAAACCGGTAGGAGGGAAGGTAGATCAGGGGTATAAGCGTCGGGCATGAGGAGCAGGCTACGGCAGGCAGTATAGTATACGGCGCCCTGACGAAAGCAGTCCGGCAAGCCCTTGTTGATCTTCTGTAAACCCAGTGACTCCAAAGCGGGCGTCCCGTTGCTTACCGGGATACGCTGCTCAAGCCATAAGCCCGGGTCGGGTCAGTACAAAGCTAGTCGGGTAGAAGCAGAATAGTCAGATAAGGCTTGATTACAAGAGACATAAGGGTAGGCGAAACAGGAGTTGCGCCAGCAGCAGCCGGCGCCGCCACCCGGCGCTGCTGCCGCCCTAAGCGCGGTCCGCCGGAGCCGCCAGAAACTCCCGGATTTCATCGACGGTGGCCCGGGCCGAGCGCCCCACACCAATAAGGGTGGCCGAGGCGAAGCCGGTCCAAGAACCGTAGCCCACCAGCCACAGGCCCGCGGCGGCAGTGGCGCGGGTGCCGGCCGTGGCCACCCGCCCATCTGCTTGCAGCACGCCCAGGCCGCCCAGAAACGCCAGCGCCGGCCGAAACCCAGTGCACCAGATAACGGCGTCAAAATCTTCTGTTCGGCCATCGGGCCACAGCACGCCGGTGGCCGTGAGCTGCCGGAAGGGCCGTACGCTGTGCAGCACCCCGCGCCCCCGGGCCGCGCGCACCGGCTCCACCATCACCACGTCGCCGAGGGTAGGGGGCGAGGCGGTCTGGCCGGTGTGGTAGCGCTGGGTGGCTTGTTGGAACAGCACGCGCCCGTCCACGTCGTCGGGCAGGAAGCGGGGCGCGTGCTCGGTTACCCAAATGGCGCGCGCCACCTCCGATACTTCGGCCAGAATCTGGGCCCCGGAGTTGGCACCGCCCACCACCAGCACCCGCCGGCCGGCAAAGGGTGTGGCGTGGCGGTACTGGGCCGAATGCACCTGCACGCCGGCAAACAGCTCGCGGCCGGGGTAGGGCGGAATGTAGGGCTGGCTCCAGGTGCCGGTAGCGCACACCACGGCCCGCGCCGCCCAGGTGCCGTGGCTGGTGCGCACGGCATAGCCGGTGGCCGTGCGGGCTACGTCCTGCACGCGCACGGGCCGTTGCACCGGCAGGGCGTAGCGCGCTTCGTACTGCGTGAGGTAATCGATGACTGCGTCGCGGGCCGGGAAGCTGTTGTCGGGCGGGCGGGGCATGAGCCAGCCGGGCAGCGAGCTGGCATCGGCCGGCGAGAACAGGCGCAGCGAGTCCCAGCCGTGGCGCCAGGCGCCGCCCGCCGCCGGTTGCTCATCAAGCAGCACAAACGACACGCCGGCCCGCCGCAGGTAGTAGCCCACCGCCAGCCCGCTCTGCCCGGCCCCGATTACCAAAACTTCTACTGCAGTGGGCGTCATCATCAGGCTGGCCGGCAAATAGACGGTCTACGCAAACTCTTCCTGCACAAAGGCCTGGGCGTAGGCTTTGATCTGGTCGCGCACCTGGCGGAACTGCGCCATCACCTCCTCGTCGGTACCGGTAGCCTTGGCCGGGTCGGGGAAGTTGTGGTGCCGCTTCCGGGCCGACGACGGAAACACCGGGCACACCTCCTGCGCATGGTCGCAGACGGTAAGGACGTAGTCGAACGGTACGGCGGCGTACTCGTCCACGTGGTTGCTGGTGTGCTGGCTGATGTCGAGGCCGTCTTCGGCCATAGTGCGCACGGCGCGTGGGTTGAGGCCGTGCACTTCCACGCCGGCGCTGTATAGGGCCGCGCGTGCGCCCAGCAGGCTGGCCAGGTAGCCGTGCAGCAGCTGGCTACGGCAGGAATTGCCGGTGCAGAGCACCAGAATGTTTTTCGGGGTCATGGGCAGATACAAACAAAGGAGAGGACCGAAAAGAAGCCTGGAGCGCGGCTAGCAGCACCCGCCGCCCGGCGTGCAGGCGGCCGGCTGCAACTGGCCCAGCGGAATGTAAGCCGCCGGAATGCCGCAGGCATCCTGAGCCAGGCAGGCGGTCTGTTTGGTGGTCAGCTGGAAGTCGGTGCCGTCGAAGTACAGGCCGAACTTGCCGATGGTGGCTTGCTGGTATTCCACTTCGATGTCCAGATCATCAGGCCCCAGAATCTTCTCCGACAGCTGCAGGATGTGCAGAAATTTCTGCGGCGCGAGGCGGTGGTCGTAGTCGCCGGCCTCCCAGAGCTGGAAGTTGGCCACGGTTTCGCGCCGCTCCACGCCGCCGCAGTCGATGAAGTGCTTGCTCACCAAACCCACCTCCGTTACGTGGAAGTGCGCGGGCAGCTGGGTGCCATCGGGCAGGCGGAAGCTGACGGCCTCCAGGCCCGCCAGGGCGTGCTTCATTTCAGATATTTTCATGGTTTCCAAGGATAAGAAGGTGGAAAAGTCATTCGAAAAGCAGCCGGCGCTAGCAACTGCAGGCGTCGGCGGGGCCGCAGGCAGGGTTGCTGGTTGCCTCGAGGAAGAAGGCGGTGAACTGCTGCTGCACCTCGCGCAGCAGTTCCGTGTTGAGGCAGTAGCACACGGTCAGCCCGTCAATCTCGCCGCGGATAAGGTCCAGCGCCTTCAGCTCCTGCAGGTGCTGCGATACGGTGGTGCGGCTCAGGGGCAGCTCGGCGGCAATGTCGCCGGAGATGCACGTGGTTTTGGAGGCCAGCAGCTGCACAATGGCCACCCGGGCCGGGTGCGCCAGCGCCTTGGCCACCCGGGCCAGCTGCTGCTGCTCCTCGGTGAAAGCAGCGGTTTTGGCGTGCGTCATACTAAGGATGTTCGGCAGGAAAGAGAAGAGAAAACGAGCCCCGGGCCCGTGTGGCAGCAGGCGGCGCAGCACAGTGCCGGAGGTTCTATGACGTAAACATACGACATACTATGACGTATGTTTACGTCATAGCTATATTTATTGCCGCGCTGCATCCCAGGTGCAGCCCGGCTGCCGCCGCGCTTCGCCTCAGGAACTGCCGGGAAGGGTGGCGGAAGCAGCCCATCGGGCACCGCGCCAGCCACCGGGCTCTTCGTGCCGAGGTAGATCCGGCCGAGCCAAGCATTCATCTTCGCGAAAAACGCTTTACATTAACGAATTAGCCAGGGAGTTCCAGCTTGCTCCGCCTTGACGGCCGGCGGCTGCTGAGCCTTATTACCCGATTCGTTTCTACTGTATGGTTGAATTAGAAGTGGTTACTGGGCGTGCTCAGACTGCCGGATTCCTGAAGCGTATGGCTGCAGGTGGGTGGTGGGCGATGCTGCTCCTGGTAGCCGGCTGCCAGCCGGTCGCGAAGGAGGCGGTGTACCGCATTGGCTTTTCGCAGTGCACCACCAACGACGCCTGGCGCAAGGCTATGCTGGCTGGTATGCAGAAGGAGCTGAGCTTCCACCCGAACGTGGAGTTTCAGATGCTGGACGCGCACAACAACAGTGACCTGCAGCGCCGGCAGGTGCGGGAGCTGATCCGGCAGCGCGTAGATCTGCTGCTGATTTCGCCCAACCAGTCGGGCCCGCTGACGGAGCTGGCCGAGGCCGCCTACAACCAGGGTATTCCGGTCGTGATTCTGGACCGCCGCACCACCTCGCGCCTGTACACAGCCTACGTCGGCGGCAACAACCTGGAAGTGGGCCGCACGGCCGGCCACTACGCCGCCCAACTGCTGCAGGGCCGCGGGCAGGTGCTCGAAATCACCGGCACGCCCGGCTCGTCGCCCGCCACCGACCGCGACAAAGGCTTCCGGCAGGCGCTGGCGGCACACCCGGGTGTGCAGCTGGCCGCGCAGGTGGAAGGCAACTGGCTGCCCGGCTCGGTAATGGAGCAACTGCCCGCCGTGCTGCGCGCCCATCCCGAAACCAAACTCATCTTCGCCCACAACGACCCCATGGCGCGGGCCGCCTACCAGGTGGCGCGCCGCCTCGGCATCGAGCGGCGCCTCCGCATCATCGGGGTGGATGGGCTGGCCGGCCCCGGCAACGGCCTGCAGCTGGTGGAAGAGGGCATCATCCAGGCCACGCTGCTCTACCAGACCGGGGGCGAGGAAGCCATCCGCACGGCTCTGCGCATCTTACGGCACGAGCCCTTCCTGAAAGACAACGTGCTGGGCACCATGGTCATCGACTCATCGAACGTGACCACCATGCGCACCCAGACCGAGCAGCTGGTAGACCAGCAGCAGGACCTGGAGGGGCAGCAGCGCCACCTGCGCGAGCAGCAGCGCCGCTACGCCAACCAGGAGCTGACCGTGTACCTGCTGCTGGCCAGTTTGCTGGGCGCCGTGGTGCTGGGGGCCCTGGCGTGGCGCTCGTCACGCCTCAACCGCCGTATCCGGCGCATGGTGGAAGGCCAGAACGCCGAAATCAGCGCCCAGCGCAACCAAATTGCCGAGCTGGCCGAGGAGGCCCGCCGCTCCTCGGAAGCCAAGCTGCGCTTCTTCACCAACTTCTCGCACGAGCTGCGCACGCCGCTCACCCTCATTCTGGGGCCCGTGGAAGACATGCTGGCCAGCCCCACCGACCTCTCGCCAGCCCAGCGCCATGACCTGGCTCTGGTGCGCCGCAACACCCAGCGCCTGATGCAGCTGGTAAATCAGCTGCTGGCGTTCCGCAAAATCGACGTGGGCAAGATGGCCGTGCGGGCCGTGGAAGGCAACCTGGTGGAGTTTGTGCGCGAAATCATGGACGTGTTCGAGAAAACCGCCCAGAAGCGCAACATCACCTTCCGGTTTCTGCCCGCTCAACCCGTCATCTTTCTGTGGTTTGATGGCGACATCCTCGACAAGGTGTTCTTCAACCTGCTCTCCAACGCCTTCAAGTACACCCCCGACGGCGGTCGGATTGTGGTGAGCATGCAGCAGGACGTGGCCGCCGACACCGTGCGCATCAGCGTCGAAGACAACGGCCAGGGCATTGCCGAGGCCGACCAGCCGCACATTCTGGAGTGGTTCTACCAGGGCCGGCAGCAGTCGGCCAACAGCTCGGGGCTGGGGCTGGCGCTGGCCGAAGGCCTCACGCGCTTGCACCAGGGCACGCTTTCATTTCGGAGCCAGCCCGGCCACGGCACCACCTTCGACGTGACGCTGCCGCTCACCAAGCCGGCCACTTTCCTGGATGCCCCGGCCGGCCACACGCTCACGCCCCTCACTCTCGACACCGAGGAGGAAGTGCCGCTGGCCGCCGTTGCCTCGCCCGCCGACCCCGCCGCTCCCCCGGCCCCCGAGCCCACGGCCCTTATCATCGAAGACCACGACGAACTGCGCGGCTTTCTGGTGCAGAAGCTGCAGCCCCACTTCCGGGTAAGCACCGCCGCCGACGGCGCCACCGGCCTGCGCCTGGCCGCCGAAACCATCCCCGACGTGATAGTGTGCGACGTGAACCTGCCTGAGCTCAGCGGCCTGGAGGTGGCCACCGCCCTGAAAGGCGACTGGCGCACCAGCCACATTCCGCTGGTGCTGCTCACGGCGCGCAGCGCGCCTGAGCAGCAGGTGGAAGGCGTGCAGGCCGGCGCCGACCTCTACCTTATCAAGCCGTTCAACCCCACGTTTCTGCTGGAAAGCCTGCGCACACTGCTGCGCAACCGCGACCAGCAGCGCGAGCATTTCCGGCGGCAGCTCTCGGGCGCCACGCCCACCGTGGCCCCGCAGCGCGTCGACCAGAAGTTCCTGGCCGACCTCACGGCCATTATCGAAGGCCGCCTCGACCAGCCCGACCTGAGCGTGGATGGCATTGCCCACAGCCTCGGGGTGTCGCGCACGCAGCTCTACCGCAAGGTGAAGGCGCTGCTGGGCATCGGGGTGAACGAGTACATCCAGGGGCTGCGCCTCACCAAGGCCCGGCAGCTGCTGCTGCAGGAAGGCAGCACGGTGGCCGAAGTGGCCTACCAGACCGGCTTCTCCTCGCCCTCGTATTTCTCCACGGCCTTCAGGGGCAAGTACGAGGTGTCGCCCACCGAATTCAAGGCCATGCACACGCCTATGCGCACCTGACCCAATTTTGCAAGTGGCGCATCAAAAGTGAATGTGGGGCTGGTGCGAGGAAGGTGATTGGGATTGTATAGGTTTGATATATAATGTTTTGTCGAGGTGTATAGACCTGCACCAATTCTTAAAGTATTTGGCATGATTGGGCACGTGGCGGGCTGAGAATAGCCGGATGTTTACGAAAACTTCTTCGGCTATGCTTCCACGCAACGTACTCTTCTGGTCCATCGTCACGGCGCTCGGCGGCTTCCTGTTCGGCTTCGATACGGCCGTGATTTCGGGCGCCGAGAAAGCCATTCAGCAGCTCTGGCACCTGAGCGCCTTCGAGCACGGCTTCACCATTTCCATTGCCCTGATCGGGACGGTTATCGGGGCCATCTTCGGCGGTATTCCTTCCGATAAGCTGGGCCGCCGCCAGACACTACGCGGCATTGCGGCGCTGTATCTGGTGTCGGCAGTGGGCACGGCGCTGGCGCCGGGCTGGGGCCTCTTTATGGTGTGCCGGTTTCTGGGCGGGCTGGGTGTAGGGGCTTCGTCGGTTACGGCGCCGCTGTATATCTCCGAGATTTCGCCAGCGGCCTCGCGGGGCAAGCTGGTGGGGCTGTTTCAGTTCAACATTGTCACGGGCATTCTGGTCGCCTACCTCTCCAACTACCTGCTGGCGGGCCTCGGCGAGCATTCGTGGCGCCTGATGCTGGGCGTGCAGGCCGTGCCCGCCCTGATTTTCCTGCTGCTGCTGTTCCGGGTGCCCGAAAGTCCCCGCTGGCTGCTGCTACACGGCCGCCTCGACGAAGGCCGGCAGGTGCTGGCCCGCATCAGCCCCGGCACCGTCGATGCCGACGCGGCCGCCATCCTCACCAGCCAGGCCGACACGGCCCACCACAGCGAGTCGTTGTGGGCCGGGCAGTACCGCACGCCGGTGCTGCTGGCCGTGGCGTTTGCCTTCTTCAACCAGGTGTCGGGCATCAACGCCATCATCTACTACGCTCCGCGCATCTTCGAAATGACGGGGCTGGGCCAGGGCGCGGCCTTGCTGTCG
Source organism: Hymenobacter yonginensis (assembly GCF_027625995.1). NCBI lineage: Bacteria > Pseudomonadati > Bacteroidota > Cytophagia > Cytophagales > Hymenobacteraceae > Hymenobacter > Hymenobacter yonginensis. The sequence goes on from NZ_CP115396.1 coordinate 4,463,389, forward strand.
TCGGCCGGTATCGGGCTTGTGAACTTCATTTTCACGCTACTGGGCGTGAACCTGATTGACCGGTTTGGGCGGCGCACGCTCATGCTGGTAGGCTCCGTGGGGCTGATTGCCACACTGGGGCTGGTGGCGCGGGCCTTCTACACCGAGCAGTTTGGGGGCGTGCTGGTGCCGGTGCTGCTGTTCGTGTACATCGCCTTTTTCGCTTTCTCGCAGGGCGCCGTCATCTGGGTATTTATCTCCGAAATCTTCCCCAACGCCGTGCGGGCCAAAGGCCAGGCGCTGGGCTCGTCTACACACTGGGTGATGGCCACGGCCATTGCCTTCACCTTCCCCTACTTCGCCGAAAAGCTGGGCGGCGGCAACACCTTCGCCTTCTTCTGCGCCATGATGGTGCTGCAGCTGGTGTTCGTGTGGCGCTTCATGCCCGAAACCAAAGGCACCAGCCTCGAAAGCGCCGAACGGGTGCTGGTGATGCACTAACTGGGGTGGGGGATTGGCGGGTTGGTGTATTTCGAGGCTGCCCATCCACCAACCCGCCTATCCACCAACCCACCACCCCGCCCATCCACCAATCCGCCAACCTCTCAACCTACCACACATGGCTATTACCTGCTTTGGAGAGATGCTGTGGGACATTCTGCCTACGGGAAAACAGCCGGGCGGGGCCCCGCTGAACGTGGCGGTGCACCTGCACAACTTCGGCTTGGAGGCCCAGCTCATCAGCCGGCTGGGCCACGACGAGCTGGGGGCGGAGCTGCGCGAATTTGTGGAAGGCAAGGGCCTGAGCACCCGCTACGTGCAGCAGGGCGAAACCCACCTGACGGGCGTGGTGAAGGCCAACGTGAGCAACAACCAGGAAGTGACCTACAAGATTGTGCAGCCCGTGGCCTGGGACTACATCCAGTACGCGCCCGACCTGAGCGCGCTGGTGGAGGCCTCGGAGGTGTTCGTGTACGGCAGCCTGGCCGCCCGCAGCTCCGGCACCCGCGAAACGCTGTACCGGCTGCTGCAGCAGGCCCGCCTGAAGGTGTTCGACGTGAACCTGCGCGCCCCGCACTACTCCCGCGACGTGGTGACTTACCTGCTGCGCCAGGCCGATCTGGTGAAGCTCAACCACCATGAGTTGGCCGAAATAATGGGCTGGTTTGGGGCCAGCGCCGCCGAAGAAACTGCCTTGGAGTGGCTGGCGGCCCGCTTTCAGCTGGAAGCCGTGTGCGTGACCAAAGGCGCCGACGGCGCCGTGCTCTGGACCGGCGGCCAACTCTACCGCAGCCCCGGCATTGCGGTGCAGGTGCAGGACACCATCGGGAGCGGCGACGCCTTTCTGGCGGCCCTCATCCGGGGCTGGCGCGGCCGGCAGGCCCCGGCCGAGTACCTGGCCTTTGCCTGCGCGGCCGGCTCGCTGGTGGCCAGCTGCCGCGGCGCCACGCCCGCCATTACCGAAAGCCAGGTGCGCAGCCTGCTGAATGCCGCGCCGGCCGTCTGAACTGCTTTGTCTCTTTTCCTTTCTATGAAATCCATCCTCTCCTGCGCTCTGGTTCTGCTCGGCACGCTTCCGTGTGCGGCCCAAACCCCTGCGCCCGACCCTTACCGGCCGGTGTACCACTTCACGGCCCCCAAAAACTGGATCAATGATGCCAATGGCCTGATCTACAGCAACGGGCAGTATCAGCTGTTCTACCAGTACAACCCCTACAGCGCCGACCCCGGCCACCTCAGCTGGGGCCACGCCACCAGCCCCGACCTACTGCGCTGGACGCCTCAGCCCGTGGCCCTCACCGAGTACAAGAACCCCGACGGTAGCAATACCATGATTTTCTCGGGCAGCGCCGTGGCCGACAAAGACAACACCTCCGGCCTGTTTCCGAAAGGCCAGACCGACGGCCTAGTGGCCTTCTACACCGGCCATGTGGAGCGCCCGGGCGTGGTGCTGCGCCAGCACCAGAACCTAGCCTACAGCCTCGACCACGGGCAGACCTGGCAGCGCTACGCCCAGAACCCCGTGCTCGACATCGACAGCAAGGAGTTCCGCGACCCCAAGGTGTTTTGGTATGCGCCCCAGCAGAAGTGGGTGATGGCCACCGTGAAGGCCGACCGCCAGGAGGTGTACCTCTACGAGTCGAAAAACCTGAAAAACTGGACCTTCCTGAGCCGCTGGGGCCGGGCCGGCAACACCGTGCGCGAGTGGGAGTGCCCCGACCTGTTTGAGCTGCCTGTGCCCGGCGGCGGCACCAAGTGGGTGCTGCTGATTTCGGCCGGCAACCCTACCGAGCAGTTCCGGGGCCAGCAGTACTTTCTGGGCAGCTTCGATGGCCGGAAATTCACGCCCGACCAGCCCTACGAGGAGCCCAGCTACCTCGATTTCGGTAAGGATTTCTTTGCCGGCGTGACCTTCAACGACGCCCCCGGCAACCGCCGCATTCTGGTGGGCTGGACCAACGACTGGGCCTACGCCCGCGACGTGCCCACCGGCACCGAGTGGCGCGGCAACTTTGCCGTGCCCCGCGAGCTGAGCTTGCGCCGCACCGCCCAGGGTTTGGCGCTGGTGCAGCAGCCGGTGCCGGAGCTGCGCAAAATCGGCAAGGAAGCCCTAGCCCTGAAAAACCAGGCCCTCAAGCCCGGCGCGGACGCCTACGAGCTGCCCTTCAAAAGCGAGTCCTACGACCTGGAGCTGACGCTGAAGCCCGGTGCAGCCAAGGCGCTGACCCTGAATGTACTGCAAAGTGAAACCGAGCGCACCACGCTCCGCTATGACGTAGCGCGCCAGGAGCTGACGCTCGACCGCACCCAATCGGGCAATGTTGCCTTTCACCCCTTGTTCGCCAGCAGCCTTGAATCGGCGCGCGTGCCCCTGCGCGACGGGCAGCTGCAACTGCGGCTGCTGGTGGACAAGTCGGTGGTGGAGGTATTTGCCCAGGACGGCGAAGTCACGCTTACCGACCTGGTGTTTCCACGCCAGCACGCCGGCCGCATCACGCTCAGCGCCGACGGTGGCCCGGCCCAGATAACGGCCCTGCGCCTCACCGACCTCCGCCAGCCCCTTGTGCCTTAGCGGGCGTCACTCTCTGCCACTTCTTTTTTCACTTCACTCACCTTTCTTCTTCCCATGATGCTGCACTTTACGCCCCCACACTAAGCCAGCGGCCTACAACAGCGTGGCCGCTGCCACCCGCCCTGCCGCCGTGGTAAGCACGCGGCGGGCCTGCTCTTCCGGGCTGCTGCCTGGTCTGCTGCTTCCGGTACCGAGTGCCCTGTACCACAGGCTCCGGGCCGGAAGCCCCCGATGGAAACCGGACTCAACTCCGGCAAGCTTACCCATTCCCACTTTTCATCTTTTCACTTATGAGCCATAACTGGTACAAACAGTACAACTCGGATGCGCAGCCGGCCGCCTTGGCGGGGCTACGGCATCCTGCGGGCTTTCGGCTGCTGCTGCTCAGTATTCTGCTGGTGCTGCTGCCGCTGCTGAGCCAGGCCCAGAACCGCGCTATTTCGGGCCGGGTGCTGGATGCGCAGTCCAACCCGCTGCCGGGCGTGACGGTGGTGGTAACCGGTACCACCATCGGTACCAGCACCGGCTCCGATGGCCGGTTTGAGCTGCAGGCGCCCCCAACGGCTACTACGCTCAATATTTCCTACGTGGGCTACTCTGCCCAGCAGATCAGCATCACCGACAAAACCTCGGTGCAGGTGACGCTCAAGGAAGATGCCCAGGCCCTCGGCGACGTGGTGGTAGTGGGCTACGGAACGGCCCGCAAGCAGGACGTAACCGGCGCGGTGACGGTGATTGGCGAGAAAGACTTCAACCGCGGCACCTTCACCTCGCCCGACCAGCTGCTGCAGGGCCGCGTATCGGGGGTGCAGGTGAGCAACAACAGCGGCCAGCCCGGCGGCCCGTCCACCATCCGTATCCGCGGCAACTCGGCCGTGACGGGCAGTGGCCAGCCGCTGTACGTGGTAGATGGGGTGCCTCTGGACGGGCGCACCGCCCGGCCCGGTCTGGTAGCCTCAGCCGATGTGGGAGCAGGAGCCGACAGCAACCCGCTCAACTTCCTCAATCCGGATGATATTGAAACCTTCACCGTGCTGAAGGACGCTTCGGCCACGGCCATTTATGGCTCGCGCGCCGCCTATGGCGTGGTACTCATCACCACCAAAAAAGGCAACACGGGCGCCCCTGTGCTGAATGTAGGCGCATCTACGGGCTTCTCGACGCTGCTGCGCCGGCCCGAATTTCTTGACGCCAGCCAGTACCGCGAAGCTATCCGCTACTATGGCGCGCCGGCCGCCAACGACAAGGGCGGCGACGTAGATGCCCTGGATGAGATTTTGCGCACCGGCTACCTGCAGAACTACAATGTAGGCATGAGCGGCGGCAGCGAAACCGGCCGCTACCGCCTGTCGCTGGGCTACCTCAACCAGGATGGTATCGTGCGCAGAACCGGCTTCAAGAAGTACAGCGCCAACCTGTCTACGAACCTGCAGTTTCTGGAAAGTAAGAAGCTGGGCCTCGACATCAACATTGCTACCAGCCAGTTCCGCGAGCAGCTGGCCAACATCACCACCGACGCCGGCTTCCGGGGCAGCCTCATCGGGCAGGCTCTGCAGTGGAACCCCACGCAGCCGCTGCGCAACCCCGACGGCTCCCTCTACATCGTGGCCGGCGACGTGGTAAACCCACTGGCCGCGCAGGAGCTCTTCAACGACAACTCCCGGGTGAACACCATCCTGGCCAGCATTGCGCCTTCGTACAAGTTCACCGACTGGCTGAACTACCGCGTGGCGCTGAGCGTGAACTACAACAGCGGTGAGCGGCGCACGTCCCTCAACCAGCGCCTGATCAACTACCCCGGCATTGAAAATCAGGGCTTCGCTGCCATCAGCAACAACGAGCTGACCACGCAGCAAATAGCGCACACCCTGAACTTCAACAAGGCGGTTACGACCAACCTGAACCTGAACGCGGTGCTGGGCTACGAGTACACCAAGTTCATCAACCTGGGCTCCAGCCTGAGCGGCTTCGGCAACCCGGCTACGGGCGGCTTCGGCAACTTCGGCCTCGACTACACCGACTACATCCAGACGTCGGCCACCGGCTCGCGCAGCATCACCTCGTTCAACGACCCTACCTCGTCGTTGCAGTCGTTTTTCGGGCGGGCTATTCTGAACTTCAAGAACCGCTACGTGCTGACCGGTACGATCCGTCGTGACGAAAGCAGCAAGTTCGGCGACAACGAGAAAGTCGGGTATTTCCCCTCGTTTGCCGTGGCCTGGGATTTAAGCCAGGAAGCCTTCTTCCCGGCCGAGCGGCTCACTCAGCTGAAGCTGCGGGCCGGCTACGGCCTCACCGGCAACCAGGAGTTTCCGGCTGGTGCCGCCCAGGACCGTTTCGAAATCCGCGACAACGGCGCGCAGATTCCTCTCAACAGCCGCAACGAGAATCTGAAGTGGCAGGCTGACCGCCAGTTCAACGTCGGTATCGACGTGGGGGCCCTCGACAACCGCGTCACCTTCTCGGCCAACTACTTCAACAAAACCACGAGCGACATTCTGTTCCCAACCGTGCCCGGCCAGCCCGCGCCCCAGGTACAGGCTATCTTCTGGGACAACCTCGACGGCAAAATTGTGAACCGGGGAGTGGAAATGGAGCTGAATACGGTGCTGGTGCGCAATGAGAAAGTAGAAGTCGGCTTCAATGCCAATGCTACCTTCATCCGCAACGAAGTGCAAGACCTGGTAGGGCCCGACATTATCACCGGCGCCATCAACGGGCAAGGCCTGTCGGGGGCTACGTCGCAGCTGATCCGCAACGGCTACCCCATCAACGCCTTCTTCCTGCCCCAGTACAACGGCCTCAACGAGCAGGGCCTGTCCAACCCAGTAGACCTGGCCAACCCAGTGTACGCTGGCAGCCCGAACCCCCGCACGCTGCTGGGTTTGAGCGCCAATGCCCGCTACGGCAAACTATCGCTGATTGCCAACATGACCGGCGCCTTCGGCCAGTACGTCTACAACAACACGCTCAACGCAGTCGGCAACGTGGGCCAGATCGGGGCCGGCAAAAACATTGCCCTGTCCACGTTTGAAAACTCCATCAAGGAGTCCATCGGCAACCCGGCGGCAGCCACCACGCGCTACCTGGAGAAAGGCGACTATCTGAAAATGTCCAACCTGACGCTGGCGTACGGCTTCGGCGACGTGGGCAGCTTCGTGAAAGGCGCCCGGGTGTACATCACGGGGCAGAACCTGTTCGTGATTACCGACTACGACGGGTTCGACCCGGAAGTAAACACCGTGAAGCGCGGAGCCAACCAGGTGCCTTCGGTGGGCATTGATTACCTGCCGTACCCCAGCGCCCGCACCTTCACGCTCGGCGTCAATTTCAATCTGTAACCTTTAAGTTCTTCCACCATGAAATACGCTAAGATTGCCTATGCCACCGCCCTGCTGGCGGTGCTACAGGGAGCCACTAGCTGCGATGTTGATGAAACGCTACAAGGGCAGCTTGCACTAGACCAGATTCCGCGCGGCGACCCCGCGGCGTTGCTCCAGGGGGTGTACAATGCGCAGCGCGACCCGATTCAGGGCCACGTGAGCGTGTTTGCGCTGGCTGAGGTATCCACCGATGCCCGCATCATGCCTACCCGCGGGCCAGACTGGGACGACAACGGCAAGTGGCGGGCGCTGTTCAACCATACCTGGGACGGCAACAACGAGCGGGTGCGCGACACCTTCAACCAGCTGGAAGGCATCATTTTCGCCTCCACTGACTTGCTGCGTTTCAACCCTACCGTGCAGCAGGATGCCGAGTCCCGGTTTCTGCGGGCCTGGGCCACGTTCCTGCTCCTCGACCTCTACGACCAGGTGCTGTACCGCGAGCCAGGCGAGCCGCTGAACGAGCTGGCCAAGGTGCGGAAGGGCACCGAGGCACTCAACTACATCGTGAGTGAGCTGACTGCCATTCAGGCCAGCCTGCCCGACGCCCCCGTTAGCCGCGCCACCAAGGATGCCGCCCGGGTGCTGCTGATGAAGTGCTACCTCAACAAGGGCGTGTACGCCAACCGCGCCTCCCCGACCTTCGCCGCCGCCGACATGAACCAGGTGATTGCGCTGGCCGACCAGATCATCAACAGCAACCGCTACTCGTTCACGCCAAATTACTTCGACAACTTCGCGCCCAACAACGGGGCCATTGGCCGGGAAAACATCTTCACGCAGGAAAATACCTTCGGCAACGCCGGCCCTACGCGCGACTCCTGGAAGTTTGTATCGCACTACAACATGCGGCCCGTGGACGGCTACAATGGCCCGGCCACGACGGCCGAGTTCTACGACCTGTTTGAGGCGAACGACAAGCGCCGTGGTGTGGCCTACGACGTAGCGGGCGGCCCGGCCAACCCCGGCCGGCGCATCAACGTGGGCTTTCTGGTGGGCCAGCAGTACAACCTAACCACCGATGCCCCGCTTACCACGCGGGGTGGGGCGCCGCTGGTGTTCACCAGGGAAATCAACCTGTCTGAAACCGGCCCCGACCTCGAGGCCAAAGGCATCCGTCCGGTGAAATACCCGGTCGACTACGTGAGCGAGGGCAAGGGCGGCAACGGCTGCGAAAATGACCACGTGACGTTCCGGCTGGCCGATGTGCTGCTGATGAAAGCCGAAGCCATCATGCGGGGTGGTACGCCCACCAGCGCCGGCACCTACGGCAACACGGCTCTGGCCATCGTCAACACGCTGCGCACCCATCCTTCGCGGGGCGCTAGTGCCCTGGGCTCCCTCACGCTCGACGTGCTGCTGGCCGAGCGGGGCCGGGAGCTCTACGGTGAGTCGTGGCGGCGGCAGGATATGATCCGGTTTGGTAAGTTTCTGCAGGCCCGTAAAGACAAGCCCCAGAGCGACCCGAAGTATCTGCTTTATCCGATACCGAAAAACCAGGTGGATATCAACCGCAACATCACCCAGAACCCCGGGTACTAGCGGCCTTGCGCCTGATGGCCCTGAATGAGTACTGGAAAACGGTGGTATCTGCTCCTGCCGTTCGCCTGCCACCCGTTCAGTTTTGGCTGCCCGTCTTCCGTTGGTTCGGTAAGGCATAGCAGGCCGTTGGTGGCTGCCACTCGGCAGCCGCCAGCGGCCTGTTTGCGTGCGAGGCACACCCGCTGGTGCTTGGCCCGCCCCCGGGCGCCCAGATGATGCTAGGCTAACTTGCCTTCAGGGGCACGGCGCGCGTCTGCGTTGCGTGTTTTGCGGGCCGCCGTGAAGCTACCGTGGTGCCCGGCCGGCGTTTACTTATTCCTCTTTCCTCATCCTTTCCCACCCGTTATGCCCCGAAATCCGCTCCTAACACTTCCGGTAGCGCTGCTGATGCTTCTGCTGATAAAGCCGCAGCAAACCGCCGCCCAAACCCCCGCGGCACCCGCAGCCGACCCCTGGCGCGTTACGGCCACCGCCATTGACCCGCGCAGCTACTACGGCGCTACGGTGGCCAACGGCATGCTGGGCATTGTGTCGTCGGCGGAGCCGTTTCAGGTGAAGAGCGTGGTGCTGGCCGGGGCCTACGACCAGTACGGCCGGGGCCGGGTGAGCAACTTTCTCAACAGCTTCAACCTGCTGAACATGTACCTGGAGGTGGACGGCCGCCGCCTTTCGGGCCGCGACGCCACCAACTTCCGGCAGGAGTTGGACATGCGCCACGCCTCCCTCACCACCACCTTCGACTACGCCGACAAAGCCACCATCAAGTACACGTACTACGCCCTGCGCCAGCTGCCCTACACCGTGCTGCTCGATGTGTCGGTGACGGCCAAAAAAGACGTGAGCATGGCGGCAGCCAGCGTGATGGACGCGCCCGACGCCCTGCGCGACGTGCAGAACTACTACAATGAAATCGACCGGCCGCACGCTACGCTGAGCTTGCTCACGTCGTCGGCCAAGAGCAGCACGGGCAAGCTGCAGCTGTGCGCGTCCACCAGCTTTCTGTTTGGCGAGCCGCACGGGCAGGAGCCGCGCGTCATCCACGAAATGTGGGACAGCAACCAGCACCTGATGAAGTTCAGCAAGCAGCTGAAAGCCGGCCAGACCTATGCCTACGCCGTGGCGGGCTCCAGCATCACCTCGGCCCACCACCAGGACCCGCTCAACGAGGCCGAGCGCCTCACCATCTTCGCCCGCTTGGAAGGCCGCGAGCGGCTGCTGGCCTTCCACAACAAAGCCTGGGACGAGCTCTGGCAGAGCGACATTCAGATTACCGGCGACGCCCAGGCTCAGCAGGACGTACACAGTATGCTCTACCACCTCTACAGCTTCTCGCGCGCCGGTACCGACTACTCGCCCTCGCCGATGGGACTTTCGGGGCTGGGTTACAATGGCCACGTGTTCTGGGACAGTGACCTGTGGATGTTCCCAGCCCTACTGGTGCTGCACCCCGACATTGCCAAATCGTTGGTGGAATACCGGTTCCGGCGCCTCGAGGCGGCCCGGCGCAATGCCTTTGCCCACGGCTACCAGGGCGCCATGTACCCCTGGGAAAGCGCCGATACGGGCGTAGAGGAAACGCCGGTGTGGGCCCTCAGCGGCCCATTCGAGCACCACATCACCGCCGACGTGGCGTTGGCCGCCTGGCAGTACTACTGCGTGACCCAGGACAAGGCGTGGCTGCGCGAGAAAGGCTGGCCCATGTTGCAGGCCACCGCCGACTTCTGGGCAAGCCGCGTGGAGCGCAACGGCCCCGGCCACTACGATATCAAAAACGTGGTGGCAGCCGACGAATGGGCTGAAAACGTGGACAATAACGCCTTCACCAACGCCGCCGCCCGCGTAAACCTGCAAAACGCCGCCGCCGCCGCCAAGCTGCTCAACCTGCCTGCCAACCCCGACTGGCAGCTGGTGGCCCGCAACATTCCGATTCTGCAGTTTCCCGACGGCGTCACGCGGGAGCACGCCACCTACAACGGCGAGGGCATTAAGCAGGGCGACGTCAACCTGCTGGCTTACCCGCTGGGCGTCATCACGGCCCCGGCCCAGATGCGCAAAGACCTGGAATACTACGAAACCCGTGTCCCGAACGAAGGCACGCCCGCCATGACGCAGGCCATCTTCGCGCTGCTGCACGCCCGCCTCGGCAACGCCGACAAGGCCCGGCTGTTCTTCCAGGATTCCTACGTGCCCAACCTGCTGCCGCCATTCCGCGTCATCGCCGAAACCAAAGGCGGCACCAATCCTTACTTTGCCACTGGCGCCGGCGGTGTGCTGCAGGCCGTGCTCATGGGCTTCGGGGGCCTGAATATCACGCCCACCGGCATCATGCAAAGCAAAACCACGCTGCCCACCGGCTGGCAATCGGTGAAGATTACCGGCGTGGGCGGGCAAAACAAAACCTACACGACAAACCGCTGAGTCTTACGCTGGCCTCAAAAGCCGGCCCGTATCAACCGCTGAAAAGGTGCGCGTCAACTAAACTGACGTTGGCTGAAAAAGCAGAAAACCCGGAATGTCACGGCTGATATCAGCTAAGTGAATTCCGGGTTTTCTCTGTGTGTGAGCCTGTTATTGGACTCAGTACACCACCGCGAAACGCTCGGTAAAATTCTGTTTGTCAGGCCGCTATCAGTAGATAAGCGGCTGTTCATTTTTATAGGGGGGCGTCAGAGGGGGAGTCTTCTTCCAGATGGCGTAGAACCTCCACTTTATCGAAGCCCAGCTTGTCGATGACTTCCCACAGCCGCTCCACCGTCACGTCGGGCGTGCTGGGCAGATACGTGCTGATATAGCCGCGCACCCGCCACAATTCCATGATGTCCGCCGAGTCTACCGGATAGGGCCGGCAGTGCGGGTTGTCAGAATGCAACAGGACTTCCTCGGTGCGGCTGGCTATCCGCTTCCGGATACGCTTCAGCATCACAGCCTCCGACGTCACCACCACATAGATTTCGTTTGGTATCAGCAGACGCCAGTTATCCACGTAGCTGCATACTACGATGTCGTTGTGGTTGAGCGTTGGCTCCATGGAATCCCCGGACACCTCAAACGCCCGGTACTTGCCCCGCTCAAACCGGGGCAGCCGGTAGCGGGGCAGGTCGCTGACGAATACCGCCTCGGTGTGCTGCACCGTGTAGCCGGCCTGGGCGTTGACGGGCACCAGCTCCGTGTTTTCCTCTCCGTCCTTGTCCACCGTCACCACCAGCACGCCCCCGCTGTTTACCACCAGTTGCCCATCGTGGGCCACCAGCGGGGCCACCAATGGGGCTGCCAGCGTGGGGACTGGCTGCACGCTCCCCATCAACATAGGCCCTGACCCCAGCATCAGCCACGCCGGCGACACCTCCGGAAACGCCTGCAGTATCTCTACCAGAGTTGGGTAGCTGGGCGCTGAGCCCTGTAGAATTTTATACAGCCTGCTGGTGTTACTGTAGCCCAGTTTTCGGCTGGCACTATTCGCATTCAGGTTGTAATGGTCGAAGATTCCCTTGATGCGGGTTACTACATCAGTAGATTGTGCTACTGTTTCTGAAGTTCGTTCCATATTTATTTGCGTTCAGTGTAACACTTGCACTGGCAGATGTGTAGATTTGTGTATTAGCGGAAAGGTCCGCGTTGTACCAATATACACACAAAATTACAGATAACATGGAGGAAACTACAAAAGAGCCCACCAATTTGCAGTTAATTCTTCGCAAGCTGGGCCACAAGAACGGGGTGGTGGAAGAAACCATCAAGCGCCTGAAGGAGCGCGGAATCAGCATCAGCACCAGCGGTATGTACCAGGTGCTCAACGGCCGCAGTACCCGCCCCGAGCTGGTGGAAACCTTCCTGGAGGTGGCGGAAGAAGTGAAGGCCCGGCAGCAGCAGATCCAGGAGCGCGCCCGTCAACTCATTGCCGAATCCTAGCCATGCAGCTCGTTTCCCTGATTTCCGAAGCCGAGTGGAACCGGGTGCTGGGCCGTCTGGAAACACTCGAAGCCGCCGAGGCCGCCCGCGCCTCAGCCGCCACCACCAAGCCCGACCAGGTGCTGACCACCGCCCAGGCCGCCGCCTACATTGGCCTGTCCGTGTGCGCCCTGCTGCGCGCCCGACGCGCCGGTCGTATCCAGGGCGTGCGCCTCAACGAGAAGGACTGGGGTTTCCGCCAATCCGTGCTCGATGCCTACCCGCGCCGCTACCATCGTCCCACCATGTCGGTAGCCACCGCATGAGCCCGGCCGTCATTTCCCTGTTTGACCACTCCGGCCGCTTCGTGGCGCCCTGGGTGGCCGCCGGCTACGTCTGCTACTGCGTCGACGTGCAGCACCCGCCCGGCGAAACGTGGCAGGGCAACGTCTGCCTGGTCGGCGGCGACGTGCGCCGCTTCGTGCCCCCGCCCGGCCCGGTGGCCTTCGTGGCCGCCTTTCCGCCCTGCACCGACCTGAGCAACGCCGGCGCCCACCTGTTCCGGGTCAAGGGCATCCGGGCCCTGGCCGCTGCCCTCGACCTGGTAGGCGCCGCCGCCGACCTCTGCCACCGCCTGGGCGCGCCCTACTTCCTGGAAAACCCCCGGGGCCAGCTGCGCCACTACTGGCGCGAGCCCGACTACCAGTTCGACCCCTGCGAGTACGCCGGCTGGCTCGAAGACCCCCACGCCGAAGCCTACACCAAGCGCACCTGCCTCTGGACCGGCCACGGCTTCCAAATGCCCGAAAAGCGCCCCGTCTTTCCGGTGCAGGGCTCCCTGGTCGACAAGGTTTCCGGCTCGAAGAACCGCGCCAACCTGCGCAGCCTCACCCCCCGCGGCTTTTCGGCCGCCGTCTTTCACGCCCACCATCCCGCTTCCCAACCGGTATGAACCAGCAACTCGCCCCCATCGTCGGCCCCGAGGCCGCTACGTCCCTCATCCGCATCCAGAAAGCCCGCATCAAGGACTACCAGCTGCAGGCCGAATTCACCGAGCAGCGCGACGCGGAGGCCCCGGCCCGCGCCTTCACGCTCACCAGCCCGGAGCTGATTCACCCCGACCTGCACCACCGCTTCGCCCGCCTCGTCCCGCACCTGTGCCTGCTCTGCGAGCAGCTCACCGAAACCCCCGACTTCTGGCCCGACGACGAGGCCGAGGAACTGCCCGCGCACTTCGACAGCTTCAGCGTTACAGGCCTGAGCCTGGGCCGCAGCGGGGGAGGGGTCACGCTCATCGGCCAGCGCCGCCTGTCCGGCAACCGGGTGCTCAACCTCACCAGCCCCTACGTGACCTACGACGACGAAACCGGCTCCGAATACGCCTATGCCGGCCTGCTGGAAACCGCCGTGCAGGACGCCCTGACGGAAGTGGAAGCCGCCCTGCGCGGCAAGCACAGCGACGCCGGCAAGCAGCTCGAGCTGTTCGCGACGGCCAGCGGCTTCACGGCTATTGACGAGCCGTTTATTCCCCTCAGCGCGGCCCATGCATGAACTACGTACAGCACACCCGCGCCGCCCACGAGCGCCTGAGCACCCGGCCCGAGGCCCGGCCCCACCACGTCAGCCTCTACTGGGCCCTGTTCTACCAGTGGAACGCCGCCCGCTTCCCCTACGAGTTGCCCCTCAACCGGGCTGAGGTGATGACCGCCGCCCACATCGGCAACCGGGGAACCTACCTCAGCACCCTGCAGGACCTCCACGCCTGGGGCATGATTGTCTACCTCCCGAGCCACAGCGGCGGCAGCGCGGTACGGCTTCGGGTAACGGGAGAGGTTGTACCAGAAGTGGGACAACCAAAGCCCGCCGGTTGTACCAGAAATGGTACGACTGAACCTGCTGAGGTTGTACCAGAAGTGGGACAACGGTTGTACCAGAAGTGGGCCGACCAATCGGGGGAGGTTGTACCAGAAGTGGGCCAACCCTCCTTATATGGTAAAACAGGTTGTAGTGTAAACGGTGTAAACGGTGCCGCCGCCCCGCACCAAAAAAAAATTGCGGTGCTGGAAGGCGAAGGGTTTTCAGGGGCGGAACTGCTCGACGACACCGCCCCGCCCACCGGTGCAGACCCGGCCCCAACGTCAGCCCCCAAAAAGAAAGTTGCGCCAAAGAAAAAGGGGGTAAAGCAGGCCGCCATTCGCGCAGCTGCCACCTCCGACCCTGACCGCCCGGCCCGGCGGGGCCGGCAGCAGCTTCCCGAGCTACCCTTTGCCGAATCCGAGCTGGCCGACGTGGAGAAGTTCATTCAGGCCTTCGACGGTACCGACTACCAGCTGGCTGATTTACGCTTCTACCACGCCAGGATTCAGGCCTGGCGCGACCGGAAGACCGGCGAGCCGCCCCGGCGCCGCGACTGGAAAGCCTGCGCCACGCAATTCTTCCTCAACGATGCCCATGAAAACCGCCTCAAACTCGCTCCCAACGTCCAGCGCCGCCCCGATGGCACCCTCCACCAGCAACCGGCCGGAAGTGGCCTTGCTGGCACTGGCTACGTCTCCAAGTGGGATAGGTGAGCTGGCCAGAACCTCCAACCCTGCCGCCCGCCTGATGCTGGCCGAGGTGTCGGTGGGCCTCACGCCCACCCAGGCCGCGGCCGCCCCCAAGCTGTTCCAGCTGAAGCGGACGTTAGGGGAGGAGGTAGTCGTGAAGCTGCTGGTGGTCATCCTGCGCGCCTTCGTCGACAGCGTGCGCGTAGCCGACAAGCCCGACGCCGCCGACATCCTGGAGCTGGCCGACACGCTGGCCCAGACCTACACCCACGACAGCGTAAAGGACCTCATTCTGGCCCTCAAACAGGCCCGCACCACCGGCACCAGATTCTTCAACGCCCTCGACCCGGCCACCATCTACGGCCTCATCAGCCAGTATTTTGACAAGAAGGCGCAGCACCTAGAAAACGGCCACCTCGACCAAAAAACGCAGGCCATCAGCCAGGAGGCCGTCACCCTCCACCAGCTGCAGCAGGCGGCTCCCGCACTGGTGCAGTCCGTGGCCCTGATGATTCCCGCCAGCCACCCCAACGCCCAACACCTGCGCGACAAGCTCACCCTCATCAAGCAGAAATACCGCCGCGGCCTGCTGAGTATGGAACAAGCTGCTCAACAACGCCAGGAGGTGCAGCAGGCCATCCAACGCCACCCCCGGCCCGACTGGCAGCCCTCCGAAGCCGCCCGGCAGCAGATAACCCGGCGCCACCAGCAGGCCACCCGCCGCTTCGCTGAGAAGCTGGGCATCGAGAACCCGAAGTACCTCGGCGCATGAATACCATCACCTTCCGCTGCCAAAGGCATTTGCGGCCGAATGAAGGCGGAGGGCTCGTGTGCTTCGAAGTGTCTGTTCCAGATACTGCCCGGCAAAGCAGGTTGTATACTCCCGTACGTTATCAGTCTGTCAGTGGCACTATCATAGTCTGTTGGGATTTAGGTAAAATTACCAAGGGTAACCTGAATATGATTTTATACGGGTAATAATCGTACATTTGGTATTGGTAATTCTACCGAACAAGCAAAATGACCACTCGTTCTAATAAGTACAACGATATCGACAGGCTCCTCGACAGAGTACTCAGCAAGCATATGGATCTTCGAGAGCTGTTCAATGCCCGGTTAGAGTCCGAAGATCTGTCCTTCAGCGCCGCGCTGGCCTCTATCAAGGTTGAGCACCGGGCCCTGAATGGCGTACTGGATGCCACCCAGAAACGACATGATCTGCTCATGCTTTCCAGGCTGGCAGAGTTTCTGCGCATACCTCTTTCGGAGCTGGTTACGACGTTGGTCGAAAACCTTGAGGTCAGCTTCAATACCGAAGTAGAGGCAACCAAAAAGGAGGAGTTCATCCGCCGTCACTTCAACCTCCCTTACTTAAAGCAGATAGGTCTGATCGATGATCCGAAAAACCTCGAGCACGTTGAGCAGCAGCTGCTAGAGCATTTCGGCTATAACTCCATCTTCGAGTACGAGAAGGAGTCAATCGGCGTGGCCTTCAGCAGCGGCAAGCCCAAAGCCAAAACAACATTCGAAAAGCAGTTCTGGGCTGCTCGCTCCGCCAAAGTTCTCAGTGCGGTAAATAACTTCTTTCCCTACGACCGCCAGAAGCTCAAAGAATACATCCCCCAGATCCGCTGGTACTCCACCAACGTCAGAAAAGGCCTCTTTCAGGTTATCAGGGATTTGTTCAAGCTGGGCATCACCGTTATCCTGCGCCCCTATGACCCCAGGCTGTACGCTCGCGGGGCGACCTTCGATATCAACGGCAAGCCGGGTATCGTGCTGACCGACTACAGCAGATACTATCCGACCCTCTGGTTTGCGCTGCTGCATGAGCTGCATCACGTACTGTTCGACTGGCCGGAAATCCAGGACCGTTCTTACCACATTACCGGTGAGCTGGACTTGTTTTCAATGGAGGAGGCGCAGGCAGATGATTTTGCAGCTAATATGCTGCTGCAGGAAGCCAAGTTTCAGCAGGTTATTCCGCATATTGACAACCGGGTATTCGTCGATGAATTCGCCAGAGTGAATCAGATTCACCCCAGCATTATCTATATCCGCTATTGTTGGGAGCAGCAGGATCTTGACAAGGATGTATGGTCAAAATACCAGCACTTTATCCCCGGCCTGCAGGAAACCATGCCCGCTCTGCCCGGCAACCCCTGGCAGAAGCGCGCCCCGCTTAAACAGATAGCACAACAGACTGAGGAAACATATTTTAAAGGAATCTAACATGGCCAAACCGAAAGCCCCGAAGACTATCACGAAACAGCCGATAACCAAACGGCAGGACTATAACAGGGAAGAGGAGTTAGCGGAGATGTACGCCGCTTCTCAGGCACAGATAGATAGTGCCGGCCTTGATGAAACGCTCGATAAGGAAAACGAGAAGCGCTTTCTGGCGGAGTTCCGGCTGGCTAATCCAACCTTGGCCCGCTACGTTGGGGAGCTACAGCCCTATGCAGTGAAATTTCCGCTGGAGTTTTACCAGGAAATCTACCGTCTCCACGGTTGGCCCACCGACCCCGAGAATCTTCGCAGACGCCCCGGGATTGTGGGCGCCTGGACCATTGAGCTGATCTACGACCGCTTCCCCAAAGGTATGGTGAGCGAGATTCGCACCCGAAACCCGCGCACCATGAGCGGCGAACGGCTGCACAAGTATTTTCAGTTTCTCACGGAAGACGGAGCCGTTATGCTGGACCAGTTCATTCAGGAGGCTGTAACCCTGATGAGAGGTTGCTCGAGTTGGTCCCAGTTCAAAAACGTCTTCGCTCGTGAAAGCGGCAGATCCTGGCAAACCTTTCTGTTTGAGTAGCTATGAATGGCGGCCCTGCTCATAAATAGCCTGGAGCAATACTGTGACATACATGAAACGAGGTAGCCTACGCAACTCCTGATACCGTAAGCAGTCAGCCCCGACCTCACAGGCCGGGGCTGTTTCATTTTCCCTCGAAACGCAAGTTTTATAATGTCTCTCCAGACGATACGCCCAACTCCGGTCACTCCTGCGCCCCCGGATTTATCCTTATAGAGTTTTACAGCATCGTCAAGGCCTTATTCCTGCATGTGCACGTCCTGTCCTAGCTTCTGCGAAGAGTTTGCCGCCTATAGCCAAGACATGCGTTAAAAGCTGCTAGTGCAAGATTTGCCCGGTTAGCGCTGCCATAACCCTTGGTGTTGCAAAAATGGCATGCTTACTCACCTAGAAAGGTTGCTCCAGTAGTTTCAGTTAGTACCTGACCGCCTTGGACGATCTGTAAGGCGTCCTGAGTAACTACCTTATCCACGCTGTCGAGAACCTGCGCGTCTGAAACGACTAGGCCCACATTCTCATCATCTTTCTCAAAAAAGCAGATACGACTGACAACGCCTAACGCCACCTGCCACCGGCTCTGTCACGCTCATGACGCTCACACCAGCAATATGTTGTAGCTGCGGGCTGAAAACTATAGTTGTGAACAATTAGCAAGTTTGTATATTTGACCGCTATTTATAGCCAGCTTTATTGCTGGCACTGCTCCACTACTCCCCCTCTGACACCTACTGCAGCACATTGCCTCTCGTAGCCCCGGCTTCGAGTGATTTTCTATTGTCTTCAAATTGCGCCGTCATACAAGTGCCTAAGCATAATTCCATTTACATCTACCACCGAAATTATGCGGATAAGAAGCTTATTAAATTAACACAATCTCAAAATATTCATTATCTCTCTGTTACAAACTGTGGCCGAGTGCAGACATTTTACCTCTGCATATCAAACATGATAGCAGCATAATAAATCTTGAAAAGAACAACTCCTGCATTTAAACACATAATAGCTCTCCTAACTGTATGGAATACAAGATGCATTTAACAATAAAAAAACAATTATTTGATACCTTATTACTCATTGGCATAGGCATTTTGCTACCAGTCGCCGCTCTTGCTCAGGAAAGGGTTTACAGGCCTACATGGGATAATATGATGCCAGTGGCTCCATCAGCGTTTCAGTTTGCGAAGTACGCGGATGTCCCTGTAAACGAGTACACTGGCATTCCTGATATATCTGTTCCAATTCATGATTTGGTAGTGGACGATATCACTATTCCCATCAGATTACAGTATCACAGTGGTGGAATAAAAGTTAGCGAGGAAGCCAGCTGGGTCGGCCTTGGATGGGATATGCAATTTGGCAGTGTCGTGCAGATGGTCAATGACTGTGACGATTACGGGACAAGGCTTGGGAATCCCATAGAGAAGCTATTACCTGCCTATATCGGCAATCCTGTTCCTTATAGAGTTCCTCTGCGTTATCAGTATCCGTTTAGTATAGCCGGTCAGGCGTGGTCAAATCCATATCCGGTAATACAGCCCCAACCTGTTCACGCTTTTTGCCGGGTAGTTGACAATTTTGCGCCATTCCAGTCAGGTGAATTCAATACACAAGTAGACTGGGCACAAGGTGAAAGTCTGGATACCGAGCCGGATGTTTTTAAAGCTAATTTCTTTGGGCATTCGCTCAATTTTATACGTGATTTTGCCACAGGTAATATAGTAGTCCTTAATAAAAAGGGCTACTTAGTTAGGCGGAATAGTAACAATGCCTCGAATAGTGATTCTTGGGAGATAATTACTCCCAATGGAGATTTGTTTATTTTTTCTGAAAGAATAGTTAGTGAAACAAAATCATTCAGTGATGGATTTGAAGGTCCACTGTCTTGGAACTATAAAGTGTCTTCTAAAACATGGATGATATCGGAAGTGAAGACTAAAAATAAAAAATCAGTACGCTTTAGTTATAATAGAAGTCCAGTGCACGAATTGCAGCCATCTTTCTCGCAGAGATGGGTGAAGGTTGCGACGGATCCTTGTCGTGGATATTCGCCCAACTCTACTGGATATTCTATGAATTTATCTGCAACACCCAATGCTGGACTGCAAATTCCAACTGTACCTACAACGTATACTACTAAACTAGTGACCAGGCAGGATTATCTTCTAGTGTCACGAATTGATTTTCCTCAAGGTTTTGTAAATTTTGAGCTTTCCAGTCGAGATGATTTAGAGTATGGAAAAAAGCTGGATAAGATTGTCGTGAGTTCAGATTTTAATAGAAAAGAGTTTGCTTTTAACTACAGTTATTTTAACTCATCGCAGGTAGGAGGGAATGGATTCTCTGTAAATGACGTAAATGGAAATTACGAAAACCTTCGTCTCAAGCTTCTTTCATTTAAAGAAATAGGTGCTCCGGAATATGTATTTCATTATAATCAAACCTCACTTCCTAGAAAAAGATCTTTTGCGCAAGATATATGGGGTAATTATAATGGTGCTCTTTCAAATCAATCACTTATTCTGAATCCAAGTTATTTCAAAAGACCAGAAATAGGTGTGATTAATAATAATGTTTCTGCTAATCCACAAACGGCTCAGGCGTGTGTTTTGCAATCAATGCAATATCCGACAGGTGGGCATGCTTCTTTTTTTTATGAATTAAACCAGTTTGATAACTACTGGGTTCCAGATTTTGCTAATAATATTAACTCTATCACTACTGGAAATGGTCTCAGGATAAGAAAGATAGAGAGGAAAACTGCGAATATTATAGAAGCTACTGAGTATGAATATTATGGTGGTATTAGTGTTTTGCATAAAGAATTGTTTCGTGAATTGTTTATGCCTACAGCATTGGCGTCTGGAAATGGTATATCAGTTTGTGATAATTATATCAGCGAGCTCAATTCTTCCGGGTATAGTGCCGCAAATCAAATGGGGTCTATTACCGGAGTAGGGTACTCTAGAGTAGTCAAAAAGAATATAAAAGACAGTATGCACAATGGATACATAGTTACCTATTTTGCTAATAGCCCTGATATTGCATCTCAGACAGCCTCGCATCTTGCAACTTCAAGTGTGACGCTTCCCTCTATAAAGGAAATTGATTTTGAAAGTAATGGAAGTGTTGATTCTGTCTTTTACTATAATAAGAATGACGTTTTGGTAAGGAAAGTATGTAACAATTATTTTAATAGCAAGTCATCAATATTTTATGGGGCTAAAGTATTGCCTCACTCTAACTATTGGTACTATAGTACCTGGAGTGAAGGTGGATTTTGGGATTATAAATCAGAAATATTGATTGCTTTCACACCAATATTTGATATCGAAACACTGCTCTCTGGTTCAAGTGAAACAAACTATAGCGGTGGTAGTGCTTTTAATATTAAGAGGTATTTTGCGTATAACTCACTCAATTTGCAGGAAAAGATTACAACTGTAGTTTCAGGAAATGAAAGTAAAAAAGAGGAGGTGCTAATAAAGTATGCAGGTAGCTCTGATCTACCGGCGAATGCTGGGGTGATAGCTTTATTATCTGCTAATAGGGTTAATCAGATTGTTTCAATGAAAAGAAAATTTATTAATACAGTAAATTCAAGTGTTATTGAAAGAGAAGTATATAGTTACGACCGTACTTTTCAAGTTATGAATGACAAAATAGTGGAATCAACTGCTTCTGAAAAGCCAGGGGGGGTATCTACAGTAAATCCTAGAGTATATGTATATGAAAAATATGACCCTACAAACGCTAATCTGTTGCAGTATAGAATGCTCAATGATGTGCCTTCTTCGATGATTTGGAGTCGCAATGACTACATCATGTGCGCAGTGAAAAATGCAGGATATTCACAGATTGCTTATTCAAGTTTTGAGCCAAATAGCACGGGGCGATTTAAATATGACTCGCTATATTCCCATATTGTTGCAGGGGGTAGGACGGGGCGCTATTGCTATCGGCTAGATTCCTTCTGGGGAGTTAGTCGTAGTAATCTTCCCGCTGATACCTACGAGTTAACTTTTTGGGCTACTCAACGCCCTGTTATCTATGTTGGACAGGCGTACGCTAGTCCTGTAAGCGAGCAAATCGTGGCTTCGGGTGTTGGAAGCTGGAAGCAATATGTGCTCCGGCTTAATTTGCCAGCTAACAGTACGATCAATATTGATGCTGCTTCCCCCAACACACCTATTCTCTTGGACGAAGTGCGCCTATATCCTGCGCGAGCTCAGATGAGCACATTCGTTACAGAACAACTTCGGGGCATGACTTCGCAGTCCGATAAATCAGGCCGCAACATGCAATACGAATATGACGGTCTAAGCCGTCTGCTACGCGTGCGCGATGAGCAAAACCGTGTACTTACTGAGCAAGAGTATCACTACGCCCGCCCCTAAGTCGGCAGGTTGGCCTCAAATCCCTGGGCCTTTTTGTTTCCTCTCCTTGCCATCTTACGTTACGCTCGCCAGTTATGCATCTCTTTAATCACTTTGGTACACGTTTGCGGATTCTCTTTTGTGTTTTGTTGATTTGTGGCATAAACACACCGGTTTGGAGCCAAATGCCCGGTTCCGAAGGCTTAGTCCCAGACTCCACGGAACTACGCGTGTTACGGGAGTTCTATTACGCCACAGGCGGTCCGACATGGAATAATAATTACCACTGGCTGCTCGGCACCACCATGGCCGATGTTCGGTATCAGCAGTGGGAGGGTGTTACCATCACGAATGGAGATGTGACGGCATTGCGCAGCTTCAATAATTTCTTGCAAGGTACATTGCCTGCTAGCTTGGGTCTGCTCTCCCAACTCACTCTGCTCCAGATTACTAATGCTAACGGGTTACATGGTCCCTTACCTCGCGAATTAGGAAATTTACGCAAACTCCAATACTTACATATTAATACAAGTGCACTTACTGGTTCCATCCCAGCTGAATTGGGGCAACTAAGCCAACTTATCGAATTGAAGCTAACGAATAGTCGATTTTCAGGGCCTATTCCCCCTGAGCTTGGGCAACTGCAGCTACTGACACGTCTTGATTTAATGGGATGGCCTTCCAATTATAATGTACCCCGCTTAACAGGAGGTCTGCCGCCATCGCTTGGGCAGTTAACCAATCTCACGTATTTGAATGTAGCCAATCATCAAATTGCCGGACTGATTCCCAGTTCATTAATTCAGCTTACTCGGCTGCAGTACCTGCAGCTTGACCATAATCAACTTACTGGAGCCATACCCCCGGGATTAGCGCAGCTGCCACAACTCTATACTATCTTACTTTCTGACAATAACCTAACAGATGTCCCTTCATGGGTAGCGTTTTACCCGCGGCAGTTACCTAGTATTGACGTGCAGCGCAACTATTTGGACTTTGCCGTTGTAGAGCGACAGTTCTTTTCTGCTAATACGCCCTTGGCTCAATACAAGTACTCCCCACAGAAGACGCTGCCGGGAGTGGATACCGTGGAGTTTGTGGTGGGAGATACACTCAAGCTGAGTGGAACAATTGGTGGGGAGCATAATCAATACCAGTGGGAGCGACGTATCGATACTACCTGGACAGCTGTGGTTGGTGCCACCTCGGCTGTAAGGCATATAGCTGCTGCATCAGCTGCTGAGGAGGGCCTGTACCGCACCCGCGTAACCAGTGGCTGGATTGATTATCGGGCAAACCCCAATATTCCAGTGATGTGGCTATACTCCAAAACAGTGTATGCCAAAGCCAAAGTACCCTGTGCACCGCTCACGCTCACAGCTTCGCCCAACGTAAGTATCCCCACCGGCGACGCGGTAGTGCTGCGTGCCTACCCAGGCCAGGATGGCGCCATACTTCAATGGAGCCCAGCCACCGGACTGAGCACCACCACGGGTGCGGTCGTGACCGCAGCCCCCACCGTAACAACCACCTATACCGTAACGGCCACCACCACCGGCGCCTGCCCGGCCACCACCCAGGCTACCGTGCGGGTAACCGTGACGCCGCCGCTGGCGCTGAGCAATCCGCCGGTGGACGGCTGCGTGCCGACTCTCATTAATACACCGCCTACCCCCCGGCCCCCCGGCGCGGCAGATGCCGTAAACTACGTGCGCACCTACACGGCCCGGGCCGCCTACACCAACCCGGCCCGCCTGCGGGCGGCTGTCGTGGACTCGGTGCAGGTGAAAACGGAGTACCTCGATGGGCTGGGACGCCCGGTGCAAACCGTGCTGCGGCAGGAGTCGCCCGACCGGCACGACCTCGTGCAGCCCATAGTCTACGACGAGCTGGGCCGCCAGCACCGGCAGTACCTGCCGTATGTAGCCAGTGCTGCGCCCGACCCTGTCGGGTACTACCCCCGGGCGCTGACCGAGCAATACGCCTTCTACCGGGAAACGCCGATTGGCCCAGGCTTTGCCACCGACCGTATCGCCCGCACAGGCGTGCCGTTCAGCGAGACGGTGTTCGAGGCTTCCCCCCTCAACCGGGTTATAGAGCAGGCGGCCCCCGGCGAAACCTGGCGCCTTGGCGCGGACCACACGGTCACGCAGGAGCAACGGCCCAACACGGCCGCCGACGGTATTCCACGTTACGAGCCCGGGTATGATATTCCCACGGCGCTAACCTACCAAGGAGCATACCCAGCCGGCGAATTATGGGTAACAGAAAGCCGCGACGAGCGGGGCTTCCGCACCCAGGAATTCAAAGACAAGCAAGGCCAAGTAGTAGCCAAACGGGTGGAGTGTCCGCCCCCCACGCAGAACACGCCCGGGCAAGCCACGCCTACGTGGCTGACGACACTCTATGTCTATGATGACTTTGGGCGTCTGCGCACGGTGGTGCCACCCAAGGCCTTCGTGCGCTTGCCGGCCGCCAACTGGGAAGTGACTGGTACGGTGGAGAACCTGCTGTTTCGCTACCGCTACGACGAGCGCGGCCGGGTAGTCGGCAAGAACGTACCGGGCCAGACCGGCGAAACCCAACTGGTGTATGA
Organism: Hymenobacter yonginensis; assembly: GCF_027625995.1. Lineage (NCBI taxonomy): Bacteria > Pseudomonadati > Bacteroidota > Cytophagia > Cytophagales > Hymenobacteraceae > Hymenobacter > Hymenobacter yonginensis. Next base: position 4,487,587 of record NZ_CP115396.1, read on the forward strand.
CCAACTGGACCGGCCGGTAATGAGCCAGGACCCGGAGCAGCGTCGCCGCCGCGAGTGGGCCTGGACCAAGTACGATGCGTTGGGCCGGGTGGTAATGACGGGTCTAACGATCCGCAATGTGAGTCAGGTCACAGCCCAGACCGAGGCCAACAACTGGTTAACGCCTGGTACGGCGCAGTACACGGCGCAGAATCGGCTGTATGAGCAGCGCACGGCAAACGCCACATACTCCATGCGCATTACTTCGCAGCAGGCGTATCCGCCCATGAGCACCCGCGGCTACTCGGCCGGCCCCATCCTGACGGCCACCTACTATGACGACTACGACTACGACCAGAACGGCCAGCCCGACGTGGCCTTCGACACCCAATACAACGCGCAGTTTGCCAGCGGCCAGGCGCCCGTAGCCGACCTGCGCACTACCGGTATGCCTACCCGCACCAAGACGCGGGTACTGGGCGTGCCCGCCACCGACCCGAATGCGTGGCTGACGGTAACCACTTTTTACGACGAAAAAGCCCGTCCCGTGCAGGTTCGCAGCACCAACGCCCGCGGCGGCGAAGATGTGGTGACCACCCAACTGGACTTTGCCGGCAAAGTCATCAAGAGCTATGCCACGCATACAGTCCCCAGCCTGTCAGTGGCGCTGGCGGTGGCCGAGAACTTCACCTACGACCATGCGGGCCGCTTGAAGAAAGCGCAGCAACAGCTGCCGGGCGAAGCCCAGCCCGCCCTCATTGCTGAGCCCCGCTACAACGAGTTGGGCCAGTTGGTGACCAAAACGCTGGCCCCCGGCACGCCCCTGGAGCAGCGCGTGGACTTCGCCTACAACATCCGCGGCTGGCTCACCCACATCAACGACCCGGCCCTGTCCGACCCCTCGGACTTATGGGGCATGCAGCTTAGCTACGACTGCGGCTTCCAGGTGCCCCAGTACACGGGCAACATCGCCGGCCAGAAGTGGCGCAGCAAAAGCGACGGCATAGAGCGGGCCTACGGCTACCTCTACGATGGCGCCAGCCGCCTGCTCAGCGGCGACTTCGTGGCCCGCAACGCCGCCACCCAGGCCTGGACCGCCGAGCGCCAGCGCTATGGTCTCTCCGGTATGCGCTATGACGAGAACGGCAACATCCTGGGCCTGCAGCGCCGCGGCCTGCTGGCCCAAGCCACCCGCACTGCCCCTGCGCAGTTCGGCGCTACGGACAACCTGAGCTACACTTACACCGGCAACCGCCTGACCCGCGTCGACGATGCCGTCACCACTAACGCGCTGCCCCGCCCGGCCGGTTACAACGGCGCGCCTACCTCACTGGCCGGCGACTTCCAGGAAGAAGGCGTACGCCAGGCCGGCGAGTACCGCTACGACGACAATGGCAACCTGACGTCCGATGCCAACAAGCGCATCACGGCCATCGTCTACAACCACCTGAACCTGCCCCGCCGCATCGTCTTCGGCACCGGCGCCGACAGCATCGTGTTCCGCTATACGGCCGCCGGCCAGAAGGTGCTCAAGCGCGTCTACCAGACGGGCAAGCCGCTGGTGCAGACCGACTACCTGGGGGCCTACCAGTACGAAGCCGACAGCCTGCGCTTCTTCCCCCACGCTGAAGGCCGCGTGCTGCGCCGCGTACAGTTCGACGCGGCGGGCCAACCCATCGTCAGCTACCGCAGAGAGTACAGCCTCAAAGACCACCTGGGCAACCTGCGCGTGGCCTACAAGCTCGGCGACCCGGCCCGGTTCCGGGCCACAATGGAGCTGGCCGACTCGGCCCGCGAAGAACGTCAGTTTGAGTACGTGCGCCAGACACGTCACGCCACGGCCGTGGCCCGCTCAGGCCAGCACGTAGCCCGTCTCAACGCCGCTACCGGCCAGCCGCTGGGCCCACTCAAAATCGTGTCCGTGCAGAAAGGCGATACAGTAACCTTCACCGCGCCGGGCCTGTATCAACAGACCGTACGCAATATCAGTTTCGGCTTCTCGTTGCCCGGTTTCGTGGCCAGCTTGCTGCTACAGCCTGCTCCGGCACCAGTCGTGGGGCCGGATGGGCGGCCCAAACCGCGGGCCTTGCCTTTCTTGGGCGTCGGCTTGGGGCTGGTGCCGGCCCTGAACCAGAGCGGGCGCATCCCGAAAGGTTATGCGCGGCTGCTGGTCTACAACCAAGACTCGGTGCTGGTTGACTCGTATACCCAGCAGCTTAGCGCGGCGGCACTCAATAACTATGAGCAACTGCGTCTGCGGGTCATTGCGCCCAGCGCGGGCTACGTGACGGCCTACGTGGGCAACGAAAGTGACGTGGACGTGTTCTTTGATGAGGTGCAGCTCGACTATGGGCCGGCGCTGCTGGTGCAAGAGAATCAGTATGACCCGTTCGGGTTAAACCTAGCCGGAATCGAAAAGCAAGGACAACCCAATCATCAATTCCAGTACAATGGCAAAGAGAAGCAGGAGGAATTAGGGCTAAACTGGACGGATTACGGAGCTAGGATGTATGATGCGCAACTGGGAAGGTGGCATGCGGTGGACCCAATGGCGGAAAAATATCCAGACATATCACCCTATGCTTATGTAGCGAATAATCCAGTTAACTTCGTCGATCCAGATGGTAAACAAATTGATCCTGGTAGTCAAAAAGACTGGGATAAGCAGAAGCAAGCCACTATCGATCGGAGAGATAAGTTGCAGAATAAGATAGATAAGTTAACAGAAAAAGCTGAAGAGAAAGGATGGAGTGCTGATAAGCTAGCAGGTAAAATGGGCAATTTAGGTGACAGGGTATCAAGTTTGAATGGAAGTATTGCCAATTTGGGTGTTTTAGAAAAGAGTACTCAAGTGTATAGTCTTCGAACTGGTGCAGCAGAATTGGGTGGTAATTCTTATGATTCTAAGACTGGAAACATTGTGATAAGTTTTAAAACAACTGCAAACTTCATTCACGAAATCACCCATGCTGGTCAGTATGAAGCAAGCAATATTGCTTTTAGCTCTAGCGGAGCCACACTTGGTCAAGATGTATCCGATGAAGTAGCAGCATACAAAGCACAATTTGCGTACGACCCATCTTCCGTATCCGGACTATCTTCTACGGTAGTAGCAAATTCTTTTGCAGCAATTACATCCTCTTGGGTGCAGGGCATACGATTATCAAATGGAAGTCTTCCTTACGCTCCAGGAGGTTCATCTAATACAGGATTAGTTCCTGTAAATATTAATTCAACGCGAGATATCTTAATCCAAGCATATCCACATGCTGCAGAATCATTTAAGGGATTACCAGCAAATTATACCCTAAAATCAATTCCCGGAATCCGTTACAAAAAATAATACTGGAAGTATGAGAAGGCCACTGTGTATTTTAACAATGATTTTGATCTCCTGTAATGGCTTTAGAAGTTTGCCAGCAGAGTATATCAAAAATGGGAAAGACTATGAGTGTAGTTTAACAGTCAAGAAGGATAGCACTTTTGCTTTGGTTATTGAATCAATCGATTCCCGTTCAGGATGCGAAGGAAAATGGAAATTAAATGGTGATACTTTACTACTGCATTGTGATGACGCCCCCTTTCCTGCTCAAATTGCAAGCGGTTATATGTCTGAAAGAGAAATGAAACTTATTATATTAAATGAATCCAAACTGAAGTTTGGGCAAATAATTTTAAAGAGAATTAAAGAATAAATAAAAAGCCCCGGAATACGGGGCTTTTTATTTATTCTTTAATTCCTCATCCACCAAGCCCAGTTTTTGGAGTATTTAACCATTGGCCTCACTAGCCAACCGATTAGGCCATGCACGATCTGAAATCATCCCTCAATTGATCAATGACGTCCTCCCACAAAACCGGACCGCTGTAAAGTAGAGAAATCAGGCACTTGTTGTATCTTAAAGTCAAGAGACACGTGCCATGAAAAAGACGAAATTCACCGAGGCCCAGATCGTGTTTGCCTTGCGTAAGGCCGACACCGGCGTGGCCGTTGCAAAGGGGGGGGCGGAAGATGGGCATCAGCGAGGCGACCTACTACAATTGGAAGAAGAAATACGGCGGGATAGGGGTACCTGAGTTGCGCCGATTGAAGCAGTTGGGAGAAGAGAATTTGCACCTCAAGCAACTGGTGGCCGACCTGAGCCTGGACAAGCAGATGCTGCAGGACGTACTGAAAAAAAAGTTCTGAAGCCCGTGCAGCGTCGACACACGGCTCACCACCTGATCAACGCCTACCGCATCTCGACTCGTCGGGCCTGCCAGGTCGTATCGCTGCAGCGTACACTCGAGCTGGTACTACCGACCGCACGGGCGGGACGACACAGTGCTGCGCCGGCGGTTGCGGGAGCTAGCCCAGATACGGGTGCGCTACGGCTGCCAGTGCCTGTTCACATTGCTGCGACGGGAAGACTGGCCGGACAATCATAAGCGCGTGCATCGGCTCTACTGCCTGGAAGGGCTGCATTTACGCAGCAAACGTCCCAAGCGCAGCCGGGCCGCGGCGCACCGGCTGGAACGGGTCAAATTGCAGCGGCCGCACCAGAGCTGGAGCATGGATTTTGTGGCTGATCAGCTCTTCGATGGGCGCAAGATTCGCGCCTTAACGATAGTCAATAACTTTAGTCGCCAGTGCCTGGCCATTCACGTGGGGCAGTCGCTGAAAGGCGAGGATGTAGTGTCCGTGATGAGCCGCCTGCAGCAAATGGTAGGTGTCGTACCCGAGCGCATCCAGGTCGATAACGGCAGCGAGTTTATCAGTAAAGCGCTGGATAAATAGGCCTATGAGCAGCGGGTCACGCTGGACTTCTCGCGACCCGGCAAACCGACGGACAACCCGTATATTGAGTCGTTCAACGGTAGTTTTCGGGACGAGTGCCTGAACGTACACTGGTTCTTGTCACTAACCGATGCGCAGGAGAAAATCGAGCAGTGGCGGCAGGAGTATAACAGCTTCCGACCACACAGCTCGTTGCAGAATTTAACGCCCGATGAGGTCATGGCGGCAACCACTACTGTCGAGCTTCAGAACGCCTGATTCTCTACTGCGGGCCGGTCCAGCAATTGGGAGGAGGTCAATTGCTTGAAGTCTACTCACGTACTAATTTGAGTATTTAGAGCACTTCTCAGGTTAGAGAGTGTTTGGGAATTAGGTGAGGCGATTTAAGCACATGGTGATGTTGGCCAGTAGGAGCCAGCAGGTATGACTGGCGGGGGTATATTCATAGTCCACGGCCAGTCTGCGGAAGCAGGCCAGCCAGGCAAAGGTGCGTTCCACGACCCAGCGTTTGGCGACGGGCACAAAGCCGCGCTGGGTGGGTGGGCGGCTGGCCACCTGATGCTGTAGCCCGAGGCCGTGCAGGTGGTGGGCAAAGCGGCCCCGGTAGGCCGCGTCGGTCAGTACCGATTGTACCCGGGCCGCCCACCAAGGCCGATGGGGCAGTAAGCCCAGGGCTCCACGGCTGTCGTGGCCGTTGGCTGCATGTACGTGCGCGGCCCAGATGCGCCCACCCGCATCGGTGAGAATCTGTCGTTTGCGCCCGTTGACATGCTTGCCCCCATCCAGGCCCCGGTGCTCGAAAATGCGGGGTGCCAGTTTCACGCTCTGGCTGTCCACGCAGACCAGCGAGGGCAGGGCTTCCCGTCCATCGTGGAGCCGATCCAGCGCATTGAGCATCGTATTCAGGCGGGCCCAGAGGCCCGTTTGCTGCCAGCGGTAGAAATAGTAATAGACCCCGTCCAGGCCGGAAACTCGGCCGGTAAGGCCCGCCACTGGCCGCCCGTGCGGCAGATATAGAGCAAGGCATTGACCACTTGGCGCAAACACAGCCGGCGGCGCCGTTGCACGGGCAGCAAGCAGGCCATAACTTGCCACTGCGAGTCAGTAAGGGGTTGATAGCCGTCAACCATAAGCAGACCGGAGCCTAGGAACTCCGCCTGCAACTTACTGGCTCGTTTTTATTTATGCACTAACACAATTCCCAAACACGCTCTTAGAGTAAAGCCGCATCCCCGCGCTCCACGATTTCCCGCACCTCTGCCGCAGTACGCCCATCCGCCGGCTCCGGCTCCACGGCCACCGACGCCACCGCCGCTGCCACCGAGCCGGCCAGCACCAAGTAGCCGCCCAGCGCCACCACGGCCGCCGGCAGCGCCACCGGCGCCGTGGCAATGACGCCGCCCACCGCCGCCAGCGCGGCCCCGATGGTGCGTACCTTTCGAAAGAACCGGGGCGTGGGCAGCGTAACCCGGTCCAATACTGTGAGTTTCTTGTCCATGTGAGTAGATGTTAGTTGCTCGTTGTCAGTTATTAGTACCGGTCGGGAAGGCAGCCACTGACAACGGACAACTACCCCCTGACAACTTATTTCTGCTCCAGCCGCGCCAGAATCCGGTCGGCCCATTTGTTCCGCGAGTCCTGCTCCTTGCTGGCTTCGGTGAGCACCTTGGTGCGTTCCTCCACCAGGGCCATGGTCTTGTCGATGTTGGCCAGCCGCTCGGTCAGCTTGAGCACTAGGTCGGTCATCTCCTTGCGCAGCTCGGCCCGCTGCTGCAGGCTCTCCACCCGCACCTGCTCAGCCTGCAGCTTCATTTCCTCGCGCAGCTTGGCTTCCCTCGATACCGCCGACACATGATAGTCGTCCACCTTCAGGGCCAGGGCCGACTGCTGCTGCTCCTGTTTCTGACACGCCACCTTCAGCTCCTCCACCGCCCGCCAGTTCTTCACGAAGTACAGCACCACCGCCGCCACGGCCCCCACTATCGACGTCACCACGCCCCAGTGCTCCAGAATCGGGCTATCCACGTCCATCACCTCCTTTCCCTGCCGGAGCTGCCGGCAGTAGTACCTCGAAGTGCGGCCGGTCCCGCATCTTCCAGTCGCCACCCCACACCACCAGCGCATCGGCATACTTCATCAGCCGGGCGAACTTGGAGAGCAGCAGCCCCGACCACGACACCGACCCATCCGCCAGCAGAAACGCCACATCCAGCGCCGGGGTAGGAGGGCCCAGGTTATGCTTCGACTCGCCTCCGCGCTTGTAAGTCACAATGAGCCCCGGCCGCGTGCGACCCTGCGCGAATAGCTCATTCTGTCGTTCGGGAGTGCGGTAGCATTCCGTAATGATGGGCCGCCCCGCCAGCCGCAGCACCGGGTCGCCCAGCCAACGGGCAAGCGCCTGGGTGTAGGACGCCGCCAGGTGCGGCACGGCTTGGGCCAGTCGTTGGGCCTGCGCGGTGGCTTGGTTCGGACTCAGCGCCGGAGGCAGCCGGGTAGGAGTGGGTATGGCGGCAGACATGTTGTAGTTTGATGTAATTAACGTAAGTAAAGTTGCATAATTTACACTACAATGGAATAGCGGGTTGCGTTGTTCGGAATCTTTTGATTATTGCACTTTGCTGGGCGCTGCCTTCGGCCCGGGCTGTCCAGGGCTCCGCTTCGCTCCGGTGCTGCGCACCCGGCCGGGGCTCTGATACCCGACGACACCAGCAGCGGCAACCGTAGCCGCCGCTACGGCCCCGCCCGGCCCTTCCCATCCCTAGCGCATCCTCCCGTTTCCGGCTGATTCAGCTGCTCCGATTGTCGTTCCACGCTCCGGCCCGCCTCCCGCACTCCTGCGTCACTTGGTCGGCCGGCCTCCGCTACCGAAGCCCCCGCCCGGCCCGCCTCCCGCGTTCCTGCGTCACTTGGTCGGCCGGCCTCCACCCACCCACCAGCTGCTGATTCTATGGCTACTGCAGGCCGTGCCACGCTGCGGCCCAGGGCCCGAAAAAGGCCCCCGGCCTCCGCTACCACCCCCACGGCCCGCCTCCCTCCGGTCGGCCAGCCTACCGCCCCACACACGCCCCGACGCCCGCCCACCGCACCGGCCCAGGCTGCCAATTCGCAACCGAAGGTCAGCGCAGCTAAGGTCGCCGGCTCCCGCTGGTCGCCACCTCCCAAGCGGGCATCCTGGCCGCCTCCCACCCGCCCAGTACCAGGCACTGAAGCCTGCAGCAACTATCTGAGGCCTGATGCAACTCCCCGGACGACAGGCATTGCCTCAGGCTCACAGAAGCCCGCCGCGTTAGGCTTCGCGCTCTGGCTGACACGTCGCACGGCGGCTTTCATGCCCAGCCTCCCGCTGGTCGGCCGGTCATCCACCTCGGCCCCACAGCTACAGCGGCTTGCGGCGGCGCCAGCTGCTGAGTGATTCAGGGCCTCATAAGGTGCCCTTCGGGCGGTGTTTCTCCGGGGGCGGCCCCCCGGACCCCCTGGCATTTAGCGGTAGTGGGGGCGGCCGCCCCCGCCAGGGGCCGCTACAGCGTCAGGCGTGCCCCTGGGCGCACGTTCCGGCAGCAGGCGCGGCGGTTGGGCGGGTTAGCGGCTGGCGTGGCGTGGCGGGGCTGTTTTCGCGCCGCCGGCACAGGCTGCCACCAGCCGGCCCGGTGGGGCAGGCCTCACAGCCCCAGCCCGCCGCCGGGTGCGGGCGCCGCCACCCACTCCAGCACCTTGCCCAGCCGGGCGGCCCGGCGGGCCGCGTCCAGCGTGCCGCGGCTCACCCCGTCCCAGCACACCAGCACCAGGTCGGCCGCGGCCACTATCCGCCCGTTGCGCACCAGTGGCGCGGCCCGGCCGTGGGCGGCATAGTCCGGCCGGTACTCGGTCAGCGGCACCAGGTTGCGCATGGCCCAGCGGGCCGCCAGCTCATCCACCCCGGCCGCCCCGCCGCTCACTACCCCGGCCAGCTCGCCGGCTCCGTGCAGCTCGTCCAGGCGGGCCAGCAGTTCGGGGCATTGCGCCAGGGTACGGCTACCCACCACGGCCACCATTTTTTGTTCTTTTCTCATACTGCAGTATACGTAAATCGTGTGTAGTTTGGTGTGTAGTGTGGATAACTTTTGTTGTAGTATAGTGTATGTAGTGTGTAGAAAAGTTAGTATATTAGGGTAGTAGTTCGGGAGAGGCCCGAGCACCCGCGCACACGGCAGGCAGGGCCCGGCCCGCCAGGAGCGCACCTCACGGCTAACACCTACAGCCATGCTTACCTCCTTACAGTTCGCGCAGCTTGCCGCTGCCGCGTGGGCGGGTCCCGCCCCCATCGTGCAGGCTTCCATCAGCACCTGCCAGCCCTTTACCGGCCACCTCGCCACCTACTACACGGTTACCTACACCGTGGGCGGGGCCATGTTCCACGCGCCGCTGTGCGGGTTGTGTCCCTTTCAGGCCGTGGCCGCCGCTGCCGCTGCCGGGGTGCCGGTCAGCCGCTACCACGCCCAGCACGTCATCAGCCGCACCGCCGCCGCCTTGTGCGGGGTGCAGTTGCTCCGCCCCGGCTTCGCCTGCCGGGCCCGCCGCCACCGCGTAGCCCACCGCCTCCATGCGTAGCCCGGCCACCGCCGTAGCGCCCGCCCCGGTCGGGGCGGGCAGCTACACCCGCCGCCGCTGCTACCCTGAGCGCGAGATGTCGGTGAGTTTGTTCGGCGGCCTGCGCGAGGTGTCGGCGGCCGTGGCCTACTACGTGCAGTGGGTGTCGGATGAGTTCTACAGCTACAAAGGCACGGCGCCCCATGTGCAGCTGCGCGGGGTGTATTGCCTGCGCACCGGGCGCCCGCTATACGTGGGGGCCCGCCAGGAGCAGGCCCTGCGCGAGCAGCTGGAGGACTTACTGGGCCGGGAGGGCCGCCGGCTATGAGCCGCGCCACCCACCCGCAGCAGGCGGGCCGCTGGTATGCGGCCTGCCTCTACGCCGCCGGCCCCGGCTGGGCCGTGGTGCGCGACGTGGCCCGGCCGGGCACGGTGCCCGGCGGCCCCGGCCTCTACCAGATGCAGGCCGGCCCCGGCCGCTACATCACGCAGGAGGCCGCCACGGCCGCCGCCGAGGCGCTGAACCTGCCCCCGGAGCCCAGCCGCTGGGATGATATGCACCCCGCCGACTGGGACGAATACGAGGACGACGACGAGTACCCCCGCACCCCTGGGATCTGAAATAAGTCATCCACCAGCCCGCGCCCGCTCACGGCGGCGCGGGCCCCACTACCTCACCTCATGCCCGCTACCGCTACCACGTACCAGCCTCATCTGCTCGACCCGCACAGCGCCGAGCCCCAACCCATCCACCCCGCCAACGGCCGCAGCTTCAAGCTGGCCGAACTCTACCGGCTGCTTGATTGCCAGACGGTGGACGTGGTGCGCCTCACCGACGAGTTGATTCTCATCATCGACGACGAAGGCAAGTTTCGGAACCCCTGCTACCTGAACCTGCTGGCTACCTACCTCTGGTACCAGTACCAGCCCGAAGCCCGCGGCCAGGACAGCATCGTCGGCCGCGCCATCCTCTGCCACGACAAGCAGTTCCGCTAGACCCGCACCCTTACCAAGTATCCACGGCGAAGGGGCCGGCCGCCGACTGGCCCCACCTTTTACTTCTTCCTACTATGGCAACCGCCACCAAAACCCCAAAATCCGCTGCCGCTGCTCCCGTTACGCCTGCCGCGTCGGCCGCAGCCCTCACGCCCAGCCGGGCCTACCTGACGGCCACCGTGGACGAGGCCACGGGCGAAGTCACCGAAACCAGCCGCTTCCGCTACCTGCCCGGCCACCCCAAGCAGATTCGCGCCGACCTGAAAGCCGGCGTGTTCAACGTGGGCGGCGACAAGGTGCTGGGCAAGTCCATCAGCTTCATTCCCATGGCCCTGCGCATTTTCTCGGATAACATTCTGAACATGGGCCGCAAGGTGTGGGCCGAGCTGTTTTTCGTGGATGACACCGGGGCCGTGTGCGCCGTGCTGTTCCACGGCTACAGCGTCGAAAACCTGCAGAAGCTCAACGCCAGCCTGTTCTACGACGACCTGAAGCTCACCGACGTGCTGCTCACCGTCACCCCGCAGAAGAAGCAGACCGAGAAGGACGGCAAGCCCGCTACCTATTTCATTGCTGAGTTCAGCTACACCGCCGCCGACCCGGCCCAGGTGCAGGCCCTGCAGGAGTTTGCCGAAGATTTTGACCTCTACCGCGAAGAAACCCTGACCGGCACCGAGGAGCGCCGCATCACGCAGGGTTACCGCCTGCCGGCCCGCTACACCGAGCCCCAGCCCGCCCAGCTCGCCGCCGCCCAGCCCGTCGAAGCTGCCTAAGCCCGCCGGCCCCTGCCTAACAGGGCAGGGGCCACCCGGCCGCCCTCACTACTCAATACTAACTACTAACTCTATGCCCACCTCCCTCGAAATCCCGCAGCTGGTGATTCACCAGCCCGCCCGCGACGAAGCCGAAGCCGCCCGGCTCGCCGCCCTGTCCCGCCTCGTCGAGGCCGCTGAGCCCTTGCCCGACCTGCGCGACCTTGCCCCGGCCGTGCGCGAGCTGTTCCCGGCCCCAGCCTACGAAGTGGGCTGCGGCGGCGCCCACGTCTGGCTCCACCGCCAGGGCGAAAGCCAACGTCTGGCCTTCATCAGCTGAAAGCAAAACGCATCAGAACGACAACCAATCCTCCAAGTACCTAAGCCCCCAACCGCCATGTTCCATACTGTTACCGCCCATCCCGGCCTCACGCAGGCCCAGCACCGCGCCCTTCCGTTCGTCAGTAATACCGACCTGAGCAACCTCAAAAACGAGGCTCTGGGTCTCACCCGCACCGGCAACCCGCAGGCCCTCACGTTCGGCGTCGCCTTCCACGAGGCCGTATTGGAGCCGCACCGCTACCACGCCCCGCAGTGCCTGCCCCCGGCCCAGCTGCGCCTGCTCGATAATCTGGCCGCCGCCGTGCGCCGCCAGCGCTACTGCCGCGACCTGTTATATAGAGGCACCGCCGAGCTGACCCACACCGCCACCCACACCGAAACCGGCCTTACCGTCAAGATTCGCCCCGACCTGCTCGTGGTAACGCCCCGCCTCGGCCGCCGGGTGCTGGTCGACTTCAAAACCACCAGCTGCCGCGACTACGCCCAGTTCGTGGCTACCATCGAGCAGTACGACTATGACCGCCAGGCCGCCTTCTACACCGATGTGCTGCAGGCCGACCGCTTCCTGATAGTGGGCGTGCAGAAGAAAGCCCCGCACGACATCTGGCTGGTGGAATTGTCAGCCGACGCCGACACGATGGCGCAGGGCCGCAAGAAGTACCGCCGGCTGTTGCAACTCTACGCCGAGCAGCAGCCGGCAGCGGTTGAGGCCTGCTTTCCATAGCCCGGCCGATGCTCCGGCCCATAAGAAAACCCCGACCGTAACCGGCCGGGGTTTTCTGTGCAGGTGCGCCAGGGCAGGCGCTAGGGCGTTGGGCCCTGCTATCCGTTACGGAAACGTCATGCCCCCTTCAAAGGGGTTGCCGCTGGGCGGTGGCCCGGGCTTAAATCCCGAATCCATGGGGATAGCGGGCCCGCCGATGTCCGACGTCTGGCCGCCGCCCACCGGCATCGACTGCACGCCGCCGAACGTCACCGTTTCCCCGAATACCGCCTCATTCGGCAGCAGGTCGCCGCCGTTGCCGTTGGCCGTGGGGTTCAGCAGCTGCACTTCCTCGCCGGGCGCGCTTTGCCCCAGCAGCGTACCCAGCTGCCCGCTGAAATCCGCCACGCGTACATCGTGCGCCAGCAGCGTTTCCGTGCTGATGTCCACGCCATAGAGCGCATTGATCCGGTTGATGCGGGTGCGGGCGTCCAGCGTGCCGGCCACCGCCGCCATCAGCTGTTGAGCGGCCTTGCGCAGGCGCGCATCAAAGCGGGCCCGCAGCCGCAGCGCGTCCTTCGTGCGCTTGTCGGCTTGTTTCTGATAGGCAGTCTTTGCCATCTTATTTCAGTCTGAGTTGAAAAAATACAAGAATCCGGCCCAGGTGACCGGCGCGGGTTTCCGGTAGGTTTCTCCTAGCTTCCTCCTAGCCTTCTCCCGGTGGCCTCATCCGGCCTAAACACAAAACCGCCCCGACCGGAAGCCGGCCGGGGCAGTCCTGCCGCTACGCTACCTGCGCCTGCGCCGTGGTCGAGGCGTCTGAGCCGTCGGCGCGGTAGGCGAAGGCCAGGGCCATCAGGTCAGCGGGCGCCACGCCCTGCAGCGCTACGTCCTCGATGTCCAGGCTACCGTCGCCGCGAGTGGCGTCCTCGTCCGAGGCGGCCACCACCCGGCCGGTAACTTTGTTCACCACCACGGCCTTCACGCCATCCGTTTCCAGGGCCGTGTTGCCGTTGCTGTTGTCGGCAAAGCTGACCGTCACCTTGCCCGTAGCCGCGTCGAGCACCGCGCCCACGCCGGCCAGCGGCTCCACCGACCCGCCCGACAGCACTAGCTTCGAGTAATCGATGCTGGCCACGTTCTGCGCGTCGGCCTGGGTGTTGACGAAGTTTAGCTGCACGAAGCGGTTATAGGCCGACTTGCCGCCCTGCGCGAGCAGGCCCATCTGGGCCGCGCCCGCGAACTTGCGGAACAGGTCGGCCAGCAGCTTGAAGCGGCTGCGCGTGTTCTGCTGCGCGGGCGTGTTGCTGCTGTTGCTGGCAATCTTCTGCCGGATCTGGTTGTCGCCCGTGCCGCCCGAGAAAGTCAGGTTGCCCAGGCTGCCTTTAATGTTGCCCAACGGGCTGTAAATGCGTGCCATCGTGTAAGGGAAAAAAGGTGAGAGAAAAGAAGTTGGCTGACTATTCGCGCGGCCACCCGGAGCAGCCAACCCAGGCCCGCGCTTTTTCTTGCTTGTTGTAGGCGCGCCACACGCCCGGCCGCACGGCCGTAGCCGTACCACACCGCCACAGGCCCCGGTACTTGTGCTGGGCGGTTTGTTGCAGCACTGCCCAGCGCGGCGTAGTCCGGTCCGGTTCATAGGCCCAGCCCCAGCCCCGCGCCACCAGCAGGCTATCCACCCGCAGCCACCGCCGACGGCCCCCGGCCATCAGCACCGATACCCGCAGCCCGGCCAACGTGCGCCCGTACCGGTCGGCCGGGCCCCGGTCCACTTCCAGCAGCCGGCCCCGCAGCAGCCCCGCCACTGAATCCGCCGCCGCCCGCCCGAAGGGCTGGCCCAGCTCCGGCGCGTCCACTGCGCGCAACCGTACCCGAACCAGCCCGGCCGGCAGCAGTACCTCGTAGGTGTCGCCATCCAGTACCCGGCGCACGCTGCCATACTCCGGGCCCGTGCCCCTTCGTGGGGCCGCCGTTGGCGCAGGCGTCACAAACAACGGTAGCGCCGAAGCCCGCACCACCTGAGCATAACCCCAGTGGCTGTTGATTGTGTATAAAAGTGTAATAAAGTGGCGAATCATCGCCTGAAAGTAATGTATTTTACACAAATGTATATATTATATCAACTTTAGTGTGCAGTGCTGGCATGTCAGCAACGCAGTGTTTTCAGTGATGCCACGTCTTTTGCTGTTTCTGCTGCTGCTGCCCCTCTGCCCGACGACACCGCCCACCCCGACGATAACGGCCGCCGAGGCGGCACAGCGGCCAGGTGAGTGGGGAGTAGGTAACACGTCCCCAGGCCCGCGTGGCCCGCGTATTTCAGGCCCGCAGCGGCTACGTGTTGCTCCCCTCAGCCCGCCCCGCCCTCACTGCCCGCCCGAAGTGGTGGTGGCACCTGATGTAGGGCCCAATCCAGCCCGCCACCTACGCAAACGGCCCGCCGGGTGGGCGGGCCGCGTAGTGCAGGTGAAAGGGACTGTTCAGGTGGAAGGGGCTGTTCAGGCCGCCGAGGGCTCCACGGCGCAAATCTGGCTGTCCAGGGCCCCGGCGTTGTCCGTCGCCCCCTGACCCTCCCAGATGCGCCGCATAGTGTGGTGCTGGAAGTCTTCCACAATCTTGGCGTAGATGAGCGTGGTCTGGATTTTCTTGTGCCCCAGCACCTTTTGCAGCACCTCCACCGGCATGCCGCGCAGCAGGCTTTGCGTAGCGAACGTATGCCGGGCCGTGTGCATGGTCACCAGCTCACACTTGGGCACCGCCGCCCGCACGATGCCCCCGTCCCCCGTACTTACCAGGTCCGCCGCCGCCGTCAGGCCGGCCAGCTTCGCTACCCGTTTCAGGTACTTGTTCATCACCTGGTTCGGGTGTACCGGCAGCAGCCGCAACCGCTCCGGGTCGGCGTACTTGTCCAGAATGGCCGCAGCCGCCGCCGTCAGGTAGATGCTCACGCCGGCCCGCGTCTTGCTCTGCACCAGCCGCAGCACCCGCCCGCCGCTCCACTCCTGCACGTTGCCCGCATGCAGGGCCACCACGTCGGAGTAGCGCAGGCCCGTGTAGCAGCAAAACAGAAACACGTCCCGCGTGGCCACCAGATTGGCCGGCAGCATCGCGGCGCCCAGCGCCTGCAGGTCCGCCGCCGACAGGTACAGCTTCGGCGAGTCGGCCGGCTTCGCCACTAGCTTCCGCAGCTCGATGCCCACCGCCACGCCCCGCTCGTCGCGCAGAAACCGCAGGAAGGACTTCAGGTCTTTGACCGCCGTGTAGAGCGTATTCGGCGCCAGCTTCCGCACTTCCCGCAGGTAGCCCAGCAGCGCGTCGTGCTGCGCCAGGTTGTAGGATGCCGGGTCCAGTAGTTGCCCGCTCCACTGCTCGTAGCCCGTAAACCAGTTGCGGGCCACCACATGCTGCCGCAGCGTTTCCCCCGAGTACCCCCGCGCCCGCATCGACTGCCGGTATTCCTCGTACCACACCGCCACCGGCCGCGTTCGGGCTTCATTGGCCGGCTCGCGCTCCGGCCGGAGCGCCGCTTTCAGCCCCGCCACCGTGGGTGCCTGTCCGGCTGCCCGCACCCCGCGCCACCATTTCAGCACGTTGCCCGCCATCAGCTGCAGCAGGTCATTGGCTTCCTCGGCCAGCGGGTAAGAGCGTCTGAATTCCTGTCGGTCTGCGTTCCAGTCGGCTGGCTTGCATTTCTCACCAGTGGAACATTTCAGGCGGGCCCCGTCGAAGTAACAGAGCAGATGCACCGGGCATCTTCCCGCTTTGTCTTTCTTGTCGGTGCGAAGCGTGAATTGGGTAACCATAAAAAGGGGGCGTAACAGGGGGCGAGCTTCCCGCCCCCAAGTGGAAGATTCGCGCCCAGAGTTACCGATACCCCCAGACGCAAAAAACCCGGAAACCCACTTTCGCAGCGCGAGAAGCAAGTTTCCGGGCGTTCCGGGATAGAATATGTGAGCCTGTTATTGGACTCGAACCAACGACCTGCTCATTACGAATGAGCTGCTCTACCAACTGAGCTAAACAGGCATTTCCGAGGCGGCGTATCCGTCAGGGGCAGCAAAGATAGAAAGCCAGCGGAGACCTACGCAACACTTGGCCGCATTTTTTGTGCGGGCGGCAGGCGACAGCCATCGGCCGCGCCGGCCTAGTAGGGGATGGCGGAGAAGGCCGCGCCGCATTTCCCACCTTTCCGGCATCTTTGTGGTTCCTATGAAAGCACTCCGCAAACTTCTGGTCCGCACGCTTGGCTTCGAGCGCTACATTCGTTTCGTGAGCGGCGTGTACCTGCGGCTGGTGGGCGCGGGCTGGGGCCGGCAGAAATACCCGGAGCTGTTTTTTCTGCAGCAACTCATCAAGCCCGGCTTTGTGTGCCTCGATATCGGCGCGAATCTGGGCTACTACTCGGTGGCGCTGTCGAGGCTGGTGGGGCCCGATGGGCAGGTGCTGGCCGTGGAGCCGATTCCGGATTTTCAGGCCATCTGGCAGGATAACGTGAAGCTCAGCGGCCTCGACAACCTCACGCTGCTGCCCTACGCGCTGGGCAGCGAGAATACCACCGTGCAGATGGGCACGCCCGAGCGCAACGGCCTGCTGCACCACGGCATGACCAAAGTAGCGGCCAGCAATCCTCACGAGCACTACGCCCGCACCTACGAGGTGCCCATGCGCGTGCCCGACGACCTGCTGGCCCACCTGCCGCGCCTCGACTTTGTGAAGTGCGACGTGGAAGGCTTCGAGCACGTGGTGTTTGCCAACATGCAGGCCACGCTGCGCCGCTTCCGGCCCCTCATCCAGACCGAGCTCAACGGCCTCGACAACCGCCGGGCCGTGGTGGCTACCCTGGCCGAGTTGGGCTATAAACCCTTTGTGCTGTCGGCGCGTTCTGAGTTGGTGCCGTGCACCGAAACCCAGCTCAACAGCGCCGTCACGGCCGATTTCTACTTTCAACCCGCCTGATTTCCGGCTTTTTCCATGTTCATCAAGATCCTGCTAATTTTTCTGGTTCTGGCGCTGGTGCTGCGCTTCGTGTTGCCGCTGCTGATGCGGCATCTGCTGGTCGGCTTCCTGCAGAAGCAGGCCCGCCGCCACGGCCAGCAGCTCGGGGGCGCGCCCTTCGGCGGTGCCGCCCCGCCGCCATCGCCCGGCCGCGATGCTCCCGGCCAGGTGCACATCGACTATGTGCCGCCCACGCCCCGCCGTACCAAAGACAAGCCCACTGAGTTCAAAGGCGGTGAGTACGTGGATTTCGAGGAAGTGAAGTAGCTATAGTCGGCGGATCTGCACTGTCGGCGAAGCCGCAGAACATTATGCGCAGCAAGCGGCGTTACTCCTTGCTCTCACCAAACGCCAAAGTCCCTCACAAAGAAGCCCCCCGGCAGCAGGTTGATAACCTGACGTCGGAGGGCTTCTTTGTGAAGGGCCTTGGCGTTTGGCTTAGGAAAGATTGTGTCGCTTCGCTTGCAATGACAATCAGAACCCAACGCCCACCCGCAGGCCGGTGCCCACGCGCTGGCTTGACTGCAGGCCGGTGTAAAAGTCCACGCGGACTACTTTGAAAACGTGTTCCAGGCCCACGCCCAGCTCCACGTAGTGGCCCACCTGCGCGGTGGTCAGGTAGTTGAGCGAAACCACTTCCTGCCACTTCAGCTGGCGCAGCAGCGGGATTTTGTTGAGGAAAAAGCCGTTGAAGTGGTGGTTGAAGTGCGCTTCCAGAAACGATTTCCGGGTGCTGAAGCGGTAGTAGTCGAGCAACTGAAACTGGCTGAAGTCGGCGGCCAGGGCGGTGCGGTTGCCGCTGAAGTGGCGGTAGTCCATGAACGAAAGCTGCGGCTGGCCCACGAAGCCGCCGGCTGCCACCCGGTAGTTGCTCGTGCCCAGCAGGCCCAGCCCGATGGTTTGCCGTATGCCGGCTTCCAGCAGCGTGTAGCGCACATCGGAGCCCAGCACCCCGCCGATACCCTGCCGCCAGATGCCCGTAAACGTCGGCGCCTTTGAACTCAGATTGACCTTGCCATTCGGGCGGGTAATGTAGCGCTGGCCGGGCTGGAACGTGGCGGCCATCACGAAGCGGAGGGCCTGGTTGCGGCCGAAGCTGGTGCCGCCGGGCAGTTCCTCGGCCACCGGATCGTTGGGCGTGAAGGCCACGCCGGGCCGGTCGCGCCACAGGTCGATGGTGGTGTTTTCCAGCTCCCGGCGCTCGTAGTAGCTCAGGGTGCCTTCCAGCGTCAGGCCGTTCAGCACCTCGGTCTGGTAGCTCAGGCGGGCGCCGTCGCGGCGGTAGAGCTTGGCGTAGTTGCGGTTGTTGAGCAGCGTGTAAATGGAGTTGATGAGCGGCGTAAGCTGCGAGTTGGGGTCGAAGTTCTCGATGGTGCGGCCCACCTGCCCGCTGAGCTGGGACACGCGCACAGGATGCAGCTGCCAGACCGCCGACACGCTTGGGCTGAGCAGCTTGCTGCTGAAGCCATAGCGCAGGGCCGGCGTGATAGAGTGAAACCGCCGGTCGTCGGTGCGCTGCCGGAACGTAACCTGCGGGTTCAGCACGGTGCCTTCCACCGTGTTGTAGAGCACAAGGTTATAGGCCGGCGGCACACTCCACGAGGTTTTGCGGAAGCTGTTGTTGTGAAAGTAGCCCGTGAGCAGATTGCCGGGGCTGAACTCGTTGCGCACCCGGTCTAGGGAGTCCTGGTAGGGGCGGGAGTTGCGCACCACTTCGGTGCTGTCCTTCACGGTGTAGTCTTTCTGCTCTTCCTCAGTGAGTGGAATCGGGCGGATGCTGTCCCAGTAGCTGGAATCCCGCTCGTTCGCGTCTTTTTCCACCAGCATCACCTCGCCGCGCTTCAGCTTCCCGATGCTCAGGTTGGTGGTGTCGCGCTCGGCCAGCTTGGCTTGGCGGCGCACCTGGCGGCTCAGGCCACTGAGCTGCGGCTTCTGGCGCCGGATATCGGCGGCGGTTTCGCGCGTAACGGGGGCATCGGCGGGCTCGGGCGTGGCGGGCAGGGCCGTGGCAACCGGGCGGTTGGGGTAGGTGGGCTGCACCCGGTAGTTGCTGAGCACGGCCGTCAGATAGCCGTTGCCTTTAAAGCCGAGGGCCGTGAAACCCACCGTAATCTTCTGCGACTGTATCACCCACACATCCGACGGGCCGGGCGCGGGCGCAAACAGCTGCTCGATGTGAAAATTGTCGACGTAGTCCAGCTGAGCGTTTTTATCGAGGTCCAGCGACACGGAATGGATGCGCCAGGTGCCATCCACGATGTAGATGTGGCCCGAGGAAAACACGGGGTCGGTGCGGCGGCGCGGCGTCACGCGGATTTTGTGCACCAGCACGCCGCCCTGCTGGCTGCTGCCTTCCAGCTCGTACTTATAGAACAGCATAGCCCCATCGGCCACCGGCGACACGAAGCCGCGCTCCGAGAAGCCGCTTTTCAGCACGTTGTCGTAGAAGTTGAGGCCCGCGCCGCGGCCGGCCCGGTTGAAGCTGATGCCTTTGGCGTCGCCGCTCACGCGCGAGGAAATCATGCGTTCCTGCACCACGTTGGGCTGCCGGAAGCTCAGCTCCGACACCGACTCGGACAGGTAGAAAATACCCGGCTTGATATCGGGCCCGATCTTGACGAGGCCCAGAATCTTGCCCGGCACCTCCACAAAGCGCGCCAGGGCTTTGATGTAGGCGCGGGCCTTGAAGGCGGCCACCTCGCGACGGTGGTAGCGGCGCCACTGCTGGGCCTGCTGAATGATGGCGTAGGCAGGGTCGCGGTCGGAGGCGCGCACCACCACTTCGCGCAGCTTGTAGCTTTCGGGCTCCAGGGTCACGTTGAGGGTGAGGGCCGTGTCGCCGCCGGCCACCCGCACGCTTTCGATGCGCGGCTTGTAGCCTACGTACTGAAACACCAGCTCGTACTGGCCGGCCGGCAAACGCAGCTGGTAGCTGCCCTGCTCGTTGGTGGCGGTGCTGGTAGTGGTGGTGCGCACGGCCACGTTGGCGAAGGCCAGGCCGGCGCCGGCAGCATCCGCCACACGGCCCCGGACTACGCCGCCGTGGGCAGCACCGGCAAACAATAACAGGAATAGAAACAGGTAGAAACGCGGCATGGAGCAGGATGGAATGGATGGCTCCAAGATAGAGAGAATAGGCAGGCAATAGGTTGTGCGAACCCGCAAACGGGGGGCGTTTTCGACCAAGCCAGGGGTCTTTTCGACCAAAGTTCCGGACGGCCGCTACTACGCGGCTACTTCTTCTACTACCGGAGCGGGCTGCCGGGCCTGCCGGTAAGAGTAGGCCGCGTTCAGGGCCACGCCCAGCAGCACCAGCGCCATACCCAGGTAAGAGGGCAGCCCGAAGGTTTCGCCGAAAAACGTGTAGCCCAGCCCCAGCGCGTAGAGCACGCCCAAGTAGTCGAGGCTGCTGATGCTGGCCAGTGGCGCGGCCTGGTAGGCCTTGGTTTTGTAGACCTGGGAAAGCTGGGTGAAAATGCCCGTCAGCAGCAGCAGGCCCCAATCTTGCCAGCCCAGCGGCGTGGTCCAGTGTAGCAGGCAGTAGGCAGCGCTGAAGGGCACCACCACCAGCTGCGAGTATAGCACAATCACGAGCGGATGCTCGCGCCCGCCCATGCGCCGGATGGCGTTGTAAGACAAACCCGAAAACACGGCCGACGCCACGCCCAGGGCCAGATACAGCGGCGTGATGCGCGTATCGACACCCTTCACCAGCAGCACGCCCCCAAACGAGAGCAGGAAAAACACCCACTGCCAGGGCCGCACCTTCTCCTTCACCAGAAAGATGCCCAGCACCGAGGTGAAGATGGGTGCCAGGTACTGAATGGTGACGGCCGAGGCCAGCGGCATGGTCTGGAGCGTGTAGAAGTACAGCACCAGCGCCAGCGCCCCCGTAGTGCCCCTCGACACTAGGTGCCAGCGGCTGCGGGGCTGGCCCCAGGGCGCCACCGCGGCCTGCCGCAATGCCACGTAGCTGAATAGCAGGGAAAGCGTGGAGCGGAAAAAAATGATTTCCAGCGGCGGCAGGTGGGCCAGCAGCTTCACGCACACATTGAGCAGCGCAAAGGCCAGCGTGCTGAGCAGCATGTAGCGGGCACCAGACGAAAGCATAGAAGAAACAGTTGGAAACAGAGGCCGCGGCCGGGCGGGCCACCCGATGCAAACTCCGGATCGGCGGCGCGGGTTTGCAGGCGGCGCGGCCGCCCCACCCAAACCCGCGCCGCCCCGAACGATTCGGGCGGCGCGGGTGTCGTAAGTTGCCGGCCCGTTGGGCGGGTTTGTGCCCTTTGCCAGTTGCTATGAACTCCTTCGAGAAGAAAAAGAAATTCTACACCCCCGCCGAAGCCCTGCAGAAGATTGCCGCCTTCTGCGCCTACCAGGAGCGCAACCAGAAAGAGGTGGAAAGCAAGCTGCGCGAATACGGCCTCAACGAAGACGAAGCCGGCGAAATCATCATCCGCCTGAGCCGCGAAAAGCTGCTCGATGAAGAGCGTTTTGCCAAGGCCTACGTGCGCGGCCACTACCGCACCAAGAAATGGGGCCGCCGCCGCATTGTGCAGGAGCTGAAGCAAAAAGGCATTTCCGACTACTGCATCAAGGCCGGCCTCAAGGAAATCGACGGTGATGAGTACTACCAGAACCTGGTGGACGTGCTGGAAAAAAAGGACCGCCAGGAAAAGGAGCGCAACCCGCGCCTGCGCCGCCAGAAAATCCAGCTCTTCCTCACGGCCAAAGGCTTCGAGCAGGACCTGATAAAAATGGCGTTGGATGACTTGGGCAAAGCCCCCGAAGAGGACGACGACGAATAGGAACGGCCAAAAAAGACCGTCATGCAGAGCGGAGCGAAGCATCTCGCCAGTGTAGTAATTCTACCACACTGGCGAGATGCTTCGCTCCGCTCTGCATGACGGTCCTAAGTATCGTTCTGTGCTACCGTTGCGCCGGCCGCAGCGGATTTTGCATCTGGCGGGTGAGCACCACGCGGCGGCCGGTCATGGTTTCGAGCATGGGACGCATGATCTGCTGGGCGTTCTGCTCGGTTTGGGCCAGGATGCCCGATTGCAGGGCGGCGCGGCGCACGTTGGCTTCGGCGTACTTGTAGCCGGCATCCACCAGTTCGGCATCCTGGAAGAAGCCGTTTTCGACGCTGAACACGCGGCTCTGGCTGTGGTCGACCTGCCAGGTGCACAGCTCGGCGGCGGGCAGTGCCACCCGCACCACCGAGTCGCCCTCGAACACCACGTCCTGGGCGCGCACCTTGCGCAGATCCAGGCAGCCGATGGCGTTGCCGGCCACAATGAGGGCCACTTTGGCGTCGGGCAGGAAGCGGTAGGTGCTCTTTTTGTACTCCACCACGTCTTTGAACTGGTAGCGCACCAACTCCAGCCGGCCCAGGCTTTCCACCTTTTGTAGCACCGTGTTGTGCGTCACCGTAACGCGGGGCGTGGGGTTGAGCGGGTTTTCCAGCTCGCTGATGGCGGGGCCGATTTTCGTCCAGAGAAACCAGCCCAGCCCCAGCAGAAACAGTAGCGGCAACAAACGGCGAATCAGGAGGGGCAGCGACATGCAATGCAGAAATTAGAGGAACAGTAGCCGCCGTATACGCGAAACCCGCAAGTTGCGCCGCCCCCTATGTCCCGGCCGGCCACCACGCGCTGCGGGCTCCGAACCGCTGCCGGAAACCGGCCCAGCCCTGCAGGCCGCCGGTATGCACCGCCACTACCGTGCTGCCCGGCCGGAAATAGCCCTGCCGCAGCAAATCGAAGACGCCGAACAGCAGCTTGCCGGTGTAGATGGGGTCCAGGAGCACGCCGTGGCGGGCCTCAAACTCTTGGATAAAGTGCAGCAGTTCCGGCGAGAAGCGGGCGTAGCCGCCTAGGTGGTAGTCGGTGCGCAGGTCGTAGGTGGGGAAGATGCGGCCGGTGGCGGCCAGCGTGAGGGCGTCTATTTCACCGCGCAGAAAGCCGCCGTTTTTCAGGGCCGCGACGCCCACAGCCTGCTGGTGCGGGGCTAGGCCTGTGAGCAGCCCGGCCAGCGTGCTGCCCGTGCCGCAGGCCACGGCCAGGTAGTCGAAGTCAGTTTGTGCCTGCAACTCCGTCACCAATTCGGCGCAGCCGGGCAGGGCCAGCGCGTTGGAGCCGCCCTCTGGCACCACGTAGGCCGGGCCGGTTTCCCGGAGTACTTCGTCCAGAAATTCCGGCTCGGCTTTGCGGCGGTAAGCTTCGCGGCTGAGGTAGCGCAGGGCCATGCCATCGGCGGCGGCGCGGGCCAGGGTGGGGTTGAGGGGCGCGGTTTCCTCGCCCCGAATCAGGCCGATGGTGCGCAGGCCGGTGAGGCGGCCGGCGGCGGCCACGGCGGCAATGTGGTTGGAAAAGGCCCCGCCGAAAGTCAGGAGCGTGTGGTGGCCCTGTCGCTGGGCTTCCTGCAGGTTGTATTTCAGCTTGCGCCACTTGTTGCCGGGTAGCTCCGGGTGCGCGAGGTCGTCGCGCAGGAGCAGCAGCCGGATGTTCTGGCGGGCGGCGGTGGGTTCGGCAAGCAGTTCAAGCAGCATCAGAGGCAAAAAAGCAGCCCACGAAAAAGCCCCACCGACTGCGGCAGGGCTTTTCAGGTCAGGTAGGAAAATCGTTACACAAAAGCCGCTTCGTTCTGGTCGGCTGGCTGACGCACGGTGTACACCACCAAACCCAGCAGCACCACAATCAGCAGCACCGACGACACCAGCGACACGGTGTTACCGATGGCGTATTCGGTAGGCTCAAACTTGAACTCGATGGTGTGGGTGCCGGCCGGCACGGGCATGGCGCGCAGCACGTAGTTGGCCCGCACGTGAGGCACCAGCTTGCCGTCGAGGTAGGCGTTCCAGCCGTCGGCGTAGTAGATTTCCGAGAACACCGCAAAGGCATCGGCGGTGGCCGTGGCGCGGTATTTCAGGGCGTCGGGCGAGTAGTCGGTGAGGGTGATGGTGGAGCCGGGCGCGCTGAAGCTGGTTTTGGCGAGCGGGAACTTGGCTACGTCCACCACGGCGGCGGTAGCCACGCTCAGGTTGCTGAGGGCCGCAATTTCCTGGTCGGGCGTCTGCACCTTCTGGATTTCGTTGATAAACCACGCGTTGCCCAGCGCGCCGGGGTTGCGCTGCACCTGCTCAGGCTGGCCGGGCTGGCCCTGCTGGCCGGGCTGGGCCGGCAGAATCACGTAGCGCGTGTTCAGCATGCTCAGCACCTGGGTGTTGTTCTGCGAAATCTGCCGGTCAATCAAATCCTGGTAGCGGCGCAGCTTGGCGCCGTGGTAGCCCCCGATGCTCTTGTGGAAGTACGAGGTGTTGGCTTCGTTGAAGGGATTGGCCGTGTTCAGCACCCGGTAGCTCTTGTCCTTATCCTGCAGAATCTGCTGGTCGGCGGCCGTGGGTACGAACTGCTGGGCGATGGTTTCGCGCTGGAAGTTGTTGTCGTTGAGGTAGCGCTTATCCACGCCCCACAGGTCTACCAGCGTCAGCAAGCCCACCAGCGCCGCCGCCATCCCGGCCGACACCTTGCGCTGCAGGTAAAACCACAGCGCCCCAAAAGCCAGGGCAATGAAGATGATGGAGCGGAACACGTCGGAGCGCAGCAGTGAGGCGCGGTCCTGGCGCAGCGCGTCCAGCGGGAAGCCCTGCTGCTGCAGCTGCGCATCAATCGGCGACGAGAAATCGGCTCCCATTCCAATCAGCAACGCCAACACGCAAATGCCTGCCGTAATACCGCCGGCTAGCAGCAGCTTGCGCTTGAGGTCGGCAGTTTCGGGCGCGTCAGTGGTGGTTTTGCCAGCTAGTGCAGCTAGGCTGGGGTGGGTGCTAGCCCCAGCCACCGGCAGGCCGGCAGCACGGCTCCGCAGTACGCGGGCCAGCGCCAGTACGGCCAGTAGCGGCATGGCCAGCTGCGCAATCACCAGGGCCATGCTCACCGAGCGGAACTTGTTGTAGCCCGGGAAGTAGTCGAACATCAGGTAGTTGAACGTCTCGAAGTTCTTGCCCCAGGCCAGCACGATGGACAGAATGGTACCCACGAGCAGCCACAGGCGCGTGCGGCGGTCGGCCACAAACAAGCCCAGCACAAACAGGAAGCACACGATGGCGCCCACGTACACCGGCCCGCTGGTCACGGGCTGGTCGCCCCAGTAGGTGGGCATGGCCTTGAGGTACTCCGACAGCTGCCCGGTGGGCACGCCTAGCCCGGTCAGGGCCTGGCCGGTGGCCGAATCATCAGAAAGCTTGGTTTGGGAGGCGCCGCCGTAGAAGTTGGGCACCAGCAGCGTGATGGTTTCGCCCACGCCGTAGCTCCATCCGAAGGCGTAGTCCCGGTCGAGGCCGGAGCCGCCGGCACCGTCGTCGCCGGCTGGCGCGGCAGCGGGCTGGCCGGGCGCGGTGGGCGGGGGCGTCGTCAGTTCTGACTTGCCACGGATGCTGAATTTGCCATATTCGATAGTGGTGTAGAGGCGGCCGAAGCTCACGCCCACGGCCAGCAGCGCGGCCACGCCCAGCAGGGCCGTACGGCTCAGGAAGTCGGGCAGGCGCTTTTCGCGGGCGGCGTACACCAGCTCCACCACCCCAAACACCAGCACCAGCAGCAGCAGGTAGTAGGTGATTTGCAAGTGGTTGGCGCGGATGTTCATAGCCAGACCCACCGCAAACAGGCCGGTGCCCAGCCACTTATTGCGCCGGAACGCCACCAGCAGCCCCGCCAGCACCACCGGCGCGTAGGCCAAAGCCAGGCTCTTGGTGTTGTGGCCGGCGGCCAGAATCACGAGGTTGTAGCTGGTGAAGCCCAGAGCAATGGCGCCCACGCCGCTCACCACCGGCGAGAGGCCCAGTGCCACAAACAGCACGTAGCCGCACACCAGCGCCAGAAACAGGTTGGCCACCACCGCCGGCAGCCCCAGCGTGAAAATCTTCTGCAGGTAGATGCTCAAATCGCCGGGGAAGCGCGTGCTGATCAGGTAAGTCGGCATCCCCGAGAACATGGAGTTGGTCCAGAGGGCCTCCTTGCCGGTGGCTTCGCGGTAGAGCTGCGCCTCGTGGGCGCCGCCGTTGAACTGCACGATGTCGTGCTGGCTGAGCGTCTTGCCATCGAACACGATGGGGGAGAAGTAGAGCACGGCCAACGCCAGAAACACCAGCACCGCCGCCAGGTGGGGCAGCACCCGCCGCCACAGCGGCACCGCAACAGGCGCCACGGCCGGCGCAGAGAAAACAGTCGTCATTCAGGAAGAAAGTAGGGGCGAAAACTGCCCGAAGGTAACAAGGAAACCCGACGGGAACCTCACCCCCTAGCCCCCTCTCCAAAAGAGAGGGGGGACTAGCTTTTAGCACTAGAGCTAGTTCCCCTCCTTGGAAAGGAGGTGTTAGGGGTGGTTGATGATACAGGAACGATGCTACTACTAGTTCTCCTCTCCTTTTTCAGAGACGGGCTAGGGGTGAGGCGACTACAGCTAGTTCCCCCTTTCTTCCCGAGAAGGAGCAAGGGAGGGCTCCCGCTTCGCGGGCCAGTTGTACAGTACCACCGATGCTAGAATCACGCCGTAGGCCACGCCCTGCACCGCCGTGGCGGCCTCGCCGAAATACCAGAACGCCAGCGCGAAGCTCACAATCGGGTTCAGGTACATCAGGATGCCCACCGTGCCCGAGGGCAGCACGTTGAGGGCGTACAGGTTCAGAAACAGCGGCAGCACCGTGAACACCACGCTCAGCAGGGCCGCCACCAGCAGCAGGTGCGTGTCGTGCAGGCCGGCCAGCGGCTGGGCGCCCAGCAGCGGGGCCAGCGGCAAGATCAGGGCGGCCGCTAAGGCCAGTTGCACCGTCAGCAGTACCAGACGGTCATAGCCCTGCAGGCGGCGCTGCGTGATGAGGTAGAAAGCGTATGTGAAGGCCACGATCAGGCTCATGCCCACCGTGCGCAGGTCGCCGGCGCCCAGCAGCGCGCAGCTCAGGGCGCTCAGCGCAATGGCGGCCCACTGGTTCGGCCGCAGCTTTTCGCGCAGCAGCACAAAGCCCAGCAGCGCCGTCAGGATGGGGCAGATGAGGTAGGCAAACGAGCCGGCCTGCACGCTCACCTGGTTCACCACGTAGATAAACAGCAGCCAGTTGGAGGTCAGCAGCACGCCGCCCAGCCCAGTGCTGACAGCCACCGCGCGGCGCTCCGCCACCGGGGCCGCCTGCCACTGCTGCCACACCGTTTGCACCGCCGCCCGCCGCCCCAATCCATGAATGAGCAGCAGCACCAGTAAGGAAATCAGGATGCGGAAAAACAGAATCTGCCCGCTGGCGTAGCCGTGCAGCCACCGCAGCGGAATCGGGAAGAAGCCCCAGATGAGAAAGGCGGCCAGCGCGGCCAGGTGATGACGGGAAAGTTTCAAAGCGAACCGGAAAAGCAAAACAAGCCGCAAAGGTACGGCCACTACCGTTCGGCGCCGCGCCTGTTAGTCAGATAGGTGCCAAATCAACTACCAGCTCTCTGCGCCGCTTCATCACCTCATCACCCCCCACCGTACCTTTGCCCCATCATGCTCGATTTCTCTGCCGACCTGCCCGCCCTCACCAGTGGCACCCTACTGCTGACCCCGCCCGCCCCTGCGCCCGTCCAGACCCTGCTGCTGGATAGCCGCCGCGTGGGGCAGGCCGGTGGCAGCGTGTTTTTTGCGCTGCGCGGGCCCCAGCACAACGGCCACCGCTACCTTCCCGAGCTCTACCAGCAGGGCGTGCGCCTATTTGTGGTCGACAGCGAAGCCGACATTCCCGGCGGGCTGCTGGCCTACCCCGGCAGCGGCTTTCTGCTGGTGCCGCAGGTGCTGGACGCGCTGCAGGTAGTGGCTGCTGCCCACCGCCGCCAGTTCCGGCTGCCCGTGCTGGGTATCACCGGCTCCAACGGCAAAACCATCGTGAAGGAGTGGCTGGCGCAGCTGCTGGCCCCCGAGGAGCGCATCTGCAAAAGCCCGCGCTCTTACAACTCGCAGGTGGGCGTGCCGCTGAGCGTGTGGGAGCTGAACGCCCGCCACACGCTGGGCATCTTCGAGGCCGGCATTTCCGAGCCCGGCGAAATGGCGCGGCTGGCAGCCGTTATTCAGCCCACGCTGGGTTTGTTCACCAACTTGGGCACCGCCCACGACGCCGGCTTTGCCTCTCATCAGGAGAAAGTGGAAGAGAAGATGCAGCTGTTCCGGGACGTGGATACGCTGTTCTACTGCCTCGACCACCAACTGATTCACGAAGCCGCCCAGCGCCACCTGCCCGCGCACCGCACCTTCACCTGGAGCCGCCAGCACCCGCACCTGGCCCACGTGGCCGTGACGGTGGCCGAGGCCAGCGCCGACCGCACCGTGGTGCGCGTAACGCTGGCCCGCCCCGTGCCACAGGAGCACACCTTCACACTGCCCTTCGCCGACGAGCCCAGCGTGGAAAACGCCCTGCACGCGCTGTCGGTGCTGCTGTGGCAGCAGGTGCCCGCCGCCGAAATCCAGCACCGCCTCGATAGGCTGCAGCCCGTGGCCATGCGCCTGGAGATGAAGCAGGCCCTGAACGACTGCTACGTCCTCGACGACACCTACAACAACGACCTAGCCGGCCTCGCCCTGGCCCTCGACGCCCTCACGCGCCAGCTCCAGCGCGGCCGCCGCACGCTCATCCTCTCCGACGTACTCGAATCCGGCCTCGCCGGCCCCGACCTCTACGCCCGCGTGGCCGCTTTGCTGCGCACTCACGGCGTGGCGCGCCTTGTCGGCATCGGCCCCGAAATCCGCCTGCACCAAGGCGCTTTCGATGGGGTAGAGGCTGTGTTCTACGATACCACCGAGGACTTTCTGCGCCACTTCCAGCCCGACACCTTCCGCCGCGAAACCATCCTGGTGAAGGGCGCGCGCCGCTTTGGCTTCGAGCGGATTGTGGCGGCGTTTCAGCAGAAAATCCACGGCACGGTGCTGGAAGTCAACCTCGATGCGCTGGCCCACAACCTCAACTTCTACCGCCGCCGCCTGCAGCCCGGCACCCGCCTCATGGTGATGGTGAAGGCCTTTGCCTATGGCAGCGGCTCCTCCGAAGTCGCCAACCTGCTGCAGTTTCACCGCGCCGACTACCTGGCCGTGGCCTACACCGACGAGGGCGTGGACTTGCGCCAGCACGGCATCAGCCTGCCCATCATGGTGATGAATCCCTCGCCGGATGCCTTCCAGAAGCTGCGCCAATACCAGCTGGAGCCCGAAATCTACTCCTTCGAGCGCCTGCACGACTACCTGCGTGCCGCCCAAGAGCAGCTGCTGCCGCCCATCCACCTCAAGCTCGATACCGGCATGCGCCGCCTCGGCTTCGCCGAAACCGACTTGCCCGAGCTGACCCGGCTGCTGCGCGAAAACGCTGCCCATCTGCGCGTGGCCAGCGCCCTCACCCACTTGGCCGGTGCCGATGAAGAGCAGCATAACGACTTCTCGCGGCAGCAGCTGGCCGCCTTCCACCGCATGACGCCGGTGCTGGAAGCCGTGCTCGGCTACCCCATCCTGAAGCACGCGCTCAACTCGGCCGGCATCCTGCGCTTCCCGGCCGCCCACGCCGATATGGTGCGCCTCGGTATCGGGCTGTACGGGGTGGAAGCCAGCGGCCAGGAGCCCGATGCCCTGCAGCCCGTGAGCACGCTGCGTACCACCGTGTCGCAGGTGAAAACGCTGCCGCCCGGCGAAACCGTGGGCTACGGCCGCCGCGGCCAGGCCGCCGACTTTGA
Organism: Hymenobacter yonginensis; assembly: GCF_027625995.1. NCBI lineage: Bacteria > Pseudomonadati > Bacteroidota > Cytophagia > Cytophagales > Hymenobacteraceae > Hymenobacter > Hymenobacter yonginensis. Next base: position 4,517,431 of record NZ_CP115396.1, read on the forward strand.
GCGGCGCATTGCCACGCTGGCTATCGGCTACGCCGACGGCTACGACCGGCGCTTCGGCAACGGCGCGGGCGAGGTGGTTATCCGGGGCCAGCGCGCGCCCATCATCGGCAACGTGTGCATGGATATGTGCATGGTCGACGTCACGCACATCAGCGGCGCCCAGGCCGGCGACGCGGCCGAAATCTTCGGCCCCAGCCTGCCGCTGCCCGAGCTGGCGGCCCGCATTGGTACTATTCCCTACGAGCTGCTGACCAACGTGAGCGAGCGGGTGAAGCGCGTGTTTGTGGCCGAATAAGCGGCTGCGGCCCGGTGTAACCTTATCCGGGAAAAATTTGGATAATGATAATATAATCAATTGCGCGGCCTGTGTATCTTGCAACCTAGCCAGGCAGGCAGTGTCCTGTATAGTAGTGAATTGATTTTCACTAAAACCTGATTCCGTGTTCTTATTTTGCTGTTGCCTTCTATGATGATTTCTACTTTTGCGCGTCTGACCCGCTACTGGCTCTGCTTGGTGTTGCTTTGGAGTATGGCCGGATCTGCGGCTGCCTCCGCGCCGCTCGCACTCGATGGCCTCTGGAAAGGCCCCATCAAAATGCCCGGCGGCGAGTTGGAGGTGGTGTTTCGGCTGGTGAGCCTCACTGGCGGCGAATACTTTGCCACCCTCGATGTGCCGCAGCAGCGCGTGAGCCGCATGGCCGTGCAGGTACAGGTGCACGGCGACACCGTAATTCTGGCCGCCGAAGAAGCCGGCAGCCGGTTTATCGGCCGGCTGGCGGCGGGCGGCAAGCAGGTAACCGGTACCTGGTACCAGCCCGGCCACGAATCGGCCCTGACGCTGAACTTCTCCCCGGCCACCATCAACACCGCTCCCAAGGCGCGCCTCACGCCGCCCTACCGCGAGGAGGAAGTAGCTTATACCAATGAGCAGATGAACCTGCGGCTGGGCGGCATGCTCACCGTACCGGCCGGCGAAGGCCCGTTTCCGGCCGTAGTGCTGGTATCGGACGCCGGCGCCCACGACCGGGACGGCACCACCGGCGACTATCGCCCCATGGGCGTGCTGGCCGACTATCTCACGCGCCGCGGCATTGCCGTGCTGCGCTTCGACGACCGGGGTGTGGGAGCCTCTGCGGGTGACTTTTCCACTACCATTGCCAGCGAGCTGGTCGGCGACGTACAGGCCGGCCTGAAGCTCCTGCGGCACACGGCCAAAATCGACACCACGCACATCGGCGTCATCGGGCACGGGGAGGGCGGCAACGTTGCCCTGCTGTCGGCCAGCCAGCCCGCGCCGCCGGCGTTCGTTGTGACGTTGGCCGCGTACGGGCTGCCCGGCAACCAGCTGGTGCTGGAGCAGCAGCGGACGGTGCTGAAAGCCATTGGCGTGCAGGAGTTCGACGTTATGGCGTTCAGCAAGCAGCAGCAGGCGCTGCAGGACGTGGTGCTGCGCACGCCCGACGTAAAACAGGCCCAGGCCACGCTGGTGAAAATGATGCGGGCCTATGACTCGACGCTGGATACACTCACCGCGAAAAACCGCGCCATCGACCTCACGTCTTTCCGCTACAGCAACCTGCTCCGGTTCAACCCCGGCATCCTGCTCAACAAGGTGAAGTGCCCGGTGTTGCTGCTCAACGGCACTGCCGACCTAGAAGTACAGGCTGACACTAACCTGGACGCGCTGAGCCTGGCCATGGAAAAAAACACGCACGTAACCCGCAAAAAGCTGCCCGGAGTCAACCACCAGTTTCAGGCCGACCCGGCCAACTGGGCTCTGGTGAACGGCCAGCGCCAGGAAACTTTCTCACCCGTAGCCCTCGAAGCCGTGCGCAGCTGGATAGTCAGCCACGCCAAATAACCCAACTCCTGCTGCCGGGAGCAGCGCAGGCTGGTTCAGCCCCATTGCCGGAGGGCCTTACTCTCTACCTTTCATAGCCCGCCCTGGCGGATGCAGCTTCCTGCATCCACCAGGGCGGGCTATTGCTTGAAGCACGCGTGAGCACGGGCAAGGGCACGGCCGGTAGCGCAACGCACATACTCTATCAGCACACCAGAATCAGAAGTGCAGAAATCGGCTGTTATGGAGTATGATTATATATAATTCGTATATAAGTATTTATGCCATAAGTGAAATATTATACTCATTTAATCAATATATCAGGCAGAATTGATATATTTGTTTTCTCAATTCGGGAATTGTTTTCTGTCGCTCAATATGCCCGTTTGTGTCTATTGCGCTAAGCTGGCGCACTTGGTTCTCGTTGGTGCCGAAAAGCTACACTAGGTGCCTGTAACCCGCCAAATACAGGATATGGCACTTCGCTACTTCTTATCTGTCGGAACACCCGGTTCGTCGCTTTCTGAAGGCCATTGGGCTTGATTATTAACATGCGGCCCAATGAACTTCTACTTTTGACACAACGGCGGTAGTCAACTGCGTTTTCAATAACCGATTTCTTATCTTTCTCTTTTCTGTTGCCCATGCTAGTAGGTGCAACCTCCACGCACGTCATCTTTTGCCTGGGTAGCATGGGCTGCCAACCCGCAGCTGATTCACTCAGGTAAAAATTTGGTTTTTCAGTAGTTATCTATTTTGATTCTCGCCCAGCGCTCCATGAAAACTTCTGTTTGCCTACGATTCCTGCGTGGGTGCCTGGCCCTGCTGCTCTGCGTAGCAGCCAGCTCGGCAGTAGCCGCTCCCAGCCTCGACGGCTTCTGGAAAGGGCCCCTGAAAATGCCGGGCGGTGAGCTGGAAGTCATCTTTCGGCTGGTCAGCCTCACCGATGGCTCGTACTTTGCCACCCTGGACGTGCCGCTGCAGAAAGTAAGCCGCATGGCTGTGAAAGTGGATGTGCGCGGCGATACAGTGATTTTCGCGGCTGAGGAAGCTGGCAGCCGGTTCGTCGGGCGAGTGGCCTCGGGGGGCAAGCAGGTGGAAGGCACGTGGCAGCAGCCCGGCTTTCAGGTACCCCTGACGCTATCCTACGCCGCGCCGGCCATCAGCACCGCCCCTAAAGCCCGCCTGACGCCGCCCTACCGCGAAGAGGAAGTTGCCTATTCCAATGTGGCCGTTAATCTGCGGCTGGGCGGTATGCTGACCGTGCCTGCCGGGCCGGGCCCGTTTCCGGCCGTGGTGTTGGTGTCGGATGCCGGCCCGCACAACCGCGACGCCACGGTAGGGGAGTATCACCTGCTGGGCGCCCTGGCCGACTACCTCACCCGCCGTGGCATTGTTGTGCTGCGCTTCGACGACCGGGGTGTGGGTAGTTCCACCGGCGACTTCGCTCAGGCTACCACTGCGGCCCTGGTGAGCGACGTGCAGGCAGGCCTGAACTATCTGCGCACCCGCCCCGAAGTCAACCTGTCGCAGATTGGGGTGATTGGGCACGGCGAAGGCGCCAACGTGGCGCTGCTGGCCGCTACGCAGCCGCTGCCCCCGGCCTTTGTGGTGTCGTTGGCGGGCTACGGGGTGCCCGGTACCACACTGGCCCTGCAGCAGCAGGCGGCGCTGCTCCGCTCCCTGGGCACGGAAACCGCTCAGATTGAGGCCGCCACCAAGCGCCAGCAGTCCATGCTGGAAATCATCAGCCAGACGCCCGACGAGTCGCAGGCGCGGGCCATTGTGGCCAACATGCTCCGCCAGAACAATGCGGCAATTGACGCCGAAGCCGCCCAGGCCAGTGCGGCAGAGCTTACCTCGTTTCGGTACCGGTATTTTCTGGGCTTCAATCCCCTGGAGCGCCTGGCTGAGGTGAAATGCCCGGTGCTGCTGCTCAATGGTACCGCCGACCTCTACGTGGCGGCCGATGCCAATATGGGGGCGCTGGCCAAAGCCCTGAAAGCCAACCGCGACGTGACCAGCAAAAAGCTGCCGGGCGTAAACCACCTGTTTCAGCCCGACCCGGCCGAGTGGCCCATCGTCAACGGCCAGCCGCGCGAAACCTTCTCGCCCGTGGCCCAAGAAACCATCCGCGCCTGGATTGTAGCGCACACGGCGGCCAAGTAGCGCCGGCGGAAACGGGAAGTTTGGTACCTTCCGCCCCGGAACTCACTAACTACCCCTACGCTCCCTTTTCTGATGAAAAAGACCTTACTGTCTGCTCTGGCAGCTACCGCCCTGCTGGCCTCTTCCTGCAGCGACCTGAAAAAGCCGGAAGAGAAAGACCAGCTTTCGGAAGCTACGGCCGATACTGCCGTAGTAGCCAGCAATGGCACCACCGTAGCCGATGCCGCCGCTGGCGCCGCCAATGCCGTGGACTCTGCCTGGGACATGACTAAGGCCCAGCTGGCCAACGAAACCTACGAAGAAATCGACCTGCCCGAGGTAACCGTACGCGGCAACGAGAAATACAGCGTGTACGGCCTTGAAGAGAAAGTGCTGTTCGACACCGACAAGGCCGACATCAAGCCCAGCGCCACGCGGGCCCTGTCGGAAATTGCCGCTTCCATCGGCCGCCGCTATGGCAAGAGCCAGGTGCGCGTGCTGGGCTTTGCCGACTCGCGCGGCGACAAAAGCTACAACAAGGAGCTGAGCGCCAAGCGCGCTGAAGCCGTGAAGAAGTGGCTGGCCATGAACGGCGGCATGGGCGACGCCCGTGTCAGCATCGAGCCCATGGGCGAAGCCGCTCCGGTAGCTTCCAACGCCACCGCCGAAGGCCGCCAGGAGAACCGCCGCGTAGAAATTGCCGTCATCAAGTAAATCGCTGATTTGCGCTGATTTGCGCTGATTGAGGTGATGTCGCTGATTTCTTGACGCTTCACTCTCGACGTTCAGCCACAAAAAGAAAGGCCGCTTCATCCGAAGCGGCCTTTCTTTTTATTGATTTTCTGCTGACAGCAGTGCGTCAAGAAATCAGCGACATCACCTCAATCAGCGTAAATCAGCGATTAGTCTTTGATCTGGTCTACTTCGGCCTTGATCATGGCGTTGTAGCGCTGACCGTTGCTGGAGAGCGTGAGCAGGCTCCAGCCTTTGCCCATGGTGTAGCTCCAGGTGCGGCTCTCCTTAAACTCGAAGGTAGGACGCATGATCTGGCCGTAGGGCGTGTAGGTGTCCATGAAGTTGGTGGTGTAGAACTTGTCGCCGCTCACAATCCACTCCATCGCCACGAAGAAGCCCTCTTTCGGCGCCTCGATGTTGTACTGGTTCAGGTCAACGGTGTACCAGGCGCCGCCTTTCGGGGCCGATACTACTACGTTTTCGGTGAGCAGGTCGGTGTTGGGCGAGTTGTAGTTGCCGTCGGCCTTGTAGAGGCGCACGCGGAACGGCTCGCGGGGGAAGCCGTTTTCGCCGATGTAGAACGACACCGAGCGGACGTTGCCGAGGGTCTTGCCCTTGTCGTTTTTCACGAAGAAAGCATACTGGCTGCCGGGCATACCCTGGATCATGCCTTCACCGGGCGTGCTCGACTTCGAGCCCAGCGCCAGATCTTTCACCTTGCCGCCCTTTACCGTTACGTTGCTCAGCTCGATAACGCGCTTAGGCACCTCAATAATCAGGTCGGTTTGGGACACGCCGCGCTTCACGGCCACGGCCATGCGCTTGTAGCCAAGCGCCAGCACGATGATGGAGTCCTGGGCATTTTTCTCAGGCGTTGCCATCTGAAAAAAGCCATACTCGTTGGTCAGGGCGCCGGTTTGCTCTTCCTTCAGGCCGATGGAGGCAAACGGGATGGGCTCCTTGGTTTTGGAGTCGACGATCCGGCCCGACAAACGGTTCTCCTGGGCCATGCCCAGCGCCGGGAACAACAGCAAAAGGGTAAAAAATGCGAGTAAGCGTTGCAGCATGGTTAGGCAGAATAGTGTTGTATGCCAAAATTAAAATGATAATACCAATTCCCATCATGCCGTCTTTAAATATTCCTAAAGATGCAATTGCGAGAAGGAATAGTGCTAGCCAGATGCAAGCCGCTTTATTTCAGGGCCATAGTGCCGGCCCAGACGGAAGCCCCAAACAGGGGGGATATAAGCTGTTGTTGGCCGAAACATAAATGGGTAGTACCTTTGTTTAAAGCAAGTCTAAATAACTCCGCTCCTATGTCTGCTTCCCACGCGCCTGTTTCTCCTGTTTCCGCCCCGCCTCGCCGGAGCGTGAAAGACTTGCGGCTGGGTGAAAGCGGCACCATCTGCTGCCTCCAGGACCCCGAAATGGCGCTCAAGCTGCTGGAAATGGGCTGCATCCCGGGCACGCAGGTGCGTCTCAACAGCCGGGCCCCGCTGGGCTGCCCAATCACGCTGGTAGTAGGTGAGGCGGCAGATTATACTTTGTCGCTGCGCGTGAGTGAGGCGGCGACCATTCTGCTCAAAGAATAGCCCAGCGTATGCGTAGTGCCGGAATCCGAACCGCCCCCAACGGGCAGGCTGCCTCGGCGGCTGCGCTGGAAACGGCTGCCGCGCACCTGCCCGGCCAAACCCGCCTGACCCGAATTGCCCTCATTGGCAACCCCAACTCCGGCAAAACGTCGCTGTTCAACCAGCTGACCGGGCTCAACCAGAAAGTAGGCAACTTCCCCGGCGTGACCGTGGACCGCAAGACCGGCATCAGCCAGCTGACGCCGCAGCACCGCGCCGAAATCATCGACCTGCCCGGCACCTACTCGCTCTATCCCAAGAGCCTCGACGAAAAGGTGATTACCGATCTGCTCTACGATCAGACGTCGGGGCAGTACCCGGATTTCGTGATTGTGACGGCCGACGCAAGCAACCTGCGCCGCAACCTGCTGCTGTTCACGCAACTCGCTGACCTGGGCCTACCGGCCGTGCTGGCTTTGAACATGATGGACGTGGCCGAGCAGCACGGCATCAGTATTGATCTGACGGAGCTGCAGCGGGAGCTGGGCGTGCCGGTTATTCCGATGAACGCCCGCAAGGGCATTGGAGTAGCGGCCCTCAAGATTGTGATGGCGCAGCAGCTAGATGCCCCGGCCGTGTCGTTCTACGAGCCCGAGCCGGAGCTGCTGCCTATGATCCGGCAGATCCGTTACTACTTCAACCTGCACAACGACTACCTGGCGCTACACTACGCCCACCAGGGGCGCCACATCAGCTTCCTCACGCCCGACCAGCGCGCCTACGTGGCCGAGCTGGTGGCGAAATACGAGTTTGAGCCCACGGCGCGGCAGGCGCAGGAAACCATTGCCCGCTACGCCCGCATCAACGAGCTGCTGCTGAATGCCGTGTCGGTGACGCGCACGGAGCGGGCCGAGCCGTACAGCAACCGGATTGATCGGGTGCTCACGCACCGCGTGTGGGGCTACCTGATTTTCATGCTGGTGCTGTTTCTGCTGTTTCAGGCGGTGTTTGCCTGGGCCAGCTACCCCATGGAGCTGATTGACGAGGGCGTGGCCTGGATCAACGGTCTTATCCAATCCAACTTCGACGGCCCGCTTATCAGCTTGCTTACGGAGGGCGTGCTGGCCGGGCTGGGCGGCGTGCTGATCTTCATTCCGCAGATTGCGCTGCTGTTTGCCTTCATTGCGGTGCTGGAAGAAACCGGCTACATGGCCCGCGTTACGTTCATGATGGACCGCATCATGCGCAAGTTTGGGCTCAACGGCAAAAGCGTGGTGCCCTTGATTTCGGGCATGGCCTGCGCGGTGCCGGCCATCATGAGCGCGCGCACCATCGAAAACCGCAAAGACCGGCTGATCACCATCTTCGTGACGCCACTCATGAGCTGCTCGGCCCGCATTCCGGTGTACACGGTGCTGATTGGGCTGGTGGTGCCCGACCAGCCGGTGCTAGGCATCTTCAACCTGCGCGGCGTGGCCCTGATGAGTCTGTACCTGCTGGGCTTCGTGTCGGCGGTGGGCTCGGCGTGGCTGATGAAACTGTTTATGCGCACCACCGAACGCAGCTACTTCATCATGGAGTTTCCGGTGTACCGCTGGCCGCGCTGGAAAAACGTGGGCCTGACCATCGTGGAGAAGGTGAAAGCCTTTGTGTTTCAGGCCGGCAAGGTGATTATGGCCATTTCGGTGATTCTGTGGGTGCTGGCCTCCTACGGGCCGGGCAAGTCCATGGAGCAGGCCGAAGCGCAGGCGCGTGCGGCTGCGCAAACGCAGAACTTAGCGCCCGCCGAAACCGAAAGCAGGGTGGCGTCGCAGAAGCTGGAAAGCTCCTACGCCGGTCACTTTGGCCACTTCATCGAGCCCGCCATCCGGCCGCTGGGTTTCGACTGGAAAATCGGTATTTCGCTGCTTACGTCCTTTGCCGCCCGGGAGGTGTTTGTGGGCACCATGAGCACCATCTACAGCGTGGGGCAGGATGCCAACGAGCTGACCGTGCAGCAGAAGCTGGCCGCCGAAAAAGACCTGAACGGGCAACCGTTTTTCACGCCAGCCCGCTCGGCCTCACTGCTGGTGTTCTACGTGTTTGCCATGCAGTGCATGAGCACGCTGGCCGCCACCTACCGCGAAACCAAAGGCTGGATGTGGCCGCTGCTGCAGCTGTTCTACATGACCGGCCTGGCCTACGCCGCGTCGCTGCTGGTGTATCAGGTACTGAAGTAGCAGCACAACGCTCCCGCTCAGTGCGGCTAGGATGTAACGCGAAGTTCCACTTCGCGACGCGTGGAGGCAGCCGGGTTTTTCCAGCTGTGTAGTCCGGGCGCGTCGCGAAGTGGAACTTCGCGTTACATCTCAGGGGCGTTACGTCCCAATCAGGAACACGGCGGGCTGCTTGTGGATTTCGGGCAGGCCGGCTTTGCGCCAGCCAGCTATGGTGTCGGTGCGGACGTATTCGTTGGGGGCGGTGAGGCTGGCGGCAATGCACAGGCGGGTACTGCCGCTGAGCTGGCTAAGCAGGTCGTCGAGCAGCTGCATGTTGCGGTAGGGCGTTTCGATGAACAGCTGGGTTTGGTGCTGGGCCTGCGCCAGGCGCTCCAGCTGCTTGATGGCCGCCGCCCGCCGGGCCCGCTCGATGGGCAGGTAGCCGTGAAACGTGAAGCTCTGCCCGTTCATCCCTGAGGCCATAAGCGCCAGTAACAGGCTGCTGGGCCCCACCAGCGGCACCACCCGAATCCCGAGCTGATGCGCCGCGCGGGCCAGTTCGGCACCGGGGTCAGCAATGCCGGGGCAGCCGGCTTCCGAAATCACGCCCGCATCCTGGCCGGCGCGCACGGGCTGCAGCGCCGCCTGAATCTGGGCCTCGGTGCTGTCTTTGTCGATGACGCTTACCTGCAGCTCCTCGATGATGTGCTGCGGGGCCACGCTCTTAATAAAGCGCCGCGCCGTCCGGGCGTTTTCCACCAGAAAGCAGCGCAGCGCCGCCACCTGCGTGGCCACCTGCGGCGGTAGCACCTGCGCGGCCGTGTCGTCGGCCAGAATGGTGGGAATAAGGTACAGCGTGCCGGTTTTCAAGGGCGTGTGGTAGTTAAATGGTTAAATTGTTGGGTGGTTGAATGGCTAAATGGTTGAATTGCCGAATGGGTATGAACAACCATTCAGCAATTCAACCATTTAGGCACCAATGAAAGCGGCTACCAGCCCGAATACTTCTTCCGGCTTTTCGGCGTGCACCCAGTGGCCGGCGTCCAGCACGGTTTCCACCTGCGAGTTCGGAAACAGGGCCGGGATGCCGTGCAGCTTGTCGTCGGGGGAAATGTAGTCGGACTTGCCGCCGCGGATGAACAGCGCGGGTTTCAGGAAGGGCTGCGGCGCGCTGATTTCGGCCCCAATGGCGGCCATGTGCTGCGTGAGGGCCGGCAGGTTTTGCCGCCAGGCAAAGGCGTTGTCTTCCTGACGGTAGAGGTTTTTGAGCAGAAACTGGCGCACGTCGGGCCAGCGAATGTGCTGAGCCAGGGCCTCATCGGCCTGCTGGCGGTTTTCTAGGCTAGCCAGCGGCACGGCATTCAGGCCCGCCACGATGTCGTCCTGGTGGGCCATGTCGGAGAGGCGCGGGGCAATGTCGACCACGATAAGCCGGGCCAGGCGGTCGGGGTGGTCGAGGGCGAAGCGCATGGCCACTTTACCACCCATGCTGTGGCCCATCAGGGTAGTATCAGGGCCGAGGCCGAGGTGGTCGAACAGCGCCGACACGTCCTGGCTCATCAGGTCGTAGCTGTGCTCGGGGCTATGAAACGAGCGGCCGTGGTTGCGCAGGTCCACGCTGATGACGCGGTGGCCGGCGTCGGCCCAGCGGCGGGCCAGCGTCTGCCAGTTGTCGAGGGTGCCAAACAGGCCGTGGAGAATAACCAGCGGCGTACCCTGGCCTTGTTCGCGGAAATGAAGCAGCATAGCGGAAACGGTAGGAGTCCGCAAAGGTCGGGAGTGGGCGCCACATGTGCGCGGCGGCGGCTAGGCGGCCGGGCGGGCCGGCAGCCGGATCTGCACCAGCGTGCCCTGGCCCAAGGTACTTTCGACGGTGAGCGTGCCATGCAGGCGCTCCACAAACGCCCGGCACAGCGGCAGCCCAAGGCCCGTGCCCGAGCGGGAGTTGTTGGAGGCCGATACCATCATGGGCGAGCTGGCACTGTCGCGCAGCAGGGCGTCGAGCTGCTCGGCGGGCATCCCGCGGCCGGAGTCGGCCACGCTGAGCAGCACATTGTGGTCGGGGGTGGCGGCTGCATCCAGCTGAATGTGGCCGCCGCTGGGCGTGAACTTCAGGGCGTTGCCCACCAGATTGCGCAGGATGGTGCGCGTCATGTTCAGATCCGACCACACCTGCAGGCCAGGTACCTCCGAGGCCGTTAGGCGGATCTGCTTGGCCTCGGCTGTGGTGCGGTACAGCTCCTCGATTTCGGCAAACAACTCATCCACCGAAAGCCATTCGGGCTGGCTGACCAGCTCGCCGGTCTGGCTGACGGCCCAGCTCAGCAGGTTGTCGAGCAGGCTGTTGAGGCTGTTGGCCGACTGCCGCACCAGCGTCGGCAGGCGGCGTAATCCATTCTCGTCGCCCTTGCGCAGATAAAACTCAATCAGCTCGGTTACGCCCACAAACGACGTAACGGGGCCGCGCAAATCGTGCGCTACTACGGCGTAGAGGCGGTCTTTGGAGGCGGCTACTTCGCGCAGCTCGCGGGTGGCCTGGTGCAGCGCCACGTTGTTGGCGGCCAGAGCGGCCCGGCTTTGGCGCAGCTTCAAGTACAGAAAAAACACCCCGCCCAGGCCCAGCACCAACGCGCCTACCACCGCCCACAGCTCTTGGTTGCGCAGGTTCTGCAGCTCGCCCTGCTGCGTGAGCAGCCTGATCTGGTGCTCCTTGCCCTGGGTTTCGTAGCGGGTCTGCAGGGCGGCCAGGGTTTGCAGGCGCGAGCGGCTGTTGAGCGAGTCGTTGAGGTCCCGGAAACGGTTTTGCCATTCAAACGCCTGCTCATACTGGTGGCGGCTGGCGTTGATTTCGGCCATCAGGTTGTAGCCATCCAGAATGCGTTCCTGCGAGGCGGTCTGCCGGGCTAGGCGCATGGCGCGGCGGGTGAGGGTTTCGGCCTCGTCGAACTGGTCTTTCAGCAGCAGCACAATGGCCAGCATTTCCAGGTGGCCGGCCTCGATACGGTAGCTGCGCAGGGGCTCTACCAGCGTAATGGCTTCGCGCAGCAGGCCCTCGGCCAGATCGAGCTGGTTCTGCTGGTAGTAGTGCGTGCCCAGGTGCGCCAGGTACAGCGACTCGCCAGCCTTATCGCCGTTGGCGCGGGCTAGCTGCAGGGCCCGGCGCGTGTACAGCAGCGCCTGCGAGTAGCGGCCCAGGTAGGAGTAGAGGTTGCCCAGATTGCCGAACAGCATGAGCTGGGTGCGCGTCTTCACGCCTTTGCTGTAGACTTTCTCCAGCGCCCACTGATAGTTGCGCAGGGCATTCAGGGTGTCGTTGCGCTCGTGGTGGATGCCGCCGATACCGGTGTAGGCCCGCACAATACCGTCGGTGTCGCGCAGGCGCCGTGCCAGCGTGAGGGCCTGCTGCTGCAGGCGCAGCGCGTGCGGCCCGTCGGAGAGGTTGGCGTAGCAACTGCTCAGGTTAAGCAGGGCGTGCAGCTGGCCGGGCTGGTCGCGGAGGGTGGTGGCCAGGGCTACGGCCTGTTCGCCGTAGCGCAGCGCTCTGGTCGGGTCGGAGTCGTGCAGCTCGTAGCAGAGCGCGGCCAACAGCCGGATGCGGCCGGTATCGGGCGGCTGCACTACCAGGCGGCGGAGCAAAGTGGCTTCCGCTGAGCTCGGAGGTGCTTCGGCCGCCCACCCTGCGGCAGGCACCCCAAGACAAATCAGGAGCAGAAGACACGATGAGAAAAGCCGAATCACGACGAAATACAAAAATACTGTCAGCAAATATAGCTATTGAAAAACAATAGCCACGAAATCGTTTCCTGAGCAGAGGGGTAAAATACTGGATATACGCTTAAATAAAAGCTAATTATGGTAGTTTAGGACTTTTTTAAGGGTGAATCTTATAAAGCTCTGTTTCCGGGGCGTGCAATTCTTTATCGTTGGATTATACAAAACCACTTATCCCGGGTGCGGAAGTTGGTATTGCGCAAAAAGGCCGCCAAGGGGGCCAGTTTTAGCATCAGCGAGGAGAGCGTGAGCACCTGCCCGCTCCGCAGATGCAGCTGCAGGTATTCGTAATTGCTCCAGAACAGCCGCTGGGAGCTACAACGTACGTACTCCACCTGCAGTATGTCGGCGCGCTCGAACGGGATGCGCTGGCCGTGCTCGTATACTTCTAGCTGATTGTGCTTGGGCTCGAAAACCAGGGCCGTGGCGTGGTTGCGCAGGTAGTAGTGCAGGTGCAGCAACAGCGCTGGCGTGGCAAAGCCCAGTACCAGCGCCGAAAATACCAGCAGCAGCACCAACTCGAAGCCCGACAGAGTGCCCGCAAACAGGAAGGAGGCCAGAAATGGCAGCCCCATGCTCAGGCATAGCAGCGGCCAGAACAGCAGCGCCAGCTGCCGCCCAAACGTGACCTGATACGTGGCGCGCTTGGTGCCAAACAGCCCGGTAACCACGCGCAGACCCACGAGCAGCAACAGCAGGGCCCCGCCAAATTCCAGCAGGGGCCGCAGCAGCGAAATGGTTTTCATACAGTGTTACCGAACCTGAATCCAGGGCTCGTCGGCCGTGTGGGCGCGCAGGGTGCCAAACGGCTGCAGCGCCAGTCCGTGCTGCCCGAACACGGCTTCCACCTTGGCGCGGCCGGCTGGGTCAACGCACACCAGCAGGCCGCCCGAGGTTTGCGGGTCGCAGAGCCAGGCGCGCTGCTCGTCGGTGACGGGGCCGATTTTGTGGCCGTAGGAGTCCCAGTTGCGCACGGTGCCGCCCGGAATGGACTTCTGGGCGTAATACTCGGCTGCCTCTGGCAACAGCGGCACTTTGCTGAACTCGATTTCGGCCGTCAGACCGCTGCCTTCGCACACTTCGGCCAAGTGGCCCAGCAGCCCGAAGCCCGTCACGTCGGTCATGGCGCGTACGGCTTCTAGCCGGCCCAGCTCCTGCCCGATTTTGTTGAGCTGCATCATGCTGCGGGGCGCAATCTGCTCGTGCTCGGGGCGCAGAATGCCGCGCTTCTGGGCCGTGGTGAGCATGCCCACGCCCAGCGGCTTAGTCAGGTACAGCTCGCAGCCGGCGGTGGCAGTGTCGTTTTGCTTAAGGTTTTTGATGTCGAGCAGACCCGTGACGGCCAGCCCGAAGATGGGCTCCGGCGAGTCGATGCTGTGGCCGCCGGCCAGCGGGATACCGGCTTCGGCGCAGATGCTGCGGCTGCCTTCAATCACGCGGCGGGCCACTTCCGGCGCCAGCTTGTCGATGGGCCAGCCCAGCACGGCAATGGCCATGACGGGCCGCCCGCCCATGGCGTACACGTCGCTGATGGCGTTGGCCGAAGCAATACGCCCGAAGTCGTAGGCATCGTCCACGATGGGCATGAAGAAGTCGGTGGTGCTGATGATGGCCTGCCCGCCGCCGATGTCGTACACGGCCGCGTCGTCGCGAGAGGAGTTGCCGACGAGCAGCTGCGCATCGTGCGGCTGCGGGATGCTGGTGTGCAGAATCTGGTCGAGGACTTTGGGCGCGATTTTGCAGCCGCAGCCGGCGCCGTGGCTGTATTGGGTGAGGCGAATCTGGTCGGACATATCGTTGGAGAGTGGTTGCGCGCAGTGTACCGTGGAAAAACGGCCACCGCGAAGCACTACGTGAAAATTACAGGGAAGAAGCGGCCCGCAGCACCAGCTCGGCATTTACGGCCGGGTCGCAGGTGTCAGAAGGGACGCGGAGCGGGTTGCGCGGGCCGATGCCGTGAGTGTACGTTTTGTCATAATAGTCGAGCACAAGGCTGACCATCTTTTCCATGTCGTCTTCGGCAATGGCGGCCAGTGCCTCTTTGGTGGCCAGGCCGCCCAGCCGCTTACGGATGCGCAGAATGGAGGTGGCCAGCGCGCCGGCGTCTTCGCGGCCATACTCCGCAGCCAGCTTCTGCACCCGCACGGCTCTTGGGATTTCCAGCAGTACCAGCGGTGCGGCCTGCATCTGGGCAAAGAAGGGCGGCGGCACGTGCACGCTGCCGATAGTGCGGCTCTCGTCTTCCACCCACACCGGCGCACTGACGGGCAAATCCACCAGCAGCCAAGCAAGCTCGTTCTCGAACTGCTCCTGCGTGGGCTGAGCCGGCTGGCCGATGCTGCCAAAGGCCGAGCCTTTGTGGTGGGCCAGGCCTTCGAGGTCGAGCAGGGGCTGCTGACGGCGGGCCAGCTCGTGCAGCACGTCGGTTTTGCCGGAGCCGGTGAGGCCGCCCAGCACCAGCAGCGGCCGGGGCTGCGCAAACTCGGCCAGCGCGAAGTGGCGGTAGTCTTTGTAGCCTTTGTTGAGGAGCTGCACCTGGAAGCCGGCCAGCTCCAGCAGCCACTGCACGGCTCCGCTGCGCATGCCACCGCGCCAGCAATGCACCCGCACCTGCTTGGCCGGGGCCAGCTTCTGGGCCAGCTGCACCATGCGGCTCATCTTGGGCCCAAACATATCCAGGCCCATCAGCACCGCTTTGTCGGGGTTTACCTGCTTGTAGGTGGTGCCGATGCGGGCCCGCTCCTCATCCGAAAACAGCGGAAAGCTCACGGCCCCCGGAATGTGGCCCTGCGCATATTCCAGCGGGGCCCGCACGTCCAGCAAGGGAATATCGGGAGAGGTGTGCAGGAAGTCCTGAAGGGAAAGACGCGGCATGTAGCATAGGCTTCAGCCTGTGCCGCCAACCAGACGAGGCAGCGAGGGCGAAGCGTGAAATGAAAAATAGGAAAGCGGCGGGCGGCACAGGCTAACGCCTATGCTACACTACGCCAATTGCCGCCGATACAGCTGAATCGTGTTTTCCAGACCCAGGTACAGCGCGTCGCACACCAGCGCGTGCCCGATACTTACTTCAGCTAGGCCCGGCAGGTTTTGCTTGAGGTAGGCCAGGTTGTCGAGGTCGAGGTCGTGGCCGGCGTTGAGGCCCAGGCCGAGCTGCTGGGCCATTTCGGCGGCGGCGCGGTAGGGCCGCAGGGCGGCTTCCCGGTCGTGGTGGTAGAGGCGGGCGTAATCTTCGGTGTAGAGCTCAATCCGGTCGGTGCCGGTAGCCACGGCAGCCTTCACCATCTCGGGGCTGGGGTCGAGGAAAATGCTCACGCGGCAGCCCAGCGCTTTCAGCTCCTGCACCACGCCAATCAGGAAAATCTGGTGCTGCACCGTGTCCCAGCCGGCGTTGGAGGTAATAGCATCAGGCGCATCGGGCACCAGTGTCACCTGCTCGGGGCGCACCTCGCGCACCAAGTCCAGAAAGTCCGGGGTGGGGTTGCCTTCCACGTTCAGCTCGGTCGTGACGATGGCCTTCAGGTCGCGCACGTCCTGGTAGCGGATGTGGCGCTCGTCGGGGCGGGGGTGCACCGTAATGCCCTGTGCGCCGAACCGCTCACAGTCGCGGGCCACCTGCAGCAGGTCGGGGCGGTTGTGGCCGCGGGCGTTCCGCAGGGTGGCTATTTTGTTGATATTTACGCTGAGCTTGGTCATGCTGATCGGCTGGCTTGGGGGTGGGAAGGCAGAAAGTCAAAGATACACCCCCAAACCGCGTACTCCTTTTTCTGTTGCCGCCATGGCCCAATCCACTACCGTTAGTTTCCGGCCCGCGCTGCTGTTTGGCGGTCTGCTGCTGCTGGCGCTGCTGATCGAGTACACCATTATTCAGCAGCCCGCTTTCCGGCTGCGGCCCGAGCTGCCGGCGGCCGTTGCGCTGGATCTGCTGGTGGGGATTCCGCTGCTGTTTTACGGGCTGGTGGTGCGCCGCTACCGGCTGCCCGCTACCACGGTCGGGGCCGTGTTCAGCGCCATGCTGGCCGTGGGCTTCTGGCTGGTGCCGGCAGGCCAACAGCAGTACCTGCAGTGGGGCCGCCACCTGCTGGTGCTGCCCGAAGGCCTGGCCGTGGTGATGATGGCCGTCAATATCCGCCGCCTCCTGCGGGCCTACATCCACGCCACCCAGTACAGCGCCGACATCGTGGAAAACCTGCACGCGGCCTTCACGGCGGTGTTTCGGCGGGCGTGGGCGCCGCTGGTGTCCGAGCTGGCCATGTTCCGGTACGCGCTGCTGAGCTGGCGCGCCCGGCCCGAAGTAGGGCCGGGGCAGCAGGCGTTCAGCACCAGCCGCGAGTCGGGCTTCCGGGCGCTGCTCCTGACGGTAATGGGTGTATCGGTGGTGGAAATGGTGGTGGCGCACCTGCTGCTGAGCCGCTGGAATGCCACGGCGGCTCTGGTGGCGCTGCTGCTGAGTGCCTACACGCTGCTGTTTCTGCTGGCCCACCTGCGGGCCGTGCCGCTGCGTCCGGTGCTGCTGGATGGCCGCCGCCTTATCGTCCGGACGGGCTTTATGTGGCGGCTGGAAGTGCCGGCCGAAGCCGTGCTGCGGCTGCAGTTGCTCTCGGATACGCCCGCACCACGGCGGCATCTGCTCAACCTCGCCAAGCCGCTGCTGACCGCGCCCAACGTGCTGCTCACCTTCAGCCAGCCCGTAGCAGTGGCGGGCCTGTATGGGCTGCGGCGCACCGTGTGGCAGGTAGCGCTGTATGTAGATGACCGGGCGGCGTTTGCGCGGCAGTTGCAGGCTGCCACCCGCGCCGATTAGCCGTATACGCTCCGGCTAGCGCCAAAAACCGTAATCTTGCACCTCATTTCCCCTGAACTATGGCTCTCAAAGAAACCATCGACGCCGACATCAAAAAGGCCATGTTGGCCAAAGATAAAGTCCGTCTGACCACGCTGCGCAGCATCAAGTCGCAGATTCTGCTGGCCGAAACCGCCGAAGGCCAGCACGGCGCGGCCCTCACGCCCGACGCCGAAATCAAGCTCCTGACCAAGCAGGCCAAGCAGCGCCGCGAAGCCGCCGATACCTATAACAAGCAGTTCCGCTCCGACCTCGAAGAAGTGGAGCTCAACGAGCTGGCCATCATCGAGGAATACCTGCCCCAGCAGCTCACCGAAGCTGATATCGTGGAGCGCATCGTGGGCATCATCCAGCGCGTAGGCGCCACCGGCCCTTCCGACCTGGGCAAGGTGATGGGCGTAGCCGCCCGCGAGCTGGCCGGCCAGGCCGACGGCCGCGTGATTTCGCAGGTGGTTAGCAACCTGCTGAATAACACGAACTTGTAGTAGAACAATCGGAAAATACTGTTATCCTGAGCTTGCGAAGGACCTTGCCACGGTTGATGCTGACATTATTGTGCTGCCGTAATAAGGTCCTTCGCAAGCTCAGGATGACAGTATTTCCTCTAAGCCTCCTTCAACAATGTCCGCTTTCGATATTCTGCTGCTGATTCCGCTGGCGGTGGGGGCCGTGAAAGGCTTCCGGCGGGGGCTGGTGCTGGAAGTGGCGTCGTTGCTGGCCTTTGTGCTGGGGGCCATCGGCGGGCTGGTGCTGCTCAACGACGCCATTCCGCTGGTGCGGCACTACGTGGGGGAGGCCTTCGGGCTGCTGCCCCTGGTGTCGTTTATACTGGTGTTCGTGGCCATTGTGTGGGGCGTGCACCTGCTGGGCGGCTTCATCAAGAAAGCCGTGCACCTCACCCCGCTGGGCGTGCTCGACAACCTGGGCGGCGGGCTGGCCGGCGTGCTGAAGTGGGTGCTGGCCCTGAGTTTGCTGCTGCACGGCATCGGTATGGCCGGTCTGCAGCTGATTTCGCCCACGCTCGTGGCCGACTCGCAGGTCCTGCCGGTGGTGCGCCAGGCTACGCCGTTTGCGCTGGAAATCGTGGGGTTCGTAATGCCCTTCGCCAGCACGCTGCTCGATAAGCTGAAAACGGTGTTTTAAATGGTTGTATGGCTGCATTGTTGAATGGCTGAGTGGATGCAGTGCTGAGCAGGCCCGTAACGGGATGTTTCTGAAACAGCCGCTCAGCCCTCCAAAAATTCAGCCATCAAACCAGTCAATCATTCCCATATGCGCCTGCTGCTGCTCGACAACTTCGACTCGTTCACCTACAACCTGCTGGACTACTTTCGGCAGCTGGGGTGCGAGGTGGAGGTGGTGCGCAACGACGTGCCGGCAGCCGCCCTGCAGGAGCGGCAGTTTGATGCGCTGGTGTTGTCGCCGGGGCCGGGCACGCCGGCGGCGGCCGGCAATATGCCGGCCGTGCTGGCGCATTGGCACCAGCGTGTGCCTATCCTGGGCGTGTGTCTGGGGCATCAGGCGCTGGGCGAATTTTTCGGGGCCACGCTCGGCCGCGCCGTGCGGCCCATGCACGGCAAAGTCACGGAGCTGAACGTGGATACCACCGATCCGCTGTTTCGGGAGCTGCCGGCCCGGCTGCCCGTCACGCGCTACCACTCGCTGATAGTGAAGGACCTGCCCGCCACGCTCCGCCCGCTGGCCCACACCGCCGACGAGCACCACGAAATCATGGCCCTGCGCCATACCACGCTGCCGCTGGTGGGCGTTCAGTTTCACCCCGAAGCGCTGCTGACCCCGCACGGGCTGGCCATGCTGCGCAATTGGGTTCGGTATTGTATCATTGTAGAAGAGGGCCGGCCGGCTGTTGCCGGGCCGCCTGTCGCCTGAGCACATGGAATTGCAGATCAAACAACGCGGAGAGTTTCAGTACGTGGATGAAGGCACCGGCCCGGTGCTGCTGTTGCTGCATGGCCTTTTCGGCGCCCTCAGCAACTGGCACGACGTCGTGTCGGAGTTCCGCCAGGATTACCGGGTGATTATTCCGTTGCTGCCCATCTACGAAATGCCCCTGACCCAGGCCGGCGTGCCCGGCCTGGTGAAATACGTGGAAACCTTCGTGCACACGATGGGCCTGTCCGAGGCCTGCACCGTGCTGGGCAACTCGCTGGGCGGCCACGTAGGGCTGGAATACACGCTGCGTAACCCCGGCCGCGTGGCGCGGCTGGTACTCACGGGCAGCAGCGGCCTCTTCGAGGATGGCATGGGCGGCTCGTTTCCGAAGCGCGGCAACTACGGCTACGTGCAGGAACGGGTGGCCTACACCTTCTACGACCCCGCCGTGGCCACTCGCGAGCTGGTGGACGAGGTGTTCAACGTCACCAATTCCAACGCCAAATGCCTGCGCATCATCAGCATTGCCCGCTCGGCGCAGCGCCACAATATCGGCAAGGAGCTAAGCAAGATTGCCGTGCCCACGCTGCTGGTCTGGGGCCTCAACGATACCATCACGCCGCCGCTGGTAGCGCATGATTTCAACCGCCTCATCCGCAATTCCGAGCTGCGCTTCCTCGACCACTGCGGCCACGCCCCGATGATGGAGCGCCCGCGCGAATTCAACGTGCTGCTCCGCCAGTTCCTGCAACGGACTGCGCTGGTAGCCGTTTCGTAGCGGGCCGCCGGTAGCGGTTAGCACAGTTGTTGCGGGTCCTGCGGAACTGGCCTGATAGCCGGGCTGCAGGCTGCGTAAAACTTTTTGTCGTACAAGGCGCTTCCTACAGGCCAACGCGGCCCGCTTTTCGTACCTTATTTGCCAACTCGGGCTCTGTGGGGCTGCCAGCCGCGCAGATCCGGCCGCTGCTCCTCACTTTTCCTCACCTCCGCCGATGCATTCCATGATTGCTGAAGAACTGCTCAACCAGATGATTCCGCCCCTCAAGGTGTCGGATACTGTGGGCAAAGCGGCCAAGTGGCTGGAGGAATTCCACGTCGGCCAATTGCCTGTCCTCGACGACCGCCAGTACCGGGGCCTGGTCACGGAAGCCGACCTGCTCGACTACGAGCTTGCCGATAACAGCGGGCAGCTGCTGGCCGGCCTGCCCCTGGGCTACGCCGATGTGCACGTGCAGTCTGACCAGCACTTCTACAGCATCATGGAAGTAGCCATCCAGAACAAGGTGCAGCTGGTGCCGGTGCTGAACAAGGAGCGCGAGTACGTGGGCGTGGTAACAATAAGTGACACGCTGGCTGCTTTCGGCCAGCCGCCTATCGCGGCCGGCCAGGGCGCCGTGCTGGTACTCTCAATGGAGGAGCGGGACTACTCCTTGTCCACCATCAGCCGCTATATCGAGGAAAACGGCTCCAAGGTGCTGAGTGCACACGTCGCGCAGGACGAGCATGATCCGTACCGCATCCGCCTCACCATCAAAGTAAACACGCCCAGCCTGACGAGAATTGTCGCCACGCTGGAGCGTTTCGGCTATGCCATCACGGCCCAGTTCAGTGGAGTGGGCGAGCTGGGGGAAAACGAGCAGGAGCGCTACGACGCGCTGCTCAAGTACCTGAGTCTGTAAGGGCCGATCGGGTGAAAAAAAAGTACTGCTGGTGGCTGATGCTTCTGGTGCTGTGCGTAGTGCGGCCAGTTTTGTCGTGTTCCCAGCCGGCTTTGGTCGCCGGGCAATTCGCGCTGGATTCTGCGCGCCGTAGCGCGCCGGATAGCCTGTTGCGGGCACAGTGCCCCAACTATCCAGTGCTCCGCGTGGCTTCCCTGCTGTTTGTCGGCAACGATGTCACGAAGGAGCAGGTGCTGCGGGCCGAGCTGGATTTCCGCGAGGGCGACACGCTTAGTGCGGCCAACCTGAGCCGCCGCCTGGAGGCCAACCGCCGGCGGCTGTTCAACCTGCAGCTGTTTCACCAGGTGCTGGTGCAGCTGGCGTGCCGCAACGGCGAGCTCACCGTACTCTTCAGCGTGCAGGAGCGCTGGTACACCTTCCCCATTCCCATCTTCTCGCTGGCCGACCGCAACCTGCGCGCCTGGGCCGACCGCCCCGATAAGTGGCGCCGCGTCGACTACGGCCTGCACATCACCCGGCGCAATTTCCGGGGCCGCAACGAGGAGCTGATTGGCAATCTGCAGCTGGGCTTCAACCGCAAATATGAGCTGTTCTACGAAGCCCCAGGCTACGGCCCCCGGCGCCGCATCGGGGTAGGGGCCGGGCTGTCGTTCTACCGGGCCCGGGCCTTGGATTACGCTACGCAGCAGGACCGGCTGGTCACTTTTCGGCCGATTAACGGCGACCCTATCAGCCGCACCTACGCCACCGTAGGCCTGCGCTGGCGGCGCACGGTGCAGGCGCTGGCCGCCTTCGACGTGAGCTTTCATCAGGAGCAGATTTCCGATTCCGTCAACCTGCTGAACTCAGACTATTTTCTGGGCCGAACCCGGCGTCAGTTTCTGGATGCCGGCTTATCCGCTGTACTCAACCAGCGCAACACGTTTGCCTATCCGCTCACCGGGCGCTACGCCCGGGCCAGCATCGTCTACCGCCACTTCCTGACGCCCGGCGCTCCTCCTCAAGTGCTAGTGCGGGGGCGATACGCCCGGTACGTGGCGCTTGGCGGCCCCTTCTACTACAGTGCCGCAGCGCAGGGGCAAATGCGGTTCAGCCGCCGCCTCAGCTACGCCGACAACCGCGCCCTGGGCTACGAGTCGCTTGTGCGGGGCTACGACCCCTACGTAATCGATGGCCGCCATTACGCCCTGCTGCAGCAAGGCGTAAGCTACCGGCTCTTCGACGCGGGCAAGCTGCAGCTGCAGCCGCTGGACAACCCAAAAATTAATACCATTCCGTTGGTGCTCTATTTAAATACCTTTGCCGATGCCGGTTATGTAGGCGCGAACACCAGGGGCTTGCCCAATGAGCTGCCCGGGCGTCTGCTGGCATCAGTCGGGGTGGGCCTGCACCTTGTTACCTACTACGACCGGGTATTCACCTTGGAATACGCGCGTACCCTGCGGGGGCAGGGCGGGTTCTTTTTCCGCTCCGAATTTCCCATCTGACCTTATTCTCCGCTTCGGCGGATGCTGCCACACCTATGAAAATCGCCATTCTCGGAAAGCCTTTCCAAGATGATAACCTGTCTTTCGTGCAAGGTCTGCTTGATAACCTAAGCAATCGGCAAACCGAGATTATCATTGCCGAACCGTTCTACGAGTACCTCCACCCCCGCCTGCAGCTGCCTGAAGGCACCCAAACCTTCCAGCGTGGCGATGCGCTGCTTGGCGTCCAGTTTGTGCTCAGCATCGGGGGCGACGGCACGCTGCTGGACACGGTAACCTACGTGGGTAGTGCACAGATTCCGATTTTAGGCATCCATACCGGCCGGCTCGGGTTTCTGGCCACCATCACCCCCGACCAGATTACGCAGGCTCTGGATGCGCTTTTTAAAGGGCACTTCGTGATTGAGGAGCGCAGCCTGATTAGGGTGGATACCGATCCGGAGGCGTTCGGAGGCATCAATTTTGGCCTCAACGAGTTCAGCATCCTGAAGCGCGACACCTCTTCCATGATTGTGGTGCACACCTATATCGATGGAGAATACCTGAATTCCTACTGGGCCGATGGGCTGATAGTGGCCACGCCCACGGGCTCTACCGGCTACTCGCTCAGCTGTGGCGGGCCGGTTATGCTACCTCAAACAAACAATTTTATCATTGCTCCCGTATGTCCGCACAACCTCAATGTGCGACCCCTCATCGTCTCAGACCGCAGCGTGATTTCCTTCGAAATAGAAGGCCGGAGCAACCAGTTCCTGCTTTCTCTCGATTCGCGCTCAGTAGCCGTAGACGCCGGAATTCAGATTGCGGTTCGTCGGGAAAATTTCACAGTTCGCCTAGTAAAACTCAATCATGTTAACTTCCTGAGTACCTTGCGGAGTAAATTGAATTGGGGCCTTGACCGGCGTAACCCGTCCGGAATCCCAGTATAGTGGAAGTGCTTTTTTTGCCATAAGTTTTTTAAGTTCCCTTCCTCTCTTAATTTTGTCGCTGAGTGCGCCTGTCTCGTTTTCAGCACATTCGCTCATCAAACCCGTTGATATCCCTAAACCATTGCTCCATATGAAGCAGATCTTCACCTACACTCTGGCGCTGGCTTCTGTCCTGTCGCTGGTAGCCTCCGAGGCTAGCGCACAGCAGTTCAGCAAGCGAAAGCAGTACAATTCGGTGGGCGTTAGCGTCAACGCAATGAACTACTTCGGCGACATCACGCCGAAACCTAGCATTCCCAGCCTGCGTTTCGGAGCGACCCGTCCTAACATTGGAGTGAACTTCACGCACCGCTTTACGCCCCGTATTTCGGCTCGCGCTGCTCTGGCCTATGGTCGTATCACCGGCGACGATACCAAAGCAGCCGACAAGAACGATCAGGACGCGAAGTACCGCTACAACCGCAACATGAGCTTCCGCAATGATCTGGCGGAAATCTCCGTTGTTGGTATCTTCGACTTGATTCCAAACCGGAACACCTACATCAAGCGTCCTGACCTGGTACCTTACGTATTCGGTGGTATTGCTGCTTACTCGGGCAACCCTAAGGGCCTCGTAGGCGATAATGCTCCAAGCAGCCTGTCTAAAGGTTCGTACGTTGCGTTGCAGCCACTCAAAACCGAAGGTGTCGACTACAACAAAGCCGGCATTGCCATACCTTTCGGCGGTGGTGTTCGTTACAAGGTGAACAAGAGCTTCGACGTAGGTCTGGAAGTAGGTTTCCGCAAAACGTTCAACGACTACCTCGATGACGTAAGCACGAACTACATCAGCCAAGCCAGCCTTTCTTCCGATGCAGCCAAGTATTTTGGTGGCGGCAACGTACTGGTTGTCGGCGGTGAATTCCCTAACTTCAACGCGCCAGGCAGCCAGCGTGGCAAGTCTGACGAGGACGACTGGTACGTTACGACCGGTCTTACCGTAAACTACATCCTGGCTCCGAAAGTGAAGAGCCCGAAATTCCGCTAGTCAGCAGCCGCTGGCTAGTTTCATCCATAGCCAGTCGTAATGACCAAAGCGAATCTCATCAAAGCACTCCTTGTCTGCTCCGTGCAGGTAGGGAGTGTTTTTTTTGCCCAAAAGGCCACAGCTCAATACACCAGTGAAGTAGGAGTAGGCCTCGGGGGCCTGAGCTACCGCGGAGAACTTTCTCCTGGCTACCAGTTCAAGAATAATCGACCGGCCCTGACGGCTTTTTATCGCAAGGATATTTCGGCGCCTATCACGTTGCGTGGTGGGCTGATGGCGGGTCTGCTACGTGCTGATGACGGCAACGTGCAGGGCTTCAACGGGGCCGTGCCTCCGCTTGCTGCCTATCGCCAGGCTAACATGAAAGGCAGCCTTTACGAGGCTTCCGCGATAGTGGAATACAACTTCTTCAATTATCATTATCGCAAGGCTAAGGTGCATTTCACGCCTTATGTTTTCATTGGGCTGGCCGGATTTGTGGCCAACACTACCACCGCCACAGGTAACGCCGGCTTGCCTGCACTTGATAAGAAAGGCGCTATGCTAGGACTGGCTGTGCCGGCTGGCTTCGGGTTGAAATACGCCGTTTCCACCCATTGGAACTTGGGTTTGGAAGCAGGAGCGCGCAAAGCCTTCACCGACCAGATCGACCATATAGATGGCAAGACGGGCGGGCAGAATGACCGGGTAGGCAATCCGAATGACCAGGATTGGTACTTCTACAATGGGCTGAGCATTTCCTATACCTTCTATAAGATCAACTGCCCACCGCACTACAAAGACAATCCGAAGCTGCTGCGCTAGCAGATTGCGGGCGGAAAAGAGACGAATGCAACCATTTACGTACCTTGCAGCCTCTTTACGCAAAAAGCAGCAATGGCCGTCCGGTCCGAAATTGACCCCCAGAATATTCCCGCCCACGTTGCCGTAATCATGGACGGTAACGGCCGATGGGCCAAGCAGAAGGGCGGCCTCCGCATCTTCGGGCACCAGAGTGCCATTACGGCCGTGCGCGACACAGTGGAAGGCGCCGCCGAAATGGGCGTGCGCTTTCTGACGCTCTACGCCTTTTCCACGGAAAACTGGTCTCGGCCAGCCTATGAGGTGACGGCGCTGATGCAGCTGCTGGTGCACACCATCCGGCAGGAAACCCCCACGCTGCTGAAGAACAGCATCCGTCTGCAGGCTATCGGGCAGATTGAAAACCTGCCAGCCTCCTGCCAGCGGGAACTGGCCGAAGCCATTGAAATCACCAAGGCGGGCACCCGCATGACGCTGGTGCTGGCCCTGAGCTACAGTGGCCGGTGGGACCTGACTCAGGCCGCTAAGCGCATGGCCACCGACGTAGCAGCCGGGAAACTCCGGGCGGAAGACGTACAGGAAAACACCATTACTCAATACCTGGCTACTGCCGGTATTCCAGACCCCGAATTGCTGATCAGAACCAGCGGGGAGCAGCGGATCAGTAATTTCCTGCTGTGGCAGCTGGCTTATACCGAGTTATATATTACTGATCTGCTGTGGCCGGATTTTCGCCGGACGCACTTTGAAGAGGCAGTCCGGGCGTATCAGCGTCGGGAACGGCGTTTTGGGAAGACAAGTGAGCAGCTCACCGTTTCGTAAGGTTTCGACGACAGAATGAATTTTTCTTTGCACACAGTGGGCCGGGTTGCGGCCGTAGTACTGACTCTGGGCGTCGGGTTTCCGATAGCCGGTATGGCGCAGGTTGCGCCTGCGGCTGCCGGAGAAGAGCCGAAACGGTATGAGTTAGGCGGCATTACCATTAGCGGGGCCCGCTACCTGGATGCTAATACGCTGATTGGCCTTACTGGTTTGCGCGTAGGCGACCCTATTTCGGTGCCGGGCGAAGAAATTGGCAAAGCCATCCGCAAGCTTTGGGACCAGGGCATTCTGGGCGACGTTAGTGTGTCGATTGCGCGCACTGAAGGCAACCGCATCTTCCTGGACTTCAATCTGAAGGAACGCCCGCGGCTGTCGAAGTTCGAGTTCGTCGGCATCAGCAAGAGCCAGGCCGACGACCTGGGGAAAAAGATCAAGCTGATCCGGGGTAAGGTAGTGACGGATGCTCTGCTGAGTAACACGCGCACCCAGGTCCGGAAGTTTTATACCAACAAAGGCTTCCTCGACGCCAAAGTTAACATCACGCAGCAGCCGGACTCGAGCCTGTCGAACAGTGTGGTGCTGAAGATCAACGTAGACAAAGGCGGCAAGATCAAGGTGCGCGACATTGCTTTTGAAGGCAATGAGGCGTTCAAAGACAGCAAGCTGAAAGGCAAGCTCAAGAAAACCAAAGAGAAGAAGTTTCCTAAAATTCTCAACTCCGGTAAGTTTCAGCGCTTGGAGTTCGATGAGGACAAGAAGAAGCTGATTGAGTTCTACAACGCCGAAGGCTACCGCGACGCCATTGTGGTGTCGGATACCCTGATCCGGACGGAGGACGGGTTGGCGCTGCGCATCAAGCTGGACGAAGGCCCGAAGTACTACTTCCGCAACATCAGCTGGGCTGGCAACTACCTCTACGACGACAAAACGCTGGCTTCGGTGCTGGGTATTAAGGAGGGTAGTGTGTACAGCAAGGAGACGCTGGATAAGCGCCTCAACTACAACCCTACGGGCCAGGATATTACGTCGCTCTACATGAACGATGGCTACCTGTTCTTCTCCATTGACCCGGTGGAAACCAAAGTGGAAGGCGACTCGATTGATATCGAGATGCGCATCACGGAGGGTGTGCAGGCCCGCATCAAGGACGTGAACATTGCCGGCAACACCAAGACGTCGGACCATGTGCTGCGCCGCGAACTGCGCACGCTGCCTGGCGACAAGTTCAACCGGGAGCTGCTGATTCGCTCGCAGCGCGAAATAGCCACGCTGGGCTACTTCGACCCCGAAAAAGTAGGCATCAACCCGGTGCCAAACCCGGCTGATGGCACCGTAGACATCAACTACACGGTGGTGGAAAAGCCGTCGGACCAGATTACGCTGTCGGGCGGCTGGGGTGGCTACGCGGGCTTTATCGGGACCGTGGGCTTGGTGTTCAACAACTTCTCGCTGCGCAAAGCCAACGATTTCCGCAACTGGACGCCTGTGCCGGCCGGCGACGGCCAGCGGTTGGCTCTGAACGTGCAGGCCAACGGCACGCAGTACCAGGCCTATTCGTTCTCGTTCACGGAGCCGTGGCTGGGTGGCCGCAAGCCCAACTCGCTGTCGTTTAGCCTCAACAAGAGCATTCAGCGGGTAGGTCAGGCTTTTGACGCTAACAATGAGCAGTCGATTAAGGTGAACAGCGCCTCGCTGAGCCTGGGCCGCCGCCTGCGCTGGCCTGATGACTACTTCACGCTCAGCAATTCGCTGTCAGTGAGCCAGTACAAGCTGAGAAACTATCCGTTTATTCAGGCTTTCGCTGATGGTAACGGCACGGCCAACAACATCACGCTGAACACCACTTTGTCGCGCAACAGCATCGACAACCCGACCTACACGCGTCGAGGCTCGTCGCTGGCGCTGAGTGTGAACCTGACCCCACCATACTCGGTGTTCAAAGGCTCGCACCCGAACGTGAACGAGTGGGTGGAATTCCACAAATGGATGCTGGATGCCTCATGGTTTACGCCGATTGTGGGCAAGCTGGTGCTCAACACCCGCGCCCACTTCGGCTTCATCGGCACCTACAACAGCTCCCGGGCCATCGGGCCGTTTGAGCGCTTCAAGCTGGGCGGCTCTGGCTTGGCAGCCGGTGGCAGCAGCAACTTCTTGGTGGGTACCGAATACATCGGCCTGCGTGGCTACGCCGACCCACAGGACCCCAACGCCATTCCAACGGCCCGCCAGAACGATAACGGCGGCGTGGTGTACAATAAGTTTGTGATGGAGATGCGTTATCCGGTGTCGCTGAACCCCGCGGCTACGGTATACATCCTGAGTTTCGCGGAAGCCGGCAACTCTTTCAACAGCTACACCGACTACAATCCATATAAATTGTATCGTTCGGCTGGTTTTGGCGCCCGAATCTTCATGTCGGCATTTGGTTTGCTGGGCTTCGACTACGGCCGGGCGTTCGACCTGATTCCGCGTACGAGCGGGACGCAGACGGCGCAGGACCGCAACCAATTCCACTTCATCATCGGCCAGCAGATCCGCTAATACGGGCGGGAGCTGGCCAGTCATTCGATTCGTTAGGTATGAAAAAGCTGCTCTCCGCGCTGGCTGCTACGCTGGTGCTGCTGTGTGCCACCGGCACCACGGTTTCCGCTCAGAAATTCGGCTACGTCGATTCTGAGTTTATTATGGGCAAGATGCCAGCGTACGCGCAGGCCCAAACCGAAATCAACACACTGTCGGGCAACTGGCAGAAGGAAATCGAGGCCCAGAAGAAAGACCTCGACAAGCTTTACCGCACCTACCAGGCCGAGGAAGTGCTGCTGACCGAACCGATGAAGAAAAAGCGGCAGGACGAGATTTTGAAGAAGGAGCAGGACATCAAAACCTACCAGAACCGCATCTTCGGCTACGAAGGCCAGCTGTTCAAGAAGCGGCAGGAGCTGACCAAGCCGGTGCAGGACCAGGTGTTTGAGGCCATCGAGAAAGTGGCCAAGAAAAAGCAGCTGGCCATTGTATTTGACAAATCCGGCGACCTGACCATGCTCTACACCAACCCGGTGCACGACTACACGGAATTTGTACTGGAGGAATTGGGTTTGGCTAGTGAAGACCGCAACCAGACGCCGCAGCGGGGCGCCGTGAAAACGGTAGCCACGCCGCAGACGCCCGCTGGCGACGAGGCCGAAGCCGACACCGAGAAGCCGGCCGCCAAGCCCGCTACCCGCCCGGCGCGTCCGGCCGGCCGAAAAAACTAACTTTGTACTTCAAACAACCTCAGACGTTTCTCTTTTGATGACCACCATGAACCTATTCCGCGTTGCGTTGGCTGCGGCCGCCCTTACTTTCACTTCGGCCAGCGCTGCCCTGGCGCAGGCGCCTGCCACCACGGCAGCCACCAGCGGCCCGCTGAAAATCGGTTATACCAGCGTGGAGTACGTGCTGAGCCAGATGCCCGAGAGCCGCCAGATCGAGTCGGACCTGAAAGCCTTCAGCACCCAGCTCGAAAACCAGCTGAAAAGCAAATACCAGGAGTACCAGACCAAAGCCGAAGCCTACCAGAAAGGTGGCGCGGCTATGGCCGAAGCCGTGCGCGCCGACAAAGAGAAGGAGCTGACCAACCTGCAGCAGTCCATCCAGGAGTTCCAGCGCAGCGCCGACCAGAGCCTGCAGCAGAAGCAGCAAACCCTGCTGAAGCCCGCCCTCGACAAGCTTCAGAAGACCATTGACGTGGTGGCCGAAGAAAACGGCTATACCTACGTGCTGAACTCGGACGGTGCCAGCCCAGTGCTGTTGCACGGCCCGAAGGAAGGCGATATTTCGGATCTGGTGCTGAAGAAAATGGGCGTAACGCCCGGCGCTGCCCCGGCTGCTCCTAAAGCTGCTGCCCCAGCTGCCGCTCCGGCCACGCCGGCTGCATCCAAGACCAAAACCAAAACGAAGAAATAAGGTCGTTACCGCCTTATCTGTCTAGCAACGAAGCCGGAGCCGCTGTGCTCCGGCTTCGTTGTTTATAGAGGGGCTACAGGCCCTTCCCGTACCTTATGAATACCCCCGACGCAACCGACGACGATTTCGTAACCCCCTTGCCGCTGCTGTCCGCTCCCGAAGAAGTGGAGGACAACGTAGCTGAAGAGGGCGAAGACGAATTGTACGAGCACCACCGCATTCATGCCGATAAGCGGCAGGAGCTGATCCGGCTGGACAAGTTTCTGCTCAACCGCCTGCAGAATGCTTCCCGCACCAAAATCCAGAACGCCATCAAGGCCGAGGCGGTGCAGGTGAACGAGCGGGCCGTGAAGTCCAACTACCGCGTGAAGCCCGGCGACGTGATTACCATCACGCTGCCCGAGCCCCCGCGCGAAGTAGGCGTGCAGCCCGAGGAAATGGACTTGGACATTCGCTACGAAGACGAGTCGTTGCTGATGGTGAACAAGCCGGCGGGCATGGTAGTGCACCCGGCGTTCGGGCACTGGTGCGGTACGCTGGTAAATGGGCTATCGTATCACCTCAACAACCTGCCCACCGGCCGCAACGGCGACATCCGTCCCGGCCTGATTCACCGCATCGACAAGGACACGTCGGGCCTGCTGGTCATCGGCAAGACGGAATGGGCTATGACGCACCTCTCGCAGCAGTTCTTCCACCACACCATCGAGCGCACTTACCTAGCCTTGGTATGGGGTATTCCGAAGGAAACGGAGGGCACCATCAGCACCAACATCGGGCGCAGCCTGAAAGACCGCAAGGTGCAGACCGTATTCCCGCTCGGCGACGAGCACGGCAAGCACGCCGTAACGCACTACAAGGTGCTCCAGACCTTCGGCCACGTGGCCCTGGTGCAGTGCAACCTCGAAACCGGCCGCACTCACCAGATTCGGGTGCACATGAAGCACATCGGCCACCCGCTGTTCTCGGATGCTACGTATGGCGGCACCAAAGTGCTGTACGGGCAGCGCACGGGGGCCTACAAGGCCTTTGTGGAAAAGGCGTTTGAGCTGATGCCGCGCCAGGCATTGCACGCCAAATCCCTGGGATTCGTGCACCCGGTTACGGGCGAGCAGATGCAGTTCGAGGCCGAGCTGCCTGCTGATTTCACGGCGTTGCTGGAGCATTGGGCCGGCTTCGAGAAATAGCGCTTGTCAGCCCATATCAAGCAACAAAAAAAGGCCCGATACCTACGTAGCGGGCCTTTTCTATGCGGAGCGAAGTATTACTTCTTCTTAGGAGCAGCCTTGGCCGGAGCCTTGGCGGGGGCCTGCATCGACTTGATTACCGAATTGGCATTCTCGTTGGCAGGGTCCAGCGCCAGCACTTCCTTGTAGTAAGGAGCAGCAGCCGCTTTGTCGCCTTTCTGGTAGTAGTAGTAGCCGAGGTAGCTGTTGGCTTCTACCAGACCGTCCTTGTATTTGGTCGGGTCGGTCTTGGCCATCTCAATGTACTTCTCGTAGTGCGGCTTGGCCAAACCCTGCTTGGACTCGGGGTCCATGTAGTAGTTGGCTTTGGCGCGCATCAGGTAGCCAGGCACGTACGTTGGGCGAGCCACCAGAACCGCGTTGTAGAGGCTGTCGGCCTTGTCGTACTGCTTGTTGCCACCGTAAGCCACGGCCAGACGGATCTGGTCGGTAAGCTCTGGCGTACCGTCAGCTTTCATCTTGGCCTGGTAAGCCTTGATGGCAGCAGGGTAGTTTTTGGCGAGCATGTAGCTGGCAGCCAGCTCATTTTGCAGTTCAGCAGCCTTCTTGGGGTCGGCGGCAATGGCTTTCTGGATGGCAGCCGTGCCTTCATCGGAGCGACCAGCTTTCGAAAGCATCTTACCGTAGTACACGTAGTCTTCGGTGATGAGCTTGTCGGCAGGCTGCACCTTCATGTATGTTTCCATAGCCGTCAGTGCCTCGGCGTTCTTGCCGGTTTCAAACAGCGAGTAGGCCTTCAGACGGTTCATGGTCACGTTCTGCGGGTCACGGGCCAATACCTTGTCCACTTCCACCAGCGCCTCGGGGTACTTCTTGGTCAGGAACAGGAACGAAGCATACTTCGCGTCGGTGCCCGGCGACTTCTCAGCTACTCCCTGATACTTCTGGAAGGTCGAAAGAGCATCGTCGTACTTACCGGCGTAGAAATAGGTTTCAGCCAGGGCATTATAGGCAGGAGCGTAGTTAGCGTCGATGCTGATGGCCTGCTCGAAAGCCGTCCGGGCATCGTTATAGTTGCGCGAACGTACGTTCAGCTCACCTTTGCGGTAGCTGGCCTGGGCGCTTTTCGGGTCGGCCAGCAAGGCGCGCTCGTAGCTGTTCATGGCTTCGCCGCCACCGCTTTCCGACTTGGCGTAGATGTCGCCACGGGCAATCATCAGAGCCGCGTCGTCCTTGTTTTTGTTGAGCTTGTGGGCGGCGTCAACGTAGGCCAAGCCTTTCGACGCGTCCTTCAGATCCGACTCGCCGTAAGCCTGCGCAATCATCGTGTACACCTTGGCATCTTTGCCTTTGCTGGCTTTCACCGCATTGTCAAATTGCACCTGGGCTTCAGCGGCTTTGCCCTGTGCCAATGCGGCACGGCCAGCAGCCACCATGGTCATGGGGTTCTTGGGGTCGAGGCTGATGCGGTTGAAATAGTAAGCAGCCGAGTCAGGCATGTCGCGCATCTGATACAGGCGGCCCAGCTCGAACGAAGATTCGGCCGATTGGCCCTGACGCAACAAGGCGGCCCGGGCTTCACTATAACGCTCCAGTTCGATAGATTTCTGAGGAGTCTGAGCAAAAGCGGCAGAGCCGGAAACTGACAAGGCAACGAGGAACGAAAGATTCCAGGGCTTGAAGTTCATGAGCATAGGGTTGGTGAAAAAAGGTGTGTTGCTGTGGAAGAAAGAGGCAGACTACTTCTTGATCGTGACAATGCGGGTCTGCCCGGTGGCAGGCATCATGCCTGACTTGAGCACGATCAGCTGCCCTTTGGTACCTGCTACAAAGGATGCAAAACCGGTGCCAAGTCCGGCCCGCCCTTCGCGGCTGATGATGTAGACTTCACGCCGGAGCGGGTAGGTTTTCAGGGCCAGATATGCCTGGTACGGCTGCAGATAGTCTTCTTCAGATTTGGGGCTGGCTGAGCGGCTGATGCCTGCTACCCGTACCTGCTTCAAAAACCGCTGCACCGCCGCGTCGTCCCGGTCACTGATCCAGTTGGCACCTACAATGCCAATAGCGTTTGGATGAGTAGCAACGTAATCGAGCAGCGCCGGGTTCGATTTTGCGGCGAATACCTGCTTGGTGAGGGCCGCACCCCGCGTGATGGAGTCCTGCACGTAGCGGGTGGTGCTGGAGCGGTTGGCATCAAACACCACATTGATCTGGTCGAGCTTGCTCTTGCCGCTGATCTGCTTCCAGCTGCTGGTCTGCCCCGTGAAGATAGCCTTAAGCTGGGCCATCGTCAGCAGAGAATCAGGGTTAGACGGATGCAGAATGATGGCCAAGCCATCGGTGGCAATCTTGGTGGTGCGTGGAAACAGCTTTTGCTTCTCCAGATCCGCCTGCTCCTCGGTAGTTAGGGGCCGCGAAAGCACTACCGCCCGCACCTTGCCCGTGAGCAGATCGTTGGCTACGTAGTCCTCGGCCTTATACGCCGCGTCGATGTGGGCGTAGGTGTAGAGCTTCTGAAACGTATCAACCTGTGACTTCACGATAGGAGCGAAGGTTTCGTCCACGCTGATCTGGATGCGGCCGCTGGTGGCCGTATCATCGTTCGGGCCCGTGTTGGCATTGGGATTCTGGTTGCAGCCGGCCAGCAGCAGGGCGCTTGCGGCCAGCGGCAGGCCCAGGCGCTGCAGATTAACGAATGGTACGGTCATGCTTGGAAGTCTGAAAATGTTCCCGGTAGATGCGGACAAATCTAATGATTCCATACAGCACGAATACACCCCCCAGAATCCGCCGAACAGTGGGCGTCAGATTGAGCGCAATAGGTGCCACCCAGAGGCAAATGCCCAGCCCGATGTAGATGATAGTCATCAGCAGCAGGAAGTACCGTAGCAGCAGCTTGGGCGCCGTCTGGTTGAGTCGTTCTTCGGTGGTGGGTCGGTTGATCATGCTTGCCAGCCCGGTGAAAATGCCGGACGCATCTATAACATTTTTTTTTCCGGCACTGGTTCGCCTAAACGAAAAGAGCACCGGGTTATTGCCACAAAAAAAGTCAAAAATCAGCCGGTTTAACGTAAACCGGCTGATTTTTGACTTTCTAAAAATCAATTCAGCGTAACTGACTGATAATTAGCGCCCGCGAATATTGCCTGCTACTATTCATAGCGGAAGGTAATCGGCAGCGTGTAGCGCACCGCTACCGAGCGGTTGTTCTGCTGGCCCGGCACCCAGGCCGGCATGTTCTTCACCACGCGGGTGGCCTCCTCGTCGGTGCCGTAGCCCAGGCCTTTCAGCACCTGCACGTCGGCAATGTCGCCGCTGGCCAGCACCGTGAAGGAGATGAAGACCCGGCCATCCACGTTGTTGCGCAGGGCCTGGGGCGGGTAGCGCAGGTTTTTCTGCATGTAGCGCATCAGGGCTTCCTGGCCGCCCACAAACTGCGGCATCACCTCCGCCGTGATAAACGGCTTGGGCGGGCCCGTCGTCTTGGTCGAGCCGGAGTCCTTGGTGCCGGTAGGGCTGCCAATGAGGCTGCCGGTTTCGGAGCCGGCAATGGC
The DNA here is from genome assembly GCF_027625995.1 of Hymenobacter yonginensis. Taxonomy (NCBI): domain Bacteria; kingdom Pseudomonadati; phylum Bacteroidota; class Cytophagia; order Cytophagales; family Hymenobacteraceae; genus Hymenobacter; species Hymenobacter yonginensis. The sequence goes on from NZ_CP115396.1 coordinate 4,551,861, forward strand.
CACCGGACCCGTTGGGCCCACCTCATCCACCACCGGGCCGACTTCCTTAATCTCGGGCTTGGCGATTTCCGGCTTTGCCAGCTCGTCCTTCACCACCTTGGTAGGCGTGGTAGCCTGCGGAGGCCTGACCGTGACGGCCACTTGCTTGACGGGTTCCACCTCGCGATGTTCAATTACAGGCGGATCAATCAGTACTACGCCTGGGTCCGGCAATACAAAGACATCCGGAGCTACCACCATCGGCGGAAACAGGTAGCGGAATGCCAGCGGCGAGCTGATGAAGAGCAAGCTCAGCACAATGGCCGTGGCGGAAGCCCGGGCCAGGTGTTGGTTGTAGAGGCGCCGGAGCAGGAAGGCGCCGTACGCCTTGTTGCGCCCTTCGAAGACCATGTCATCGAGAGTGGCGGTTCGCAGATCGAGGGTGCTGTTGGTCATGGGGCATAAGGGCTAAAGGTGAAACGGATACACGCAGCGCACTCCCAAACCCGGCTTCCCACTTCCCACATCCACTTATTCCGCCTGGCTTTCAGGGGTATAACGCATGCCTGATTCCATATAGTATGCAAGCCGTATATATTTTTTGCAAAAAAAAGTCCCGTACCCGGCCTTAGCCAGATGCGGGACTCTTACGTGAGCCTGACCGAAGTCAAACGCGGTATGCTTACTTGATAGCGAAGGTCACCGGTACGGTGTAGGATACGCTCACGGCACGGCCGTTCTGCTTACCTGGTGCAAACTTCGGCAGGGTTTTGATTACGCGGCTAGCTTCTTCGTCGCAGCCGGCGCCAATACCCTTCTGAACCTTCACATCCGACACCTGGCCATCCGGACCAACTACGAAAGCAATAAATACTTTGCCTTCTACCTGGTTGCGCAGAGCCAGCGCTGGATACTTAATGTTCTTGCCAATGTATTGCAGCAAAGCTTCCTGTCCACCAGGGAATACGGGCATTTGCTCCACGTACTGGTAAACTTTCTGCTCCACTACCTCTTCCACCACTTTGTTGCCTTCACCTTCCAGCCCGTTCAGGTCGATTGGGTTGTCGGTGTTGCCTTTTACCGTGACGGTCGAGACTACCTTGTCTTCCAGTTCCTTCTGATCTGGAATCTCCTCCTGCTTCTGTACTTCCTCATCTTTCTTCACGACCGGAGGCGTGAATTTGATTGTAGAAAGCTTCGGCGGTGGCGGTGGTGGCGCCTCCGGTGGCGGTGGCGGTGGCGGTGGTTTGGTCTGGTCCAATGGAGGGGCATCCATCAGGACGTTTTCCTTCAGCATCTTGTCTTCTTCCACTACCGTGTTATCGCTGAAGATCCGCGCAATCAGCGGGAAGCTTACGAGCAGGGCAAAGAAGGCAACTGCGATGAGAAGGGCGCGCGTGACGTGCTTGCTGTACAAGCGCCGCAGCACATACGCTCCGTAGGCCTTGTTACGGCCTTCGAATACGATGTCGTTGAGGCTTGCCCGCGCTATTTGAGCGTTATCCATCATAGCCCGGAGGTTTTAATGAGGTCTAAGTCAGCCTGCGAAATGTCTACCAACGCATATTTCTTCTGGTCGGTTATGTTCATCTCATCCAAGATGTCTACCATGTTCTGGTAGTTGGACTTATCGTCCGGCTTGATGAGTACCACCAGATCCGGATTCCGACGACGGGCCAGCAGCTCCTTACGGATGCCGTCGGCCGAGTAGTTGGTGAGTTTCAGCTCGGGCTTCACGTCGTCGGCCAGCAGGCCGTCGTAGAAGTACACCTTATTGGCCTCACCCATCAGAATCGTGAAAGCATTGGATGCCTTGATCTGGGATTGTTCTTCAGGATTTTTCTCCTTAACCGGCATCGTCAGCTGCATCACGTTCGGCTTATTGAACGTCGTGGTCAGCATAAAGAAGGTCAGAAGCAGGAAGGCCAAGTCCACCATCGGTGTCATGTCGATTTTGGTCGACATTTTTTTAGCCCGCTTCTTTCCTCCTTTACCGGAGTCGGCTTGTTGTTGTATTTCTGCCATGTCGCTGCTGGTTTAACGGCTCACTACCGGCTTGTTCTCCAAATCGGTAACGAGGTTGAAACGGTTGATGTTCTTGTTTTGCATCAGCTGGATGACACGCTTCACTGTAGCAACGTCCGCGTTGTTGTCGCCTTTGATGGCGATGAACGTGGGTTTGCCCACAGCTTCCTGGTTGGCCTTACGGGCTTCCATCACCCAGTCCATCAGCTGCACCGTATCGGTAACAGACAACAGGCCGGGCTGCTTCACTTCTTTGCGCGCTTCAGTAGACATGCTCAGGAGTGAGCCAAGCTGCTGAATCGGCACGCCAAAGCTGTTGAGGCCACCAAAGGCTTTCTTCTGCTTGTCGGTGAAGGTGACGCCGTATTTGGCAGCCATCTTATCGAGCAGTACCGGGCGGGCTTTGTCGCTTTCCAGACCGAAGAAGACGCGCTTGTCTTTGTCGATCAGGAGGCGGATTACATTGCTCTCCGGCAGTTTGAAGTCAGAAGTAGAAGAAGGCGTGTCAACCACCACCACTTCCTCCGGGGAGAACTTGGTGGTCAGCATGAAGAATGTCACCAGCAGGAAGGCCAGATCCACCATCGGGGTCATATCCAGCGAAGGGCCGGTTCTATGAGGCTTTACTTTACCCATTTCGTGCGTGGTTGAGAATATTCAGAGAAACGAAAAGTACTTGCTGCTATTGCGTTAACCGCAACTTAGGCCGAGTAAGTTTCCGTTGGCTTCTCACCGTGCTGAGCGGCGAAGGTCTGAATGATGCTGAAACCAGCTTCGTCGATGCTGTAGGTCAGCTCGTCAATCTTGCTGGTGAAGTAGTTGTAGGCGATAATGGCGATGGCCGAGCCGGCGATACCAATAGCCGTGTTGATCAGTGCTTCCGAGATACCTTCAGCCAGGGCTACTGCATCGGGGTTACCAGCTTGTGCCAGAGCCGAGAAGGCCTTGATCATACCGAATACCGTACCCAGCAGACCTACCAGCGTCGATACCGAAGCAATGGTGGAGAGGATAACGAGGTTTTTCTCCAGCATGGGCAGCTCCAGAGTCGTCGACTCTTCGATTTCCTTCTGGATAGCCAGGATCTTCTGGTCTTTGTCGAGGCCACGCTCGCGGGCCATCTCTTGGTACTTCAGCAGGCCCGACTTCACTACGGCGGCTACCGAACCTTTCTGCTGGTCGCAGGCGGCGATGGCACCAGTGATGTCGTTCACGTTCAGTTTCTGACGTACGGTCCGTACGAACGACTCAACACCTTTCGAGCCTTTGGCTTTGCTGATGGTCAGGAAACGCTCGATCGAGAAGGTCAGTACGAGCAGGAAAAGCGTCATCAGGATCGGTACGATCACACCGCCTTTGTATACCGTGCCGAGGTAATTGCCGGGCAGGGCTGCATTGGCGTTGTCATTACCCACAAAGTTGCCGGGGTTACCCAACACGAAGTTGAAGATGATAATGCTTACAACGAAGGCCAGCGGAATCACGATGGCGGCAAACGCGGATCCGCCTTTCGCCTCACCCTTGGGCGCGGCAGGAGCGGCAGGCCGCACGTTCTTGTTCAGGGCATTCTTTTGTTCCATTGTTCCGGAGAATTAGGGGTGTTGGTGGTGAAAGGTAAACTGGGTAAACTGGGTAAATGAACGATGAACAGGCCTAAATACAGCGGTGCCCCGCTCACCCGCACGCTTTGCCGGGGCAAAAAACGTGGGTCTGCTCGTGTGCGGGGCCCATCCGAAATTCGGTCTATCCTTGGCAAACCTAATTAAAAAATCGGAGTGTCGCCAAATGAAATCGGGGTTTAAACGCTTTAAAGCAGGTCAAAACCCGAAAAAAGGCTATTTCGTGGGCGAGTTCTGGCTGGGAGGAAGCGCCTGTTGTTTGGCTTCTTCCCAATACACGTCCATTTGGGCAAGACTCAGATCGGCGAGGCGCTGGCCATTGCGGGCCGCCTGGGTTTCCAGGTGTTGAAAGCGGTGAATGAATTTGCGGTTGGTGCGTTCGAGGGCTTCTTCCGGGTTGATGCCGGCATGGCGGGCAAAGTTGATAAGCGAAAACAGCAAGTCACCAAATTCGGCGGCAGCCCGCTCAGGGTTGATGGCAGCCGGATCGGCGTGCGCAAATTCATCTTTGAACTCACCCAGCTCCTCCTGCACTTTCTCCCACACCTGCTCAGGCTTCTCCCAATCGAATCCTGCTCCGCGCGCTTTTTCCTGGATACGCATTGCCTTTACCAGCGCCGGCAGTGAGGTAGGTACGCCGCCAAGCACCGACGTGTTGCCTTTTTCCTGGAGTTTGAGCTGCTCCCAGTTCTTTTTAACCTCTTCTTCCGTGTCGGCCTGGGCGTTGCCGTAGATGTGCGGGTGCCGAAAAATCAGCTTTTCACACTGGGCATTCAGCACGTCGGCAATATCGAAGTGGCCGGTTTCGGAGGCTATTTTGGCGTAGAAGATAAGGTGCAGAAACACGTCGCCCAGCTCTTTTTTCAGGTCGGGCAGGTCGTTGCGGATGATGGCGTCGCTGAGCTCGTAGGTTTCCTCAATGGTCAGGTGGCGCAGGCTTTCCAGCGTCTGTTTCCGGTCCCAGGGGCATTCGGCGCGCAGGCGCTCCAGTACGTCGAGCAGGCGGCCGAAGGCGGCCAGCTGGGCCGGGCGGCGGTCGGGAGAAGTGGTTTCCATTATTCCAAAGATACACTGCGGGGCCCGCACTCCGGCACACCGGGCGCTGCCGCCAGCCGGGCCGGCGGGGCCGGCAAGCTCAACTATAGCCGCAGCCGCAGGCAGTAGCGTAGCGAAAGCAGGGGCGTTTGCCTACTTTTGCGTATTCAAAAAACAGACTTGGCTTGTGGCACTAATTAAATCCATTTCGGGCATCCGGGGTACCATCGGCGGCGCTGCCGGCGACGGCCTGACACCTATCGACGTTGTGAAGTACGCCGCGGCCTTTGGCACGTGGGTACTGGCCAATACGCAAAACAACACCATCATCATTGGCCGCGACGCCCGCATTTCGGGCGAGATGGTGAGCAAGCTGGTGGCGGCCACGCTGCAGGGCCTGGGCATCAACGTCATCGACCTGGGACTGAGCACCACGCCCACGGTGGAAATGGCGGTGCCGGCCAAAAACGCGGGCGGCGGCATCATCCTCACGGCGTCGCACAATCCCAAGCAGTGGAACGCGCTGAAATTGCTCAACAACAAGGGCGAATTCATCTCCGACCAGGAAGGGCAGCAGGTGTTGGCGCTCGGCGACTCCGAGTCGTTTGACTTTGCGCCCGTGACCAAGCTGGGCCAGTACAGCACCGACGATACGTTCCTGCAGACCCACATCGACGCCATTCTGGCCCTGCCGCTGGTAGACAAGGCGGCCATCAAGGCCAAGAACTTCCGGGTGGTGGTAGATGCTGTGAACTCCACCGGGGGCTTCGCGGTGCCGATGCTGCTGGAGCAGCTGGGCGTGGAAATCATTGAGAAGCTGTTCTGCGAGCCCACCGGCGACTTCGCCCACAACCCCGAGCCGCTGCCCGAAAACCTGCGCGAAATTGCCAAGACGATGGAGAAAGGTTCCTTCGACCTGGGTATTGTGGTGGACCCCGACGTGGACCGCCTGGCGCTGGTGAACGAAGACGGCACCATGTTCGGCGAGGAGTACACGCTAGTGGCCGTGGCCGACTACGTGCTGCAGCAGAACGGCGGCGGCAACACCGTGAGCAATCTGAGCAGCACCCGCGCCCTGCGCGACGTGACCGAGAAGCAGGGCGGCCAGTACGCCGCTGCCGCCGTAGGCGAGGTGAACGTGGTAACCAAGATGAAGGAAACCAACGCCGTCATCGGGGGCGAGGGCAACGGGGGTATCATCTACCCCGAGCTGCACTACGGCCGCGACTCGCTGGTGGGCATTGCGCTGTTTTTGAGCCATCTGGCCAAAACCGGCCTCACCATGACCCGCCTGCGCAACTCGTATCCGAACTACTTCATCTCGAAAAACAAGATCGAGCTGACGCCGGAAATCAACACCGACGAGGTGCTGAAGCAGATGGCCGCGCGCTACGCCAAGCAGCCCGTAAACACGATAGACGGCGTGAAGATTGAGTTCGACAAGGAGTGGGTGCACCTGCGCAAGTCCAACACCGAGCCTATCATCCGGATCTACGCTGAGTCGGAGTCCAACGCCACGGCCGACCATCTGGCTAACAAGATCATCGGCGACATTCGGGAAATTATCAGCAAGTAATTTTCGGAAGGGAGCTACCCGATAGAAGAGGGGTGATTTTTGCCGGGCGGACCGCTGCCGGGGCAAAAGTCACCCCTCTTTGCTGCGGTATGTGGCGGGGCAGAAAAGCCAGCCCGGCGGAATCCCTTATTTTTGTGGCCGTTGCTTTCATTTATTTCGTTGCCGCCCATGACTGTTTACTTCGATAACGCCGCTACTACGCCTCTGGACCCGGAAGTGCTGGACGCCATGCTGCCGTTTTTGCGGGACCATTTTGGAAACCCCAGCAGCATTCATGGGCACGGGCGGCAGGTGCGGGCGGCAATTGAGAATGCGCGCAAAACGGTGGCTCACCTGATTAATGCCGCGCCTGCCGAAATCGTGTTTACCTCGTGCGGGACGGAAGCCGACAACTACGCTGCCTTCGGGAGCGTGCGGACGCTAGGCCTGAAGCACATGATTACGTCGCGGCTGGAGCACCACGCGGTGCTGCACACTACGCAGGCCCTGGAAAAGGCCGGCGACGCCACCCTGAGCTATCTGCAGCACGATGCGCAGGGGCGCTTCGATCTGGCGCAGCTGGAAGAGCTACTGGCCACCAATCCCCGCTCGTTTGTGAGCTTGATGCACGCCAACAACGAAATCGGCAACCTCAACGACATTGTGGCCATCGGCGACATCTGCGCCCGCTACGACGCCGTGTTTCACACGGACACGGTGCAGACCATGGGCCACTACAAGCACGACGTGCAGCAGCTGAAAACCCACTTCCTGGTGGGCTCGGCGCATAAATTCCACGGGCCGAAAGGCGTGGGCTTCCTGTACCGCCGCTCGGGCCAGACCATGGACGCCCTGATTCATGGCGGCTCGCAGGAGCGCAACCAGCGCGCCGGTACCGAAAACGTGTACGGCATCGTAGGGCTGGCCAAAGCGCTGGAAATAGCCTACCGCGGCATGGCCGACCACCAGCGCCACATTCAGGGCCTGAAAGACCGGTTCATTGAGAAGCTGCAGGCCGAAATTGAGGGCGTGGCGTTCAACGGCACCTCCGCCGAAGCCGACCAAAGCCTCTATACGGTGCTGAGCGTGAGCTTGCCGCCGTCGGCGATGAACGAGATGCTGCTGTTCAACCTCGATATCAACCGCATTTCGGTGTCCGGGGGCTCGGCCTGTACCAGCGGCGCCAATGCCGGCTCGCACGTGCTCAATGCTCTGAACTGCGACCCGGACCGCGGCACCATCCGCTTCTCCATGAGCAAGTACAACACCGAAGCCGAGGTAGACTACGCTGTGGAGCAACTGGCCAAAATGTATCGCCGGGAGCCGCTGAAAGTGTAGTAGCAAGAAGTGCCTGACGTATGAAAAAGCCGCCGATGCATCTGCAACGGCGGCTTTTTTGCGCTTGGCGGGCGGCACTAGCTCAATACGAGCCATCGGCGCCGCCGCCACCGGAGTGGCCCCCGCCAAACTCGAAGCCGGGCGTGGGCGCGGTTGGGGCTTGGGCCGTTTGGGCCACTACCAACGACTCCAGGTTGAAGGACGTGGGCTGGTCGGCGTCGGCCAGGGCAGTAAGGCCGTGGCGAGCGGGGCGCAGGTAGCGGGCGGCCCATACGGCCAGCACCAGCAGGAAGGTGCCCGCCAGCACGGCCGCCATTTCGGGGGGCAGCACCGAGCGGTAGTAGCGCAGCGTGAACAGCGAAAAGGCCACGGCGGCCAGCCCCGTCAGCAGCCAGAGGCGGCTGCGTTTGCGCAGGCCCACGGTTATGTAGACCAGCGGAATGATGGCCGTGAACAGGTAAAACAGCGGCGCCAGCGGCACCTGCACCGACTGATAGAGGCCACTGATTTCGGCGTTGCCTTCGCGCACCACGTAGTAGTTGCCGGCTAGGTAGAAGGTTGCCAGCGCAAGCACTTCCAGCACAATCAGGCAAGCGCGGTAATACAGATAATCGGGCCGCTGGCGCCAGCGCTGCAAGATCTGGTAGACGGCAACCGCCATTAGCATAAGCGCGAAAGGCAGCAGCAAACGCCCAATAGACAGTTGCAGCAGCCAGTTGGCCAATAGCGCCAGCAGAACCAGGTAGGTAGCTGCTGCCACCAGCCGGTCGGCGTAGCGCAGGGTAGCCAGTAGCAGCAGACCCAGCATCGGTAATAGCAGCAGCGCGTAGTGAGGACTACCAAAACCCGACGCGTAGGTGGTGCCTGAAGGCAGCAGGTGGTCGGCCGCCTCGGCCAGCAGCAGCGCCAGCACGAATAACCCGATGTACAGCAGCGCGCTGTCGGTGCCGGAACGGTAGTGCCGAAACTCGCGGATAATTACTTCCTGCGTGCCCAGACAGCCCAGTGCCACCGCCCAACCCAGCAGCCGGAAATCTTCGAGCCGCGCTGCTGCTCCGAATAAGGCCAGAAACGCCGCCGCGCCGGCCACGCCCACGCATGTAAACAGCACCAGCCCGATGCGCAGCAGCAGCCCTGGCCGGTAGAAGTCGGGCTGGTAAGCGGCTCTGATGGCCTGATACTGAGCGTCGGTGAGCAGCTGGCGCCGAAACCAGCGGGGGGCGGCGGCCTCCATAGCTTCCTGCGTGGTCCACAACAACGGATAAGCTTTCACCTTCATACCCGACGGAGAAATTCTTTGCTGCGCATAAACAGTAGGATAACGCCTGCTGTCGATAGCATAAAGTAAAACGAAACCAGCAGCCCGCCCTCGTCGCCATTGCTAAAATCAAGTAGCCGGATAAACGAGTAAGTCAGGGCGATGTAGCCGTACACTGTCCCCATCAGCAGAAACAGATACGACCGGGTATGCCGAGCATACCAGACCAGGCCGGCGCTCATCAGCAGCACCAGTAGCACGGCCACCCACTTGGGCAGCCAGGGCTGCGGGTAGTAGTTGAAGAGGACGGCGGTGGCCGCCAGCAGCGCCACGTTGGCCCCCAGCGAGATATACGTGAAGGCGAAGTGCGGCTTGCGCCGGGTAAACTCGGCGTACAGGCCTGCCCCCGTCAGGGCCAGACCCAACAGCACGCCCGCTATGCCCAGCCGCGAAGTGAACAGGGCGTTGGCCGTGAATACCGACAGCGGCGCCACGCTCACGCCCACCCACGCGCCCAGCGCCGTGAGGCCCATGGCCAGCACGCCCCGGTGGTCGAGGCGGTAAGCCAGGGCCAGAAACAGCACGGCGGGCAGCAGCGTGGCCAGCCCGTAGCGGCTGCCAAATACGCTGAATACTGTCTGTACGTAGGTTTCTAGGGCCAGAAACAGCAGGCAGCCCAGCAGCAGCGCGTAGTCGGGCACGAAGCTGGGGATATTGGCCTGGCCCCACGTAAATGGCTGCCGGTGCCGCCAGGCATAGCCGAAGCTGGCCAGCATCAGCAGCGCCATTGCCCCGATAACCGCGCCATGCCCGATATCGTCGAGGTGCTGATAGAGCAGTGTGCCCAGCCCGCCGGTAAGCAGCATAATGCCCAAATACAGCGCTGCCCGCAGCTCTTGGTGCAGCGACATGGGCCGGGTGCGTTCATCGTCGGCAATGGCTTGGGTCTGGGCGGGCGGCAGCAGGCCCCGCGCCTGCAAATCGGCCAGAAGGTGAGAGGTGCGCATAAGCCGGGTAGGGGAGAGGTACGCAGCGAATGTAGCAGAATGCCCGAAACCCGGTTACGCATCGTATTTTGGCTGGCATCCGTATGGAATGCCCATACCCCCAGCCCGCTACCTTATGGCCGACATCAACATTCAGCGCAAGAAAAACTCTCCTAGCCCCTGGCTACTCATCCTGCTGGTGCTGGCCGTAGTAGGGGCCGCCGCCTGGTTTCTGTTCCGCTCCGATACGCCGGCTTCCACCGAGCCGGTAGCCTCGCCCACCGCCGAGCCGGCCCCTACCCGCACGGATAGCACCGCCGGCGCCGAAACCGGCCCGCGCCCCAATGATGCTGCCGTAGCCGACATGGCGCCCGAAGCCGCGCCTGTTACGCCGGAAGTGCTGGCCGCCTTTGCCCGCACCGACGCCACCCAACCCACCTACGCCCTGGAAGGCCTGCGCCTGCTCACGGCCGCGCTGGTAGACCTAGCCGACCGCGACGACCTGCGGACGGCCGCCATCAGCGAGAAGCGCGACAACCTGACCAGCGCTACTGCCCGCCTCGATGAGCCCAACGCCAGCCTGCGCCCCGGCTTCGTGGCCGCCACCGGCCTCATGCAGGCCATGCAGCAGCAGGCCTACCCCGGCCAGGAAGCTGCCGTAGCCGACCTCATCACCCGGGCCACCCAGCTTTCCGGCCGCAACGCCACCGCCCTCGACCATCAGCAGCTGCAGGAGTTCTTCACCCGCGCCGCCAGTCTGGTGCGCATCCTCAGCTCGTCGGCTACCGTGTAGGCGGGCCGCCTGTTTTCTTCTTCTAATCCGCCTTTTTCCTGTGGAACCAACGCCTATTCCATCCGCCCAGGGCATGCACCTGCGCCGCCTCCGCGACCTGACCGAGTACGAAGTAGCCGACGGCAACCCCGACGTGCGCGGCTGGGCAGTGCGCGGCGGCGACGGCCGGCAGTTCGGCACCGTTGCCGAGTTGATTGTGGAAGAACAAACCCTGAAAGTGCGCTACCTCGATGTAGAACTGGACGCTGCCCTGCGCATAAACGAGCAGGAGCGGCACATTCTGGTGCCCATTGGGGTGGCGGCGCTTGACGAGGACGGCGACAACCTCTTCGTGCCTTCCCTCACCCTGGACTCGGTGCTGGACTACCCGCCCTACCAGGAGTTCCAGATCAGCCGCGAATACGAGCAGGCCATGCTGCGCGCCCTGCGTCTGCAGCTCCCCGAAAACACCACCGATACCTTCTACGAGCAGCCCTCCTTCGACGAGCAAAGCTTCTACGGAGCCCGCCGCCCCACCGACACGCCGACCACCTTCCGGCGCAGGTTGGAGTAGAAACAATACAGCCCGTCATGCAGAGCGGAGCGAAGCATCTCGTCAGTGTAGTAATTCACCACCCTAGCGAAATGCTTCGCTCCGCTCTGCATGACGGGCTATTTAGTCTGTTCTGCGCTTTAGTTGCGCTGAATCATGCCGGCCACGGCGTCCACCCACTGCGGGTGGGTGTTCAGGCTGGGTACCAGCTGCCAGTGCTTTCCACCGGCTTCCTCAAACATCTCCTTGAATTCCTCGCCCACTTCAATCGTGGTTTCCAGGCAGTCGGCCACGAAGGCGGGGGAGAAGGCCAGCACGCTGTTGATGCCTTTGGCTGGATATTCCTTGATAACCTCGTCGGTGTAAGGCTGCAGCCACGGGTCGCGGAGGCGGCTTTGCAGGCGGCTCTGGAAGGTGGTGGTGTACTGCTCCGGCGTCAGGCCCAGGGCCTTGCCCAGCTGCCGTGAGGTTTCAAAGCACTGCGCACGGTAGCAGTAGCGGTTGTTTTTGTTGTAGCTGGCGCAGCAGCTACCCAGCTTGCAGTGGCCATTGAGGCTGCCCTTGAGCACGTGCCGCTCCGGAATGCCGTGGTAGCTGAATACCACGTGGTCGTAGTCGTGCTTTTCCATCTCGGCTTTGCCCAGGGTGGCAAACGTCTCAATAAAGCCCGGCTCGTCCACAAAGTTGCTGATGAAGCTGATGCTGGGCACCACCCACCACTTGCTCACAATCTCCATCACCTTTTCCTGCACCGAGCCCGTGCTGGCCGAGGCATACTGCGGAAACAGCGGCAGCACAATAATGCGCTCCACGGCCGCGTCGCGCAGTTCTTCCAGCGCCTTCTCAATGCTGGGGTTCTGGTAGCGCATCCCGAAGGCCACGAGGTAGTCTTTGCCCAGCTTCTCCTGCACCAGCTTCTGCAGATCGAGGCCGTGGAAGAGCAGCGGCGAGCCCCGGTCGGTCCAGAGCTGCTGGTAGATTTTGGCCGACTTGGGCGCCCGCAGCGGCACCACCAGCCCCCGGAACAGCGGGTAGCGGATGGCGGCCGGCATGTCTACCACGCGGCCATCTGTCAGAAACTCATTGAGGTAGCGGCGCACGTCGCCGGTCTGGGGCGAGTCGGGCGTGCCGAGGTTGACGAGCAGGACGCCGATGCGGCCTTTGTTAGGGGAGGAGGGCATATAGAGAGCGTGTAACGCGAAGCGGCGCTCCGCGGCTGGCCGGGGCTGGGCGGCCGGTTTGTAGGCTTGACGTAGGAGTGCGCCTTCTGCAAAGGTCGCACAACCAGACGCGAAGTAAAACTTCGCGTTACAAGCAATGTTTCGGCAGGCAGGGGCCGGGCCGCCGAAAACCCGTACCTTTGCAGGCCAAATTTCAGACCCTGAAGTGAATACCGACCCCAAACCGCACCGCGCTGGCTTCGTGAGCATCATCGGCAAGCCCAACGTGGGCAAGTCCACGCTCATGAACGCCCTGATGGGCGAACGGCTCAGCATCGTAACTAGCAAAGCCCAGACCACGCGCCACCGTATTCTGGGCATCCTCAACGGCGAGGATTTCCAGCTGGTGTACTCCGATACGCCCGGCATCATCCAGCCCAAATACGAACTGCACAACGCCATGATGTCGTTTGTGTACTCGTCCCTGGAAGATGCCGACGTGATTCTGTTCGTGACGGATATCTACGAAAAGCACGACGAAGAGCCCGTAGTAGAGCGCCTGCGCAAGATGGTGGACACGCCCATTCTGCTGCTCGTCAACAAAATCGACCAGGCCGACCAGGCCGAGGTGGAAGCCAAGGTGGAGTACTGGCGCGAGCACCTGCCCAATGCGGCCCGCGTGCTGCCCATTTCGGCGCTGGAGAAGTTCGGGACCGGCGAGCTGCTGGATCTAGTGCTCGGCTACCTGCCCGTGCACCCGCCCTACTACCCCAAAGACGAGCTGACCGACAAGCCCGAGCGGTTTTTTGCGGCCGAGATGATCCGCGAGAAAATCTTCAAACTCTACAAGAAAGAGGTTCCGTACAGCTGCGAGGTGGAAATTGAGGAGTTCAAGGAAGACGAAGACATCATCCGGATGCGCTCCGTGATTTACGTGGAGCGTGCCAGCCAGAAAGGCATCATCATTGGTCAGCAGGGCACGGCCCTCAAGAAAGTAGGCACTTGGGCCCGAGAGGAAATGGAGAAGTTCTTCCAGAAAAAAGTGTTCCTCGAAATTTACGTCAAGGTGAACGAGAACTGGCGCACCGACCCGAAGGCCCTGAGCCGTTTCGGCTACCAATAACGACAATAGAACGTCATGCAGAGCCGCAGGCGAAGCATCTCGCTAGTGTGGAAATCTCTCCTAGTTAGCACACTAGCGAGATTCCTCGCTCCGCTCGGAATGACGTTCTTCTACCCAACGTCAGTATGCGAGATTCACCGCTCGGAATGACGTTCTAATACTTCCGACCTCACATTCACTTAACTACTCCGGGCACTGCCGAACTTGGTCGGGCCGGCGGCTGGAGTCAGACAATATGAAAAACACCATTGCCATTGTGGGCCGCCCGAACGTGGGCAAATCCACCCTGTTCAATCGCCTCGTGGGCCAGCGCAAGGCCATCATGGACGACGAAAGCGGCGTTACGCGTGACCGGCACTACGGCTACGGCGACTGGACCGGCAAGTATTACACCGTGATTGACACGGGTGGCTACGTGCACAACTCCGACGATATCTTCGAAGGCGAAATCAACAAGCAGGTGAAGCTGGCCATCGACGAGGCCGACGTGGTGCTGTTCATGGTAGACGCCATGGCCGGCGTGCATAGCCTCGACGAGGAGTTTGCCAACGTGCTGCGCCGCTACCAGGGCAAAAAGCCCATCTATATCGTCGCCAACAAGGCCGATACCAACTCCCGCATCCACTCCTCCGGCGAGTTCTACGCTCTGGGCGTGGGCGACGGCGAAATCTTCCCGATTTCCTCGGCCAGCGGCTCCGGCACCGGCGATTTGCTGGATGCCGTCATCAGCCACTTCGAGGAAGAGGGCGTGGAAGAGCCCGATCTGGGCATTCCAAAAATTGCTGTGGTGGGCCGCCCCAACGTGGGCAAGTCCAGCTTCGTGAACCTGCTGCTGGGCACCGAGCGCAGCATCGTGACGGACATTGCCGGTACCACCCGCGACTCCATCCAGGCGCGCTACAACGCCTTCGGCCACGAGTTCATGCTGGTGGATACCGCCGGCCTGCGCCGCAAAACCAAGGTGCACGAAGACGTGGAGTTTTACTCCGTGCTGCGCTCCATCCGGGCGCTGGAAGAAGCCGACGTGTGTGTGGTGATGCTGGACGCCACCCGCGGCATTGAGGCCCAGGACGTGAACATCATCGGCTTGGCCGACAAGAACCGCAAGGGCATCGTGATTCTGGTGAACAAGTGGGACCTGATCGAGAACAAGGAAACCAACACGGCCAAGGAGTTCGAGCAAAAGATCTACGAGAAGATTGCCCCAATTTCCTACCCGCCCATCATCTTCACGTCGGTGCTCACCAAGCAGCGCGTGCACAAGGCCATCGAAACGGCCATTGATGTGTATGGCAACAAGCGCCGCAAGATCCCGACTTCGGAGCTGAACGAAACCATGCTCAAAGAAATCGAGAAGTACCCGCCGCCCATCCAGAAGGGCAAAACGGTGCGCATCAAATACGCCACGCAGCTCCCCACGCACAACCCGGTATTCGCGTTCTTCTGCAACCTGCCGCAGTACGTGAAAGAGAGCTACACCCGCTACCTCGAAAACCGCATGCGCGAGCATTTCGATTTCACGGGTGTGCCAATCGGCATCGTGTTCCGCAAAAAGTAGCCGGTAGCCGGGGGCTGGAAAAAATATTTTTCAGGCCCCGGGTTACCTTCTGCCAGACCGGGTATAAAGCCCCGAAACCAGCCGGTAGCCTTCGGGTGCCGGCGGATTTCAACCCAAAAAGACTTTCCAAATTTCCTCAACAACCCCCATCATGAAAAAAGTACTGTTCCTCGCCCTGGCCGCTGCTTCGTTCACCTTCGCTTCGTGCGACAGCCAGAAAGAAAACAACATGGAGCAAGCTGCTGACAACGTAGAAGCTGCTGGCGAAGAGAAAGCCGACGCTATGGAAGCTGCTGGCAACGAAGCTGGTGCTGACTCGGTAGAAAACGCTACCGAAGCTAAAGCTGATGCTATGGAAGATGCTGCTGACGCTCTGCCAAGCCAGGCTACCCCAGCTCCTGCTACGACTCCTGCCCAGTAATTACGGCAGCGTCTAGGACGCAAAAAAAAGAGGCTCTCCGCACGCGGAGAGCCTCTTTTTTTATGCTCAATGTTGAAGAGAAGAAAACGAGCTTACGGTATTAGCCCAGCCGGCGCTGCAGCATGCTGTCGACTACCTCAAACAGCCGCCGGGGCTCGTAGGTGCGCCAGGGCAGCTCGTCGAGCTGGCCGCCGAAGTTTACGTAGTTGTCGATGTTGTACTGGCGCATTTCGCGCACCACGTGCTCCTGGAAGTTTACGGCCGCAATCCAGCCGTCTTCCACGTCTTCAAACCACTCTTCGTAGTAATCGTCTTCGGAGCCGTGAAAGTTGAAGACGTTTTCGCCGATGAGGATGAATTTGCGGATGCCCTCGTGCGTCATCAGGTCGATGATGTTGCGCTTGAGGTGCATGATGTCGTTTTCGATGGCGTCGTTCCACTCGCCGATCAGCTCGATGATGCCGATGCCCTCGTCGTAATCCACGAACAGGATTTTCAGAAACAGCGTCTCCGAATCCAGGCTGTCCCACTGCGGATGAATGTAGTAACCGTAGATGGTATTGACGTAGCTGTCGAGGCTGTTTTCGGCTTCGTAAAGCGGGGAGCGGGGGTCTTCGGAGGCGGTATACTGGTCTAGCCAGGCGTAGTGTGGCTCAAGGGTGTGCATAGAAAGGGAAGTGTAGCATAGGCTTCAGCCTGTGCCGGGCCTGGTGAATCCCCGCAGGGTGTCTGCTGTACTAACTGTGCCCAAACGCGCAGGGTTTCCTGCACCGTCACAAAATCCCCCAGCCGACGGCCGACACCTGTGCCGTCGCCAGTTAAGCCCGCGCCGCCAGCGCCGCCCGCACGGAGCCGTGCCGCTGGAGCAGCTCCGCCGCTTCCGGCTGCCCGATCTGCAGCTCGTCCATCAGCATCTTTTCGCCCCGGTCTACCAGCTTGGCGTTGCTGAGCTGCATGTCCACCATCTTATTGCCTTTCACCCGGCCCAGCCGGATGAATGTGGCCGTGGTGAGCATGTTGAGGGCCAGTTTCTGGCCGGTACCGGCCTTCAGGCGCGTGCTGCCCGTCACGAACTCCGGGCCCGTCACCACTTCCACCGGAAACTCGGCTACAGCCGCTACCTGGGAACCGGCATTGCACACGATGCAGCCCGTGGCCAGTCCGTGCTTTCGGGCTTGCTCCAAGCCGCCAATTACGTAGGGCGTGCGGCCGGAAGCGGCAATACCCACCACAATGTCCTTGTCGTTGATGTCGTGGGCCTGCAGATCCAGCCAGGCCTGCTGCGCGTCATCCTCGGCGTTTTCCACGGCCTTGCGGATGGCTTTGTCGCCGCCCGCAATCAGGCCCACCACCAGCCCGTGCGGCACGCCAAACGTGGGCGGGCACTCCGAGGCATCCAGCACGCCCAGCCGCCCACTAGTGCCCGCCCCAATGTAGAACAGCCGCCCGCCCGCGCCCAGCCGGGCCACGGTAGCCTCCACCAGCGCCTCCAGTTGCGGCAGCGCCTTCGCCACCGCCTGCGGCACCGTCTGATCGACGCTGTTCATGCCCGCCAGCAGCTCCTGCGTGGAAAGGGTTTCCAGATGGTTGAAGAGCGAAGGGCTTTCGGTGGTGCTCATAAATTAGGTGATGGGGTAATGGGGTGATGAAGGGATGAGGTAATGAGGTGATGAAGTGATGGGGTGATGAAGTGATGGGGTGATGAAGCAATGGGGGATTAGGTGGTGGGGGGACGAAGCTGCTATAATGGCTCAACTACCTCTTCACTCCATCACCTCATTACTTCATCACCTCTTTCACACCAACTGCCCGATAACGGAGAATTTATCGAATACGTTGGGCGTGTGGGGCGCGTCTTGGTCTAGTTCCTTTGTTAGGTCCTGGCCGGCCCAGTGTTCGTAGTGGTTGCCGCGCTTCCAGAGGCGCGAGCGGGTCACGTCGTAGATCAGGCCGCGGTAGGCCACCCAGATTTCGTCCCGGTCCTGGCCGTTGCGGAGGGCCAGCTGGCCTTTGGTGTACGTGGGCAGGGGTTCGTTTTCCGGTTCCCGTTTTTCGTTGTTCGGATTACTAGCAAATGTGGGGTTATCCATGACGCGAACAACAAAAAACGAAGTGCGAAAAACGAATCAGCCCAGCAGCGCCTGCGTCAGAATCCAGCGGTTGGGCAGGTCACCCTGGGCGGCGCGGAAGTAGTCTTCGTAGCTGCAGGGCACAATGCGCTTGATGTCGCTGTCGGCCATGCTTTCCACCTCCAACCACCACTTCTCGGTGTGGCGGCTTTTGTAGAAAACCAGCTTGCCTGGGGTGCCGGGCAGGCCCACGGCGTAGCGCAGGAAGCGGCGGCTCTGGAAGTCGGTTTCGCGGCGGCGGTGGTAGTATCCTTCCACAAAGTACCACAGCATAGTGGCCAGCGTGGAAGCAGCCAGGCCGTGCAGGTCGTAGTCGGGGCGGTAGCCGTAGAGGCCGAAGGAGCTGAGCTGGTCGTTGTGGCCGGCGTACCAGGCCAGCTTGGCGGCTTCCTCGTTGGTGAGGCCGAAGGGGTTGGCCGGGTAGTAACCGGGTGCATCGTTCCAGCGCAGCGCGGCAATGTCGAAGCTCACGAAGTCGGCTTGGCGCAGCAGCGGCTCGGCCTGCCGGATATCGTCGCGCACCTGGCCGACGCGCAGGGTTTCGAAGTGCAGCTTTTCCAAGGCTGCCAGCACGTCGGGCGCCACCAGATACTGCTGGTGGGCCAACTGCGCGAAGTTGAACAAGAAGCTGGGCTCGTGCAGCAGCATGCGGCGCAGGTGGCTTTCTTCGGGCACCGCGCAGTCCTGCTCGGCCATGTCCACGCGTGCGTCCACCGTGGCAAAGCTTACGGGGCGGTCCAGGGTTTCGTAGGCCAGAAACTGCCCGTAGTCGAGGTCGTGGGAGCCGCCCAGCAGAATCGGGACGGTGCCGTGCTCGAGCAGCGCCGCGATGATTTCGCGCAGGCGCTGGTAGGTGTCTTCCAGCGTGAGGCCAGGCCGCAGGTTGCCCAAATCGACGATGCGAGCCGGGCCGGTGCCTTTCTGCAGCTGATAGAAGCGCCGCCGCACTTCGTCGGCGCCCTGGGTAGCGGGGGCGCCGGCAGCACTGCCGCGCCACTCGTCCAGGCCAATCAGCGCAAGGTCGGCGGCCCGCCAGTCCGGGAAAGTATCCAGGAAAGGCGTGGCATACGCGGCCAGAATAGTAGCGCTGACCGAAGAGGGAACAAGCTCTTCGCGGAGCGGATCAAAAAAGATGGCCAGATTCATCGGGCGCGGGAGGGTGCAGACTCGTACAAAGCTACAGAAATAGCCGCCAAGGGCCTATCATTGGAGGCATAAGGGCATACCGGAGTTAGGCAATAACCGGAAAAAAGTGCTTATTTAAGCAGCATTTTCGGTATTCCCTGCCTAGCAAGGCAGTATCCGATGCATTGTTGCCTCTTTCTCTATTCGACCAACCCCACCAGTGTCCGCTCCCCGCATGGATATCCGCCGTACGTTCGATTTGCTGCCCCAGCTGCAGCAGAAGTATAACAAGCCCGACTGCTTCGCCCACAAGCTAAACGGCCAGTACACCCCCATCAGCACCGATACCGTCATCGAGAAAGTCAACCAGGTGAGCCTGGGTCTGCGCAGCCTCGGCATCGGCAAAGACGATAAAGTGGCCATCATTTCGATGAACCGGCCGGAGTGGATGTTTGCCGATTTCGGCATTGCCCAGCTGGGTGCCACCAGCGTGCCCATGTACCCCAGCATCACGGTGGAAGACTACAAGTATATCTTCACCGATGCCGGCGTAAAGGCCGTTTTCGTGTCGGATAAGAAGCTGTACGACAAGGTGAAGGAAGCCACCGAGGGCCTGGATATTCCGGCCCAAAACGTCTTTACCTTCGATGAGGTAGCCGGTGCCCGCCACTTCAACGAGCTACTGGAACTGGGCAAAAAGGGCAACCCCGCCGACCTGGAGCCCCTCAAAGCCGCCGTAGAGCCCCACGACCTGCTCACGCTGATTTACACCTCGGGCACCACCGGCCAGCCCAAAGGTGTAATGCTGAGCCACAACAACATTCTCAGCAACTGTCGCAACGCTCAGCCCTTCGTGCCCGTCACGGAAAACGACAAGGCCCTGAGCTTCTTGCCGCTCTGCCATATCTTCGAGCGGATGGTGACGCACATCTACCTGCTCAACGGCGTGAGCATCTACTACGCCGAGAGCATGGAAAGCATTGCCGAAAACCTGCGCGAAGTGAAGCCCGAAATCTTCACCACGGTGCCGCGCCTGCTGGAAAAAGTCTACGACAAGATTGTGGCCAAAGGCCATGAGCAGACCGGCGTCAAGAAAAGCCTGTTCTTCTGGGCCCTCAACTTGGGCCTGAAGTACGACAACCAGAAGGACGGCGGCTTCCTGTACAACACGCAGCTGGCCCTGGCCAACAAGCTCATCTTCAGCAAGTGGCGCGAGGCGCTGGGCGGCAACTTGCGCTGCATCGTGAGTGGCGGCGGGGCTTTGCAGCCGCGTTTGGCCCGTGTGTTCTGGGCTGGTGGCATCCGGGTGATGGAAGGCTACGGCCTCACGGAAACCTCCCCGGTAATTGCCGTGGGCGGCTACGAGCCCGAAAACAACATGATTGGCACCGTGGGTCCCATCATCGACAACACCCAGGTGAAATTCGCCCCCGACGGCGAAATCCTCACCAAATCGGAGTCGGTGATGCTGGGCTATTATAACAAGCCCGAGCTGACGGCCAAGGAGTTCGACGCCGACGGCTGGTTCCACACCGGCGACATCGGCGAGCTGGTGGATGGCAAGTTCCTGAAAATTACGGACCGCAAAAAGGAGATGTTCAAGACCTCGGGCGGCAAGTACATTGCCCCGCAGGTGATTGAAGGCAAGCTCAAGGAGTCGCCGTTGGTGGAGCAGTGCATGGTGGTCGGCGACGGCCAGAAGTTCGCCTCCGCCCTCGTCATTCCCGCCTTCGACGACCTGAAGGGCTGGTGCAAGCGCAACGGCGTGGACTGCAACTGCTCCAACGAGGAGCTGGTGAAGAACGAGAAGGTGGTGAAGATGTACAACGAGCTGGTAAACAAGTACAACACCGGCTTCGCGCAGTGGGAGCAAGTGAAGCGCATTGCGCTGCTGCCCCAGCTCTGGACCGTGGAAACCGGCGAGATGACGCCCACCATGAAGGTGAAGCGCAAAATCATCACCCAGAACAACCAGGAGCTCATCGAGAGCCTGTACCAGAACGCAGAGAAGCCGGCCGATGCCGGCAGCCACTAAGTCCGGCGGCCGCAACTGCCTGGCCCCGAACGGCCCGCCTACCGCGTTGCGGTGGGCGGGCCGTTTGCTTTGGCGGCAATTGGCATGGTGTTAGATAAGCGAAAAATAGTTCCTTAACCTCTCACTTTATTTTTTATGTCGCCCATGTTTCGCCCCCTCGTTACTCTGTCAGTGCTAGTTATCGGTGGTCTGCTGACTGCCTGCAACAATGAAAAAGAAGTGCCCGCGCCCACCCTCGCGACGCTGACGGGCCAAGTGAGCGTAGTTGATGAGCTTGCCCAGCCCACGACGGCCGCGGGCGTCATCGTCACCGTCGGGAGCGGCGCGCAGCAGCGCACGACCACCACGGACGCCACCGGCGCCTACAGGCTGGCCGATCTGCCCGCGGCCAAGTACACGCTGGTCTTCACCCGCCCCGACGTCGGGACTCTCTATGCGCCGGTAGAGCTAAGCGAGAGGCAGCTCAGCGCAACGCGCAATGTGGAACTGGGGCAAACGTCCAGCACCCGGGTCAACTCCCTGACGTTTCAGGGCATGAGCACCATCGGCGCATCGCAGGCAGTGGAGCTGGAAAATAGTGTGACGTATGACGCCCGCCTGTACCCAGACGGCTATTTCGCAAATATGTATTTCGGGGATTCCCCCACCGTTAGCTCTTCCAACTATAAAATCAAATTCGGGAGCGGGGCCAACGTCAACCCGGCGCGTTCCGCCTTCTCCGTCAGCTCGCTGCGCGCGGCCGGCTTTGCCAGCGGCACTACCGTATACGCCATATCCTACGGCGCTGCTAAACGCGACATCCGCTATGAGGCTACAGTGCCAGCCAACGCTCCGAATGGTGTTACGTCCAACCTCAACGTCACGCCTTCCAACGTCGTGAGCTTCACGATGCCGTAAGCCCGGCTGCCGCCGCCCGATCCGGCCCGCCTACCGCCCTGCGGTGGGCGGGCCGCTTGCTGGATAGGGGAGTGCCAAATTTTTTTGGGTAACTTAGTATGCAAGCATAACAGTTTTCTGTATGTTTACCGGACTTGCAGTACCCTCCCATGACTCCCGAAGAAACCGTCGATTATAACATCAAGGTTGCTTGGCACGCCATTTCGCGTATGTACAATACGCAGGCCGC
This sequence comes from Hymenobacter yonginensis, assembly GCF_027625995.1. Lineage (NCBI taxonomy): Bacteria > Pseudomonadati > Bacteroidota > Cytophagia > Cytophagales > Hymenobacteraceae > Hymenobacter > Hymenobacter yonginensis. The sequence goes on from NZ_CP115396.1 coordinate 4,573,658, forward strand.
CAAGCACGACATCACCACGAGCATTGGCTTCGTGCTGCTGAATATCGACCAGGAAAACGGCACGCCCGCTACCAAAATTGCGCCGCTGCTGGGCCTCGAAACCCGCTCCCTGACGCGCATTCTGCGCTCGATGGAGGAGAAAGGCCTAATATACAAACAGGCCGACACCCAGGACAAACGCTCGGTGCGCATCTTCCTGACCGAGGAAGGCCTGCGCGGCAAGGAAATTTCCCGCCAGACGGTGCGCCACTTCAACCTGAAGGTACGCGAGAAAATCCCGCAGAGCGAACTGAACGTGTTCTTTAAGGTAGTAGCCCAGATTACGGGCATGATTGAGGGCAAAACGCTCTACGACGACTTCAAACTAAAACCCCTGCGTTCCGAGTCGCCGGCCTAGCCGGGCGGTTAGCTATTGGCCCTTGGCTGATAGCTTTCTTGTTTTCCACCGGTACTGCCCGTGGAAACGTAGAACCAACAACTCGGCATGACGAGTACTTTCAACCAGATGCTGGCGGCTTGTAGCTGACAGCCTAGAGCTTACATACAACTTATTTCTTCCCACCTCATTCCCCTCCACGAATGAACCGTACCATCAAAAAAGTAGCCGTATTGGGCTCCGGGGTGATGGGCTCGCGCATTGCGTGCCACTTCGCCAACATCGGTGTGCAGGTACTGCTGCTCGACATTGCGCCCAAGGAGCTGCTGCCCGCCGAGGAGGCCAAAGGCCTGAAGCTGGACAACCCGGCTGTGAAGAACCGCATCGTGAATGCCTCGCTGCAGGCAGCCGTGGCGGCCAATCCGTCGCCGCTGTACCGCAAGGCCGATGCCGCGCGCATCAAGACCGGCAACTTCGACGATAACCTCAAGGACATTGCCGGCTGCGACTGGACGATTGAGGTGGTAGTGGAACGTCTCGACATCAAAAAGAGCCTGTTTGAGCGCGTAGAGCAGTATCGCAAGCCCGGTACGCTCATCACCTCGAACACCTCGGGCATTCCAATTCACATGATGACGGAAGGTCGTTCCGACGACTTCCGCAAGCACTTCTGCGGCACGCACTTCTTCAACCCGCCGCGCTACCTGAAGCTGCTCGAAATCATCCCGACGCCGGAAACCGACAAGTCGGTGGTGGACTTCCTGATGCACTACGGCGACCTGTACCTGGGCAAAACCACGGTACTGGCCAAGGATACCCCGGCCTTCATTGCCAACCGCGTGGGCGTTTTCGCCATCATGGACGTGGTGCAGGTGATGAGCGAGCTGGGCCTGACGGTGGAGGAAGTGGACAAGCTGACCGGCCCGGTTATCGGCCACGCCAAGTCGGCCACGTTCCGCACCTCCGACGTAGTAGGTCTGGATACGATGATCAACGTGGCCAACGGCCTCGCCCAGAATCTGCCCAACGACGAAGCCAAGCACGTGTTCCAGCTGCCCGACTTCATCAAGAAGATGGCCGAGAACAAGTGGCTGGGCGACAAAACCGCCCAGGGCTTCTACAAGAAAGTGAAGGGCGCCGGCGGTAAGTCGGAAATTCAGGCCCTCGACCTGAACACGCTGGAGTACAAGCCCAGCCAGAAGGTGAAGTTTGCCACTCTGGAAGCCACCAAGCCGATTGAGAAGCTGGCGGACCGCTTCAAGGTGCTGGCCGCCGGCAAAGACAAGGCCGGGGACTTCTACCGCAAGACGTTTGCAGGCCTGTTTGCCTACGTGAGCAACCGGATTCCGGAAATCACCGACTCGCTCTACAAGATTGACGACGCCCTGCGCGCCGGCTTCGGCTGGGACCTGGGCCCCTTCGAAACCTGGGATGCCCTGGGCGTGCAGAAGGGCCTGGAGCTGGCCAAGGCCGAAGGTAAAACCGTAGCGCCGTGGGTAGAGGAGATGGTAGCCGCCGGCCACACCGCCTTCTACAAAGTGAGCGAAGCGGGCGTGAAGCAGTTCTACGACATCGAGTCGAAGAGCTACCAGGCCATTCCGGGCATGGAGAACTTCATCATTCTGGATAACCTGCGCGCCACGGGCAAAGTGCTGTGGAAAAACGCCGGGGCCTCGGTGCTCGACATGGGCGACGGTATCCTGAACGTGGAGTTCCACTCGAAGATGAACGCGCTGGGTTCCGACGTCATCCAGGGCCTGCTGAAAGGTGTGGAGCTGGCTGAAAAGGACTTCCGCGGCCTCGTGGTGGGCAACGACGCGCCGAACTTCTCGGCCGGGGCCAACCTGGGCCTCGTGTACATGTTCGCGCTGGACCAGGAGTACGACGAACTGAACCTGATGATTGCCCAGTTCCAGCAGGCCATGATGCGGATGCGCTACAGCAGCATTCCGGTGGTGGGCGCGCCCCACGGCCTGGCCCTGGGCGGCGGCTGCGAGCTGAACCTGCACTGCGACCGGGTGGTGGCAGCGGCCGAAACCTACATGGGCCTCGTGGAATTCGGCGTGGGCCTGATTCCGGGCGGCGGCGGCACCAAGGAAATGACGTTGCGCACCGCCCTCAAGTACGAGGAAGGCGAGCCGGAGTACAACCTGCTGCGCAATGCCTTCATGACGGTGAGCACCGCCAAGGTATCCACCTCGGCCCACGAAGCCTTCGACCTGGGCTTCCTGCGCCGCGGCGACGAAGTGGTGGTGAACTCCAACCGCGTACTGGCCCAGGCCAAAGCCGCCGCCATTGAGCTGGCTGAGGATGGCTACACCCAGCCGCTGCAGAAAACCAATATCAAGGTGCAGGGCAAAGGCGCTCTGGGCATGTTCCTGACCGGCGTGCACGCCATGAAGGAAGGCCGCTACATCTCCGACCACGACGTGAAAATTGCCAACAAGCTGGCCTACATCATGTGCGGCGGCGACCTGAGCAGCCCCACCGAGGTATCGGAGCAGTACCTGCTGGACCTGGAGCGCGAAGCCTTCCTCAGCCTCACCGGCGAACGGAAAACGCTGGAGCGGATTCAGTCGATTCTGACGACCGGCAAACCCTTGAGAAACTAGAGCTAGAAGTTAGTTCCCCTCCTTGGAAAGGAGGGGCTAGGGGTGGTTGAATGACGCCAGAACAATGCTAGAGCTAACTCTAACTATCGTTCAACCAATCAACCACCCCCAACCCCTCCTTTCCAAGGAGGGGAGCTAGCCAACCTCTACTTCCCCACCTTCTCTTAGACTTGAAACCATGAACGCATATATCGTAGCCGGTTACCGTACGGCCGTTGGCAAAGCCAACCGTGGCGGTTTCCGCTTCACCCGCCCCGATGACCTCGCCGCCGATGTCATCAAGCACCTGGTGGCCTCGGTGCCCCAGCTGGACCCTACCCGCATCGACGACGTGATTGTGGGCAACGCCGTACCGGAGGCCGAGCAGGGCCTGCAGATGGGCCGCCTGATTTCGTTGCTGGCGCTGCCGATGAACGTGTCGGGCCTCATCGTGAACCGCTACTGCGGTTCTGGTGTGGAAACCATTGCCATGGCCGCCGGTAAAATTGCGGCCGGCATGGCCGACTGCATCGTGGCCGGTGGTACCGAGAGCATGAGCCTGGTGCCCACCGTGGGCTGGAAAACCGTGCCCAACTACAACCTGGCCCAGAAGCACCCCGACTACTACCTCGGCATGGGCCTCACCGCCGAAGCCGTGGCCCAGGATTACGGCATCACCCGCGAAGACCAGGACCAATTTGCCTACAACTCGCACCAGAAGGCCATCAAAGCCATTCAGGAAGGCAAGTTCAAAGACCAGATTGTGCCCGTGACCGTGGAGGAAACCTACCTCGACCAGGCCACCGGCAAGAAGAAAAACCGCTCGTTCGTAGTCGATACCGACGAAGGCCCCCGCGCTGATACGTCGATGGAGGCGCTGGGCAAGCTGCGCCCTGTGTTTGCTGCCAACGGCTCGGTAACGGCCGGTAACTCCTCGCAGACTTCCGACGGTGCTGCTTTCGTCATTGTGATGTCGGAGCGCATGGTGAAGGAGCTGAACCTGGAGCCGATTGCCCGCATGGTGACCTACGCCACCGAAGGCATCGACCCACGCATCATGGGCATGGGACCCATCAAGGCCGTGCCGAAGGCGCTGCGCCAGGCCGGCATGAAGCTCCAGGATATCGACCTGTTCGAGCTGAACGAGGCCTTCGCCTCCCAGAGCCTGGCCGTAATGCGCGAGCTGGACATGGACCAGAGCAAAGTGAACGTGAATGGCGGTGCCATTGCCCTCGGCCACCCGCTGGGCTGCTCCGGCGCCAAGCTCAGCATCCAGCTGTTCCACGAGCTGCGCGCCCGGGGCCAGAAGTACGGCATGGTAACCGCCTGCGTAGGCGGCGGCCAGGGCGTAGCCGGCATCTACGAGCTACTGAAGTAGCAGTGTAGCATACGCTTTAGCTTGTGCCGTGGGCGGCCCGGAGCCAAGCTTCGGACGGAAAACTCAGCCGCTCACGGCACAAGCCAAAGTTCCGGTAACTGGTTTGTCATCCTGAGCGGAGCGAAGGACCTTATCACGCCAGCGCGAATCGTTACAACGCGATAAGGTCCTTCGCTCCGCTCAGGATGACGGACGGTTGACGAAGATTTCCCCGCTGATCCGGGGTTTTCTTTTCGTGAACTAGTCGGCAAGCATAACAAATTTTTGTATCTTTCGGTACGACAAAACAACGGGGCTTACTTGCCGGTAAATAGTAGGTAAGCCGAGTAGTTTCTCTTCTTTTTGACTTCGAATTTTCCCACATCAACCCTCACCCGGTCATGGAAGTAACCAACCAACTTGTGAAAGGCGGCGAGTTTATCATCAAGGAAACCGACGCCCAGGACGTATTCACGCCCGCCGATTTTTCGGAGGAGCAGAACATGATGCACCAGACCGCTCTCGACTTCGTGGAGAAGGAGGTGACGCCGCTGCTGGACCGCCTCGATAACCACGAGGAAGGCCTCATGCGCGGCCTGATGGAAAAGGCCGGCGAGCTGGGCCTGTTCGGCGTGAGCGTACCCGAGCAATATGGCGGACTGGACATGGACTTCCCCACGTCGCTGCGCGTGACGGAGGGTGTGGGTGGTGGCCACTCGTTCCCGGTGGCCTTCGCGGCCCACACCGGCATTGCCATGCTGCCCATTCTGTACTTCGGCAACGAGGAGCAGAAAGCCAAGTACCTGCCCGGCCTCACCAACGGCGAGCTGATGGGTGCCTACTGCCTCACCGAGCCCGGCTCCGGTTCCGACGCTCTGGGCGCAAAAACCAAAGCCATGCCCACCGAGGACGGCGAGCATTACGTGCTCAACGGCCAGAAGATGTGGATTACGAACGGTGGTTTCGCCGACGTATTCATCGTGTTTGCTCAGGTGGACGGTGACAAGTTCACCGGCTTCATCATCGAGAAAGAAACGCCCGGTCTGAGCCTCGGCAACGAGGAGCACAAAATGGGCATCAAGGGTTCTTCGACCCGCCAGGTGTTCCTGTCCGACGTGAAAGTGCCGAAATCGGCGGTGCTGGGCGAGATTGGCAAAGGCCACCTCATTGCCTTCAACATCCTGAACATCGGCCGCATCAAGCTGGCCGCGGCTTGCCTGGGTGCTACCAAAATGGCTTCCACGCTGAGCGTGAAGTACGCCAACGAGCGGGTGCAGTTCAAGCTGCCCATCAGCAAGTTCGGCGCTATCAAGTACAAGCTGGCCCAGCAGGCCGTGCGTATCTACGCCGTAGAATCGGCTATTTACCGCGCCGGCATGGACATCTACCGCATGGAGCAGGAGCTGCTCGGCAAAGGCCAGAGCCACAACGAGGCCCTGCTGGGTGCCGCCCGCGAGTTTGCCGTGGAGTGCGCCCTGCTGAAAGTGGAAGGCTCGGAAGTGCTCGACTACGTGGTGGACGAAGGTGTGCAGATCTACGGTGGCTACGGCTTCTCGGCCGACTACCCGATGGACCGCGCTTACCGGGATTCGCGCATCAACCGCATCTTCGAGGGCACCAACGAAATCAACCGCATGCTGCTCGTGGACATGATCCTGAAGAAGGGTCTGAAAGGCGAGCTGGACCTGATGGGCCCGGCCCAGGCCGTGCAGCAGGAGCTGATGGCTATTCCGGACTTCAACCTGGAAGAAGAAACCGGCCTGTTCGCCGCCGAGAAAAAGACTATTGCCAAGCTGAAGAAGGCCATTCTGATGGTAGCCGGTACGGCCGTGCAGAAGTACATGAACTCGCTCGCCAAAGAGCAGGAAGTACTGATGAACATTGCCGACATGGCCATCAAGGTGTACACCGCCGAAAGCACCCTGCTGCGCGTGGAGAAAGAAGCCGCCGCCAAAGGCGAAGAGGCCGTTTCGACGCAGATCGACATTGCCCGCGTGTACCTCTACGACACCGTGGATCAGGTAAACAAGTTCGGCAAAGACGCCATCGGCACCATGACCGAGGGCGACGAGCAGCGCCTGCTGGCCATGGGCCTGAAGCGCTTTACCAAAGCCGACCTCTACAACGCCAAGGAAGCCCGTCGTCGCATCGCCGACAAGCTGATTGCCGCCAACGAGTACGCCTACTAAATCACGGATTTAGCCGGATTCATCGGATTTCACGGATTTTGTAGACGGTGCTGGCAGGCGCTTTCTGCGGGTCGTGAAGCCGATGAGAATCTGAGAAACCGCAAGCCGCTCCCGTTTCGGGGGCGGCTTGCTGCGTTTTAGTCCGGTTGTCATTCCAACCGAAGGGAGGAATCTGGGTGAAGCTACCCGAACGGTGTATAGACGCAATATTTTGCGTCTCATCGTTGAACGGTACCGTCAAACGATTGACATAGCAACATCAGCAACGACGAGACGCAAAATGTCGCGTCTCTACCTCGTTCTGGCGGCCTGAAAAACACGACTCAGCACAACGCCGACGGCCGGGCTGCCGTTTGCTGATACATCTCCCACCTTCAACTCCCTCCAGCTATGGCTAACGAACAGGTACAGGGTAAAGACTTTTACGAGAGCGTGCTGCGGTTTTACGACCACGCGGCCAGCTTCTCCAAGCTCGACCCCGGCATCATCGCCCAGATCCGGGCCTGCAACAGCATTTACAAGGTCAACTTCCCGGTGGAAGTGGATGGCCACGTGCAGGTGTTCGAGGGCATCCGGGTGCAGCACAGCCACCACAAGCTGCCCAGCAAGGGCGGCATCCGCTACAGCGTGTACGTGGATGAGGAGGAAGTAATGGCCCTGGCAACCCTGATGACCTTCAAGTGTGCCCTGGTGGACGTGCCCTTTGGCGGCGCGAAAGGCGGCGTGAAAATCAACCCGCGTACTACGCCCGTCAACATCCTGGAGCGCGTGACGCGGCGCTACGCCACGGAGCTGATCAAAAAGAACCTCATCGGCCCCGGCATGGACGTGCCGGCCCCCGACTACGGCACCGGCAGCCGCGAAATGGCCTGGATTGCCGATACCTACCAGACCTTCAAATACGGCGACACCAATGCCCTGGGCTGCGTAACCGGCAAGCCGGTAGGGCAGGGAGGCATCCGGGGGCGGACCGAGGCCACGGGCCTGGGCGTGTTCTACGGCCTGCGCGAGCTGCTGCTGGATGAGCCGATGTTGGCCAAAGTGGGCCTGAGCAGCGGCGTGGCCGGCAAGCGTATCATCGTGCAGGGGCTGGGCAACGTGGGCTACTATGCGGCCAAGTTCTGCCAGGAAGCCGGCGCCCTTATCATCGGCATTGCCGAGCGGGAAGGCGGCGTATTCAGCGAAGCCGGCCTCGACGTGGAAGCCCTGTTTCAGCACCGTCAACAAACGGGCTCGGTGCTGGGCTTCGCCGGGGCCGAGGACGTGGCCGAGTCGCTGGATTTGCTGGAGCGGGAATGCGACGTGCTGATTCCGGCCGCCCTGGAAAACCAGATCCACGAAGGCAATGCCGACCGGATTAAGGCCAAAATCATTGCCGAAGGTGCCAATGGCCCCACCACCCAGGCCGCCGAGAAAATCCTGCTGGCCAAAGGCGTCATCATCCTGCCCGACCTTTACCTCAACGCCGGCGGCGTAACGGTGTCGTACTTCGAGTGGCTGAAAAACCTATCGAACGTGCGCTTCGGGCGCATGGGCAAGCGGGCCGAAGAAGGTGCCATGCGCCGGCTGGTGGAAACCATTGAGCGCACCACCGGTAAAACCATAAGCCCCCAAGAACGCCAGCTCATCGTGCACGGTGCCGACGAAATCGACCTGGTGCATTCCGGCCTCGAGGACACCATGATTACCGCCTACCAATCCATCCGCAAGGTGATGGACGACGTGCAAGGCATCACCGACCTGCGCACCGCCGCCTTTTACAGCGCCATCGAGAAAATCGGCGTCAGCTACCAGTCCCTCGGCATCTTCCCGTAAGCCAACTGGAATATTCGCCCACAAAAAAGCCGCTTCTGAGCAATCAGAAGCGGCTTTTTTGTGCAATAACCTTGTCATCCTGAGCGGAGCGAAGGACCTTATCACTACCGCACGAACCGTTGCAACGTGATGAGGTCTTTCGCTCCGCTCAGGATGACAGAGGAGAGAGGTTACTTCACCACAATCTTATTCAGCATGAGGGCTGCTGATTTTTTGCTGGGGCGGCTTACGCCGATGAGGGTCTTGGCATCCAGCCAGGCCGTGAAATCTTTCACGTAGGACGGGTTCTGGTCTGAGGCCACGTTCAGACCCAGGCCTTTCGGCTCCGATACCACGCCCGTCTGCACGTTCACGCGGCGCAGGTACAGGTCCGACTTGCTCTTGAGCTTCTCCCAGGTTACCACCTGCACCTCGGGCCCAAACACGGCCGCCCGGTAGCCAATGCTGCTGTAGCCTTCGGTGGCGGGGGCCACCTGGTCCTTGCCGATGATGCTGTGCCAGGTGGGCGACTGAAACTCGTTGTAGCCGAACAGGTGCAGCTCGCGGGTGTGGCCGGGCGAGTCGTCGCCGCCCTCCTCGTACTTCTTCTCGGCCGCCACCACCAGCTGCTTGTCGTCGGTGAGGAGCAGGTCGGTGAGATACACGTCTTCCAGACGCTTGGCCGCGCTGCCGTTGGCCTTGTTGACTTCGGCCAGGTACTCGGGCGTGAACTTGAACTCGGGCGCGAACTTCATGTCGCCCTCAGCCGAAAAGTCGAACTTCACCACCTTCAGGCTGTGGTACACGCCCGTTTCCCGCTCATTGCAGATGGCGGCGGCGTACAGCGTGTTATCGGGCAGCAGGCGGAAGCGGGCATCAAACACGTTCACCACCTTGCCCCCAAACACCCCGCCCACGGCCACCGACATCACCTTGATGTCCTTGGTATCGTTGCGGTAGCGGCGGACAGCCAGCTTCTTCATCTCGTCGCTCACCAGCATCACGTACTGCGTACCGTCGTTGCCGACGCGCACCGTGGTGGAAAACAACGCGCCCTGGTCGCTGAAATCGTAGAGGCGGTCTTTAAGCTTGGTGAGCTTTTCGTCGTAGATGCTGGCGTTGATGCTCTTGATCTGGGTTTCGCGGGTGAGGTAGCGCCACGCCACCAGCTTGGTGCCATCCGGGGAGAAGGCCAGACCGGGGCGCCGGTCGCGGGCGCCGGTTTCGGTGAGCTTCTTCAGCGGGGCTTTCTGGCCATTACTCAACTCTATAGTCTGGGCCGACAGCGACTGTGCCGCTGCGGTCTTCTGGTAGATAACCACCGTCGCCTGCGAAGCGCCGCTGGTAAAGCCGTCGACGGCCTGGTCGGCAGTGAGGGGTAGCGAGGTGCTCCAGAGGCGCTTGAGGTCAGCATCGTAGCGCTCCACGGCGTACTCCGTAGCCGATTTGTGCGCCAGAATCAGGAAGCCCCCAGTGGCAAGGGCCAGGGTTTTTTGCGGGATCCGCTGGGTGTAACGGTCTTCGCTCTGCTCGGGTAAGTAGCTGAACGCCGCCGACTTTACCTTCTGCGCGTACCCTGTTTCCGGGCGTAGCAGGCTGCTGGCAGCAAGCAGGCTGGTTATCAGCGCGTATTTCAAATCCACGGAAAAGTTGGGTTAAATGAAGAAATGAATGAAAGCCTGAAATATGTACTCTCCAAAGGTATCCAACTCCAGGCGCATGCCGTACACGCCCCACAATCAGAAAAGCAGCCGGCTACCTGATAACGATTTGGTCATGCATCCATAACGCTGAGGTGGTCATTTACCGCACGTTTGTTTGTTTCCTTTGCGGAGTCGTCGGCCGGATCTTACGGTCGCCGGAAAAAAATAACCAGGTAGCAGAAACAAAAAAATGTGTTACCAGTCATTCACTCAACGGCTTTTAGAAATAACAGGCTAATTGAATTCTTTGAATATGTGGCAGATACGCGCTGCTGCTTAGCCTAATCGAGAATTTGGCCCTAACTTTGTCACGCCGCGCTCTTACCAGCCGGAAAGCTACCCGTCAATATGAAATCTTTACTCCGTTTCTTTCTTCTCTTTGCACTCATCATCATTGGGAAATTTGCCAAAGAGCCCGCCGGCTTCTCTGACCTGACCAAAGCCATGCAGGCAATGGAAGGGGCTCCTATCAGCCCGGTATTGCTGCTGCAGAAGCCCAATGTCCAGACCGGTTCCCCGGCGGGGGAATTTGAGCTGTGGCAACCCACTTCCTCGACTGCTAATGCAGCAACCAGCTTTCAATAGAATTCGGTAAGCGACTTCAACAGTCGCTTTTTTTATGCCCGTGCTGTTGGTTGTGGCTGCCAGCTAGCTGATTCGGCTCCAGTTCACGGCCGTAGCCGGCAGGCTCTCAATGTGGCGGCGGATGGCCTGGTTTTCGGGCTTCACCAAGTCGGGGTCTTCGGCCAGGATGGCCTGGGCGGCGGCGCGGCTTTCGCTCAGGATGCGGCCGTCTTTGGCCAGATCGGCAATCAGCAGGTCCAGCACACCGCTCTGCTGGGTGCCCATCAGGTCGCCGGGGCCGCGCAGTTTGAGGTCGATGTCGGCAATTTCGAAGCCGTTGTTGGTGCGCACCATTGTTTCGATGCGGGTGCGTGAATCCTTGCTGAGCTTGTAGCCACTCATCAGGATGCAGTAGCTCTGGTCGGCACCCCGGCCCACGCGGCCGCGCAGCTGGTGCAGCTGCGAGAGGCCGAACCGCTCGGTGCTTTCAATCACCATCACGGAGGCGTTGGGCACGTTCACGCCCACCTCAATTACGGTGGTGGCCACCATAATCTGGGTTTCGTTTTTTACGAACCGCTGCATCTCGGCATCCTTCTCGGCCGCGCTCATGCGGCCGTGCACGATGCTGATCTGGAACTCGGGGAAGGCGCGGGCCACGCTTTCGTAGCCGTCCATGAGGTCTTTGTAGTCGGCCATGGTTTCGCTTTCCTCGATGAGCGGGTACACGATGTACACCTGCCGGCCCAGCTTGATCTGGTCGCGCAGAAAACCGAATACCTTGAGGCGGTTGCTGTCGAAGCGGTGCACCGTCACGATGGGCTTGCGGCCGGCTGGCAGCTCATCAATCACCGACACGTCCAGGTCGCCGTAGAGCGTCATGGCCAGGGTGCGCGGGATGGGCGTGGCCGTCATTACCAGCACGTGCGGAATCACGTGGGGGTTTTTCTGCCAGAGCTTGGAGCGCTGCGCCACCCCGAAACGGTGCTGCTCATCCATGATGGTGAGGCCCAGGTTCTTGAACTGCACCACGTCTTCGAGCAACGCGTGGGTGCCCACCAGCATGTGCATCTCGCCGGAGCGCAGCTGCTCGTGCAGCACGCGCCGCTCGGCGGTGCGGCTGCTGCCCGTGAGCTTCCCGATTTTCAGCCCCAGCAAATCAGCAAAGCCCTTCAGCCCCACGTAGTGCTGGTCGGCCAGGATTTCGGTGGGCGCCATCAGGCAGCTTTGCGCGCCGTTGTCGGCGGCCATGAGCATGCTGATGAAGGCCACGATGGTTTTGCCCGAGCCCACGTCGCCCTGCAGTAGCCGGTTCATCTGCTGGCCTGCGCAGAAGTCCTTGTAGATGTCATGGATGACGCGCTTCTGGGCCCCGGTGAGGTCGAAGGGCATCACGTTCTTGTAGAAATGCACCAGCGTGGGCACCTCTTTGAAGATCTGGCCGGCCAGCGTGACTTTGCGCTGGTCGCGCTGGCGCAGCAGCTTGAGCTGCACATAAAACAGCTCCTCGAACTTGAGGCGGAAGCGGGCTGTTTGCAACAGCTCGGTGCTCTGCGGAAAGTGAATCTGCTGGATGGCCGTGGCCTTGTCCATCAGCCCGAACTGCTGAATCAGGGCCGGCGACAGGGTTTCCTGCACGTGGGGCAGGGCAATCTTCAGCAAGTCGGCCACCATGCGCATGATGGCCTTGCTATCGACGCGGTGGTAATTCTTGAGCTTCTCGGAGGTGTTGTATACTGGCTGCAGGTAGCTCTGGCCGGCTTTCTGCTCGGTTATTTCCTCCATCTCCGGGTGCGCCATCTGGGGGCGACCGTTGAACATGGTGGGCTTGCCGAATACGATGTACTCCTGGTGGTTTTTAATCACCTTTTCCAGGTAGTTCACGCCTTTAAACCACACGAGCTCCAGCTCGCCACTGGCGTCGGCTACTTTGGCTACCATGCGCTTCTTGGGGCCTTCGCCCACCACCTCGCGGTTGCGCAGAATGCCTTTCACCTGCACAAACGGCAGGTCATCGTGCAGGTCGCAGATGTTATAGAACTGGGTACGGTCGAGGTAGCGGAACGGGTAGCGCTGGATCAGGTCGCCGTACGTGAACAGGTTCAGTTCCTTTTGCAGCAGCTGGGCCCGTTGCAGGCCCACGCCCCGCAGGTACTCTAGTTTGGTCTGAAAGAAGTTGGTCATAAAAGAGCTGCAAGCCACAAGCTGCAAGTCGTAAGCTGCAGGCCACAAGCTTTCAAGATGGGTGCTTGTAGCTTGCCGCTTACGGTTTGCTGCTAATCAACTCATCGATATTTCAGGGTGTTCAGCAGCTGCACAATGTCTTTCTTCACGTAGTCGATGACGGGGGCCAGTGAGTCGTTGGCGGTGGCGGTGCGGAAATAGAGCGCGCCCCGGAAGAAGTGGCGGGTGCTGTCGGTGGTGTAGAACTGAAACTGGCTGGGCACCTCGCCCTGCAGCTCGAACACGGCTACGCGCTGGCCACTCGGCGTTTTGATGATTCTTTCATCAATGGCCGTAGCCTTGATTTCGTGCTTGCTGGTGAGCTTGCGGGCATCCTCCAGTAGCCGGTTGGTGAGCTGGCGGTTGCCTTTCATGTCGGCGTACGTGATTTGCACGTTGGCCTTTAGCTGCGGGTAGTACACGTTGATCCAGTGCGGCTGCGCCAGATACGAGGAGTCGCGCAGCACCTTGGCGTAGCGCGAGTACTGGAACGTGTAGGGGTGGCCCGGCGCCAGCTGCTGGTAGGCGTGCGGCGGCAGGTCGATGCGGTTGTAGCCTTTGGGCTTGGGCGTGTAGTCGCCGTCGGAGCCGGCGGAGGTGCAGGCCGTGGCCAGCAGACCAAAGGCGCAGGCAGCAAACAGATATCGTAGGGCAGGCATTGGCAGCAATGCAGAGGTATAATTTCAAAGGTAACGCGGAAGCAGCGTTTCCCGGCAGCAACGCCTGCTTTAGTCAGCAGTACCCGCCGCCAGCGGCGCCCTGGGAGTTGGACGCAGCAACATCGGTAACGCAAAAAGCCCCGGCAATGTGCCAGGGCTTTGCAGGAAGTCAGTGCCAGCTTCGTTAGAACGGCAGCTGGTCGAGCTCCGGCTCCTGCCGGAACGTCTGAGGGGCTTCGGCAGCCGCTGGGGCGCCGGCGGCAGCCTCCTGGCCATGGGGGCGGCTGCCGAGCATCGTTATTTCGTCGGCAATGATTTCCGTGATGTACCGGGTCTGGTTGTCCTTGTCCTGGTACTGGCGGGTGCGGATTTTGCCTTCCACGTACACCTGCTGGCCTTTCTTGAGGAATTTCTCGGCCATTTCCGCCAGGCCGCGCCAGGCTGCAATGTTGTGCCATTCGGTGCGCTCGATGCGGGTGCCCTGCTTGTCGCGGTAGTATTCGTTGGTCGCCAGCGTGAAGTTGGCCACGGTGCTGCCGCCTTCTAGGTGCCGCACCTCCGGGTCTTTGCCCAAGTTTCCGATCAGAATTACTTTGTTTACTCCAGCCATCTTATGGGTAGTTTGAGAGACGTAATAAACTGCTGTATGCAGAGTTAAAGATATAAAATCAGAACGCAAAAACCTAATAAAATTAGCCTTTATCGAATTGATTTGTTAATGTAATTAGCAATCAGAATAGGCTTCGGCAACTCCTCAGCCTGGCTACGGGAAAACGCACTCAGGCCCGCTGCCGCCAGCGCCTGCGCGGGTAGCGGCTCCCGCAGCCACACCGGATGGAACTTGGCCTCCACCTTCTGGTGGCTGAGCACATGCCGCAACGCCTGGGTGGGCTCCTCGGCCCGGCTGGTATCCAGCTGGCCGCCCAGAGCATCCACCGCCGTCAGCAACTCGGTTGCGGACAGCTCGGCCGTGTCGGTTTCCTGCAGATGGAAGTCGTAGAGGCCCTCCCAGATATCCTTGGGGCCGCGCTTGCGCATATACACCGTATCAGCGTGGCGCAGCACCAGGTAGTGGAAGTGCCGGGTACGGGCCGCTTTAGCCTTGCTCTTTACCGGCAGCTCGCTCACCATGCCGTGCTGAAACGCGAAACACTGGCTCTGCAGCGGGCAGAACAGGCAATCGGGCTTGGCCGGCGTGCACTGGATGGCCCCGAACTCCATAATGGCCTGGTTGAACTCGGCCGGCTGGTCGGCCGGAATGTGCGTGTCGGCCAGCTGCTGGAACACTTTGCGGCTGGCCGGCACCGCAATATCCTGCGTGAGGCCAAACACGCGCGCCAGCACCCGGAACACGTTGCCGTCGAGCACGGCCACTTGCTCATCGAAGGCAAACGAGGCAATGGCGGCGGCCGTGTACTGCCCCACGCCGCGCAGCTGCAGCAGGCCGGCGTAGGTGGTCGGGAACTGGCCGCCGTACTCGCGCACCACCTGCTGGGCGGTATGGTGCATGTTGCGGGCCCGGCTGTAGTAGCCCAGGCCCTGCCAGTGGCGCAGCACCTCATCTTCGGGCGCGGCGGCCAGATCCTGCACGGTAGGGTAGGAGCTGATGAAGTCCAAGTAGTACGGCAGGCCCTGTTTTACGCGGGTCTGCTGCAGAATTACCTCCGACAGCCAGATGGCGTATGGGTCGCGGGTGTGGCGCCAGGGCAGGTCGCGGCGGTGGCGCGGGTACCATTCCAAGAGGGCAGCGGCAAAAAAGGTGGGGGCAGTGGCAACAGAATTGTTAGTCAAGTGTTTGAAAGAGAAATACTTGGAAGGATTTAAGAAGGGTCTTTCTATTGCGGGTAAATCTATTGCAAAACCAAAAAAGGGGGCTACCTTTGTGGCCCCAATTCGCAAGCGAACAGCTTACCGGGCAAGGGCTTACGTCCTGAATTGGTTGTTTTGCCCAGCATTCATTTTTCACCCATAGTACCTTACCAGCGTGACTAAAGCAGAAGTAATCGCCGAAATCGCCGACAAGACCGGCATCGAGAAAGCAGACGTTTCGGCTACCGTGGAAGCCTTCTTCAAAGTCGTGAAGGATTCGATGGCCGAAGGCAATAACATCTACGTGCGTGGCTTTGGCAGCTTCGTAAACAAAAAGCGCGCGAAGAAAGTCGCTCGTAACATCTCGAAAAATACGTCGATCATCATCGACGAGCATTTCATCCCGAGCTTCAAGCCGTCGAAAACCTTCATCGGCAAAATCAAGAACAGCAAGAAAATCAAAGAACTGGCCAACGCCTAAGGTGTTGATTCAGTTATAACCTACTGCTGGCGGCGCCGCGGGGCGTCCGGTAACACGGATGCCCGGCGGCCTGCTTTTTTCGGATGGCTACACGCACCTCTTCACATCAACTGATTCTGCTGGCAGTGGCCCTGGCCCTGGTGGCCGGGCTGTTTTTGTTGCCCAAGGTGATTGTAAAGCCCAAGGAAGGCAAAGGCGAACTGGCTCAGGATGCAGCCCGCACGGCCAACCGTGACAACGGCGCTGCCGCTCCATCTGTCGGCGGCCTCGATGAGCACGGCCACGCGGCCGGCAGCCACGATGCCGACGGCGGGGCTACTCCCGAGCAGCCCCACATGACCATTGCACCGGCCCAGCGCCAAGAGCTGAACACGCTGCTGGCCAAGTACCGGACGACTGCCGACCCCATGGCCAAGCTACGCGTGGCCTCGGATCTGGCCATCAAGTACAAGGCCGTGGAGAAATTCGACAGCGCCGGCTACTATCTGGAGCAGCTGGCCCAGGCCCGCCCCGGCGAGCAGGCCTGGCAGCGGGCGGCCGATGCGTACTTCGAAGCGTTTAGCTTTGCCGCTACGCAGGAGCGCCAGAAGCTGCTGGCGGCCAAGTGCCAGGAGCTCTACGGCAAAGTGTTGAAAAACAACCCGGAGAACCTGGACGCCAAAACCAACCTTGGCATGGCCTTCATGGCCAGCGCCAACCCGGTGCAGGGCGTCGTGCTGCTGCGCGAGGTGCTGGCCGCCGATCCGCGCAACGAAAAAGCCATCTACAACCTGGGTTTGCTCTCGATGCAGAGCAACCAGTACGAGAAGGCAGTAGAGCGTTTTCGCGAGTTGACCAAGGTAAATCCGTCAAACGTCAACGGACAGTTTTATCTTGGCGTCGCGTTAGCTGAAACTGGGGCGAAGGAAGAAGCCCGCGCGGCCTTCCAGAAAACCAAAAGCCTGAGCACCGACCCCAGCCTGACGGCCGCGGTTGATGAGCAGCTACAGAAGCTTAATTGAATGGCTGAATAGTTTGATTGTTAAATGGTTGTTGGTTCTGACAACTCGTTGCCCGGCCAACCATTTAACAATCCAACCATTCAGCCATTAAGAAGGAAACCATTCAACCACTTAACCCACAACAACATGCCCTGCGGTAAAAAAAGAAAGCGTCATAAGATTGCTACCCACAAACGGAAGAAGCGCCTGCGCAAAAACCGTCACAAGAAGAAGTAAGCCCTTTCGGGGTCTGCTGGCGGGGCGCTGCTGCTAAGGCGCGCCACCCGTCTATCTCTCATCTTGTATCCCCGAGAGTGGCTAATAAATTCGCTTTCCCCGAGGCTTGCAAGGGAAGCCGGTGCTTGGTGCACCGGCTTCCCTTTGCCGGTTTCGGGGGCGAAGGGCCATCATTGGGACTACCTAACAACCCAATCCATTGAGTAACGAATTAATCATTAATTCTACTCAGGAAGGAGAACGGATTGCCCTGCTACAGGACAAGCGGCTCATCGAATATCATTTCGACCGCAACGACACCAATTACTCGGTGGGCGACATCTTCCTGGGCACGGTCAAGAAAGTTATGCCCGGTCTGAACGCTGCGTTCATTGACATCGGGTACGAAAAAGATGCGTTTCTGCACTACGGCGACCTGGGCGAGCAATTTCCCTCGCTCAGCAAGTGGGTGCGGGGCGTACAGTCGCAGAAAACCCCCGTTGGCGCCCTCAAGTCGTTTGGCCTCGAAAAGCCGCTCGACAAAGTGGGCAAGATTGCCGACACCCTCAAGAAGAGCCAGCAGGTGCTGGTTCAGATTGTAAAGGAGCCCATTTCCACCAAAGGCCCGCGCCTGTCCACCGATATTTCGATGGCTGGCCGCTACTTGGTGCTGGTGCCTTTTTCGAATACCATCAGCGTGTCGAAGAAGATTGTGAGCAAGACGGAGCGCGAGCGGCTCAAGCGGCTCATTGCTTCCATCAAGCCCGACAACTTCGGCGTGATTATCCGCACGGTGGCCGAGGGCCGCGAAGTGGCCGAGCTGGACCGCGACATGCAGAGCATGACCAGCAAATGGGAGCAGCTCTTCACGGCGCTGCGCTCTGCCAAGCCCAACGACAAGGTGCTGGGCGAGCTGGGCCGCACCAGCTCCATGCTGCGCGATATGCTCAACGAGTCGTTTGATGCCATTACGGTGGATACTACGGCCCGCTACGAGGAAATGCGCGGCTATCTGGAGCAGATTGCCCCCGATAAGCTGGGCCTGCTGAAGCACTACACCGGCAAGGTGAAGGTGTTTGAGCATCTGGGCATTGAAAAGCAGCTGAAAACGCTGTTTGGCAAAACCGTGACGGTGCCCGGCGGCGGCTACTTGGTAATCGAGCACACCGAAGCGTTGCACGTCATCGACGTCAACTCCGGCAACAAGAGCAACCAGGAAAGCGACCAGGAAGCCACGGCCCTCATGGTGAACATGCTGGCGGCCAAGGAAGTAGCCCGGCAACTTCGGCTGCGCGACATGGGCGGCATCATCGTCGTCGATTTCATTGACATGAAGTCGGCGGAGAGCCGCAAGAAGGTGGAGGACGCCGTGTATCAGGTGATGAAACACGACAAGGCGCGCTACACCATTCTGCCCATCACCAAGTTCGGGCTTCTCCAGATTACGCGGCAGCGCGTGCGCCCGGCCGAGAACATCATCACCGGGGAAGTGTGCCCAACCTGCGGCGGAACCGGCAAAATCTCGGCTTCCATCCAGGTAACCGACGAAATCGACAACAGCATCGAAGACTTGTTGGTGACGCAGAATCAGTCGGGCATTACGCTGCACGTGCATCCGTTCCTGCATGCCTACTACACCAAAGGCCTCGTAAGCCGGCAGATGAAGTGGTATCTGAAATACTACAAGTGGATCAAAGTCACCAAGGACACCAGCCTGGGGCTGACCGATTACCGCATCGAAGACGAAAACGGTGAGGAAATCGAGCTGCACTCGGCGGCGGCAGCCATGGCCCGCCTTCAGGACCACGAAGTAGACATTACCGATTAACCAAGTAGCGTGGTTGTCTGCGACAACTCCTCCTGAAAGAAGAAAAGCCCGCCTTACGGTATGTAGAGCGGGCTTTTTTAATCACGGATTTTGCGGATTAGACGGATTGTTCGGATTCGGCTCCGAGCTATTTACGCTCATGTGTTTTGCACAGAAACGAGCCGGAAATGAATCCGAACAATCCGTCTAATCCGCAAAATCCGTGATTAAAACTTCAACCCCAGATCCAGGGCAAACTCGCTGTTTTTGAGGGTGACGTCCTGGAAGTCGCGCTCATTGTCGAAGTACTTGTCGATGTTGAGCAGGCCACGGTGGTAGCTCAGGCCGGCGAATACCTTGGTGCTCTGGCCCACCTGGTACTCCACGCCCAGGCCCGCCAGCACGGCCGCTTCCGGGATGATGATATGGTCGGAGGCTTTGGTCTCGGTGTTGTTATTGCCGGGGTCGGTGTAGCGCTTCTCGCCGTTGATTTTGGCGGCAATTGCGCCGCCCACGCTACCGCCCAGCTGGAAGTAGAGCTTGGTGTCGGTGGTGATGTCGTTGGTGAACAGCTTCACCGTGAGGGGCACCTCCAGGTACTGCATACCGATTTTCTGCTCCTGGCGGCGGTTGGTGTTGGGGTCGAAGTAGCTGATGGTGCCACCCTTGCCCACCAGCTGCAGGCCCGAGCTGAAAGCGTAGTTTTCGCCGAAGAAGTAGTCGACCACCAGGCCGCCGCCGATGGTGAGCTTGCTCTTCTCGTTTTTGAAGCCGAGCGTGCTCGGGGATTCGGTGCGCAGGTTGGTGATGGAAGGCGACAGTTTGAGGCCAATTTCGACCTGAGCCGAAGCCGTAGCGGCCGATGCACCTATTAAGAGGGCAGCAAGCAGAATTTTTTTCATGGCGAAGGCGAGTTGAGTAAGCCGCGGAATACGATGCCGCTGGGCGCGGCGTTTGGTTTTGGCTAATTTCGCCCAAAGATAGAAGCATGCCCCACTTTCCTTTTGCTATGCGCCCCATCCTGCCCGCCGTACTGGGTGGCTGCCTGCTGCTGCTGGCCGCCTGCAGCCGCGACACCGACACGTCCTGCACGCCCGACCCTGCCGTGGCCAACGTAGCGGCGCCCGTGCAGCTGACCCGGCTGGAAAAGCCGTTCTTCCAGATCCGGACCACCGCCGACGCCCAGCGCTTCCTGGCCGAGCAGCCGCTCTTCGCCAATCAGTTTCTGCAGCGCCGCCAGTTTCCGTCGGATGAGGTGCTGGCGGGTACGCTCACGCGCCTGGCCACCAATCAGGGCCTGCAGGTGCTCGGCCGCCAGACCGACAGCGTGTTTCAGGACTCGGGCAAGCTGAAAGCCGGGCTGGAAGGCATGTTCCAGCACATCCGCTACAACTTCCCCACGTTTCGGGTGCCGCCCGTGCAGACGTTTGTGTCGGGCCTGAGCCAGGATATGTTCGTGAACGACAGCCTGATGGTGCTGGGGCTGGACTTCTTCGTGGGGCCCACGGCGCGCTACCGCCCCAACGTGCCCGAATACATCCTGCGCCGTTACCGCCCCGAGTACGTGCTGCCCACCGCCGCGCTGGCCATCAGCAGCAAATATAACCGCAAGGAGCTCACCAACCAGACCATGCTGGGCGAGATGGTGCAGTACGGCAAGTCGCTGTACTTCGCGGAGCGGGTGCTGCCCTGCACCGCCGATTCGCTGCTCATCGGCTACACCGACAGGGAGCTGCAGGGCGTGTATTTCAACGAAGGCAAGATCTGGGCGCACTTTCTGGACAAGAAGCTACTCTACAACACCGCCCCGTTTACGGTGCAGAAGTACGTGGGCGAGCGGCCCAACATTCCCGAAATCGACAAGACCTGCCCCGGCCGCATTGGGGCGTGGGTGGGCTGGCAGATTGTGCGCAAGTACATGGCCGAAAACCCCAAGGTGACACTGGCCCAGCTGATGGCCGACAAAAACCCGCAGCACATCCTCAACGAGTCGCATTACCGCCCGCGCCCGCGCCGTGCCGAAAGATAGATTTGGTGGTAATTGCTGATCAGGAATCAACGATTGCAGACTCTCCGCCGGGGCGGCAATGTAGCTGCAAAGTCAATTCCTCATTACTAATTCTCATTTACTAATTGACGCCACGTGCATATTGCCGTTTTCAGCCAGTACCACACCAACCCGGACTGCCCGGCCACGAGCCGGCACTACGCGTTGCTGGCGTATCTGGCCCGGCAGCACCGCATCACGCTGATCAGCACGCGCACCTGGGAGCCGCAGCGGCTCACGCAGCAATATCCCTGGGTGCCGGCCGGGGTGGAGCTGCGTGTGGCCGATGTGCCTTATGAAAACCAGATGGGCGTGGCGCGGCGCGGGCTGGCGTTTGCGCAGTATGCGGCCTACGCCGTGCGCGAGGGCCTGCGTATCGACCGGCCCGACGTTATCTGGGGCATTAGCACGCCGCTGACGGCGGCCTGGGCGGCGGCGCAGGTGGCGCGGCGGCGCAAGGTGCCGTGGGTGTTTGAGGTGCAGGATCTGTGGCCTTCCTTCCCGATTGCCATGGGCGCCGTGCCCAACCGCTGGGCTCAGCGCCGCCTGTTTGCGCTGGAAAAAAGCCTGTACGGCAGTGCCCGCCACATCATGGCCCTTTCGCCGGACATGACGCGCTACGTGGAAGCCACGGCCAACCACAATCCGTTGGCCCCGGCCCGGGTAAGCACCGTGCTCAACGGCACCGATCTGGAGCTGGCCGCGCTGGCCACCGACGAAGCCGTAGTCACGCTGCGCCGCGAGCAAGGGCTGCAAGGCCGCCGCGTGGTGCTTTACGCCGGTACCCTAGGCCGTGCCAACGATATTCCGACCCTGCTAGCCGCGGCCGAGCTGCTGGCGGCCCAACGGCCGGAGATGGTGTGGCTGTTTATGGGCCTGGGTTTCGATGAGCCACGAGTGCGGGAAGCCGCATCCCGCTGCCCGGCCATCCGGCTGGTGCCGCCCCAGCCCCGGCACGCTGTGTTCAGCTGGTTCCGGCTGGCGGAAGTGTCGGTGGTTTCATTCCTGGGACTGCCGGTGCTCGATGCCAACTCGCCGGCTAAGTTCTACGACAGCCTAGCCGTGGGCACGCCGGTAATCGTCACCAACAATGGCTGGACCCGCGAGCTGGTGGAAACGCACGGCTGCGGCTGGTTTTCGCCGCCGAGCGATGCGCCGGCCCTAGCACAGCTGCTACACACGCTGCTGGAGCAGCCCGAGCAGCTACGCGCCGCCGGCGCCGCTGGCCGCCAGGTAGCCGCTACCGCCTTCGACCGCCAGCAGCTGGCGGCCACCGTGCAGCAGATTCTGGAGCAAGCCGCACAGTAAACTGTATTGCTTTGTGCTGCAGTGAGCCACTTTTATACTAAGTTGTGCTAGTTTGCTGTTATTTGGCGCCTTTAGGGGCTTTGGAGGAGGTTTTCTGGCTTGCCTGCAGTGTTTTAGCGGTGGTGTCGGCGTAGTACTTGCACCAGCTTTGGAGCGGGCAGATGGTGCATTTAGGCTGCCGGGCCACACAGATGTACCGGCCGTGCAGAATCAGCCAGTGATGCGCCTTGGGTATGAGCTCCTCCGGAATGTGGCGCACCAGCTCTTTCTCCACGGCCAGCGGCGTGGTAGCCGTGCGCGGCACCAGCCCCAGCCTGTGCGACACCCGGAACACGTGCGTGTCCACGGCCATGGCCGGTTGGTTGTATATCACCGACACCACCACATTGGCCGTTTTGCGGCCTACGCCCGGCAGCCGCTGCAACTCTTCAATGGTGCTGGGCACCTCGCCCCCAAACTCACTGACCAGCAACCGGCCCAAACCGGCCAGGTGCTTGGCCTTGTTATTGGGGTACGATACGCTCCGGATAAACGGAAAAATGTCTTCCGCCGAAGCGGCCGCCAGTTGTTCGGGTGTAGGAAACTGCTCCATCAGAGCCGGCATCACCAGGTTCACGCGCTTGTCGGTGCACTGGGCGCTGAGCACCACGGCCACAATCAGCTCGTAGGGCGACGAATAGTGCAGCTCCGTTTCCGGAGCCGGGAAATTGGTGGTGAAGTAGTCGAGGAAGTGGCGGAAACGCTCGGCTTTGCGCATGGTACAAAAGCAGCAAGAGCACCGCGGAAAGCTCCGTAGTGCAGGGGCAATAAAAAAGCGGGATGCCACGAAGGTACCGGTTGGTACGTTTCGGGGCATCCCGCCAGGGAATTTCCTTTTCCGTGGGCCGTAAAAATAAGCGGCGTTCAGCGCCTACGCAGAGCGCAGGAAAGTGCGGGAGTATTGCAGAATGGCCTCCGTGCTGCTTTGGCTGGGCTTGCGGCGCAAGGTATCGAGGGTACGCTGGGCCAGCAGCAGGTCGGCGCAGGTGGCCGCTAGGTCGGCGTCGTGCTGCAGGGCCTGCTCTACTTCCTGCTGTTCGTTAGCCGGCAATTCGTTGTACACGTACCGGAGCAGTTTCTCGTGGGTAAAGGTTTTGATCATAGAAAACGGGTTGTGCGGCCATTTTTTTCCGCAAATTGATCAGCGCGTAACGCATCCGCCCCAGCGCCGTGTTGATGCTGACGCCGGTAGCGTCGGCAATTTCCTGAAAGCTCATGTCGCCGTAGTGGCGCATCACCAGCACTTCCTTCTGCGCGGCGGGCAGCTCCTGTATTAACTCCCGAAGCCGTGCGTAGGTTTCTTCGCGCGTCAGCGCGGCTTCCACTCCTTCCTCGGCGTGCGAGAGAGAGTTGAAGGCATGGCTCGTCGTGTCGAGGTTGAGCAGCGGGCTGCGCTTCTCCCGACGGAAAAAATCGATGGCCAGGTTGTGGGCTATGCGGCAGATCCAGGAGGAAAATTTGCCTTCCTCGTTGTAGCGGCCACCTTTCATGGTGTGGATAGCCTTGATGAACGTATCCTGCAGCAGGTCTTCGGCCACGTCTTCGTCGCGTACGATCAGCATGATAGTCGTAAACACACGGGATTTGTACCGCTCGAGCAAGTGCGCGAAGGCCTCTTCATTGCCGGCAATGTAAAGGGATATGAGAGCGGAATCGCTCAGCTGCATGGTTTCCATAAAGGCTACGGGTTAAGGAACGTAGAGCTTTAGGCCATATTGTGCAGTTGCCGGTGAAATTCTGGAAAGTGAAGGGAGAATGAAGAACCCCTTGAACCAAATGTAGAGAACTGCCGGCCCAAACACAACGGCGAGCCGGGGCAGCCCGAATATTTTTTCAATATTTTTTCAAATACTCGATAGAATATGCAGAATGCCCGTTGGTTTATTGCCCTTATCGTGCGCTAAAGGCCGAAAAGACGGAATTTTCTTTCAGCAAAAAAGTTGCATGCCTGCCCGGGGCCTGGCCGCGCGTGGCGCTACAACTACACGCTTTCGTGCTGCCGCCGCCGGCCCAGCCAGGCGGTGGCCAGGCCTTCGTCGGTGAACAGGCGCACGTGGCATTGGGCATTGGTGACCATCGGCGCCCCCGATTCCTGGTCGATGGCGGACAAGTGGCCCGGCGACACCAGAAACGCCAGATACACCCGGCCGCCGAGGCGTGGTGCCAGCAGCGGCAGGAAGGTTTCCAGTGTCCAGAGCGTATCGTCCTCGCTGCTGATGCCGCGCCGCCGCAAATCGAGTAGCCAGAAGCGGCATTTGGGCGGCACGGCGGCTGTGAGCAGGGCCTCATAGCTCTGCTGCAGCTCAGCCGTGGAAATGGGCCGCAGCCACCGCCCCAGCAGGATCTGCAGGTCGGGGCGAAAAGAGAGTTCCGCGAAATCCGCCAGAAGGGTAGGAGTGGGCATAAGCAGGGGGAAAGCCGGCCGGTGTGCGACCAAAGGGTATCAAGATAGCGAAGAACGCAGCGCGCCACAAAGTTAGGGCTGCGGCCCGCAACCGGCTTCCGCCTGCCGCGGGCTACCTTTGCCCGCTCGTTTTTCGTCTTCTGCCCTATGTCTTCCGCTGTTCCGGCTCCCCGCCACGACCCCTACGCCGCGCTACGCCTGCCGGAGTTTCGGCGCTTCATCTCGGCCCGTGCCTGCCTGACGCTGGCTACCCAGATTCAGGGCGTAGTGGTCAGCTGGCAAATGTTTAAGCTCACCGGCGACCCGCTGGCGCTGGGTTTGATCGGGCTGGCCGAAGCCATTCCCAGCATTGTCGTGTCGTTGTATGCCGGGCACGTGGCCGACTCCGTGCGGCGCAAAAACATCATTGTGGCCATGGTGACGGTGTTGCTGCTGTGCTCGGTGGCGCTGGGCCTGCTGGCGCAGCCGCAGGCGGCCGGGCTGCTGACTGCCGGCACGTCATTGGGGGGGCTGCTGGTGCTGCGGGGGCTGCCGCTCTACGCCGTCATCTTCGTGAGCGGCGTGGCGCGGGGTTTTCTGGGGCCGGCCGTGTTTTCGTTTATGCCGCAGCTGATGCCCGCGCGCGAGCAGCTTTCCAACGCCATTACCTGGAACAGCACCACCTGGCAGGCGGCCGCCGTGCTGGGGCCGGCCATTGGGGGCCTGCTGTTTGCGCACCTAGGCATAGCCGTGGCCTACGGCACCGACATCGGGCTGATGCTGCTGTCGTTGCTGCTGTTTCTGAGCATTGCGGGCCGCCCGCTGCCGCCCACCGAGGGCCAGAAGCTGGGCCTGAAGGAAAGCGTGCTGAGCGGTATGCAGTTCATCTTCCAGAACCAGTTGGTACTGGCCGCTTTGTCGCTGGATCTGTTTGCGGTGCTGTTTGGCGGGGCCGTGGCGCTGCTCCCGATTTTCGCCGACCAGATTCTGCATACCGGGGCCGCGGGCCTGGGCTACCTGCGCGCCGCCCCGGCCGTGGGGTCGGTGCTGATGGCCGTGCTGCTGACTTATTTCCCGCTGCGTCGCCACGCCGGGCGCAAGTTGCTGTGGGCAGTGGCGGGCTTTGGCATAGCCACCATCTTCTTCGCCTTATCGACCAGCTTCTGGCTTTCCCTGTTTCTGCTGTTCCTGACCGGGGTGTTCGATTCGGTGTCGGTTATCGTGCGCTCCACGCTTATCCACACCTACACGCCCGAGTACATGAAGGGCCGCGTATCGGCCGTGAACAACATCTTCATCGGCTCCAGCAACGAAATCGGGGCCTTCGAGTCGGGGGCGGCGGCGCGGGTGCTGGGCGTGGTGCGCTCGGTGGTAGTGGGTGGCGCCATGACCCTGCTGGTAGTGGGCATTACGGCCTGGCGCGCCGACAAGCTGCGCAACCTGGACCTCACGCCCGAGCCGGGCAAAGACGCCTAACGTCGGCCGTTACTGCCAGCGTTGATTACAAGGAACCACGGCCATTTCAGGTATTCGGACCTACACCGGCGGTTATCAGGGGTTTATAAACAAACTTATCCACATTGATGTGGATAAGTGGCTGATTTTCGGCTGATTTGCTGGCTAGCGCCGGGCGTGGGCGGCCAGCCAGTTGCCGATGATCTGGAGCGCCGAGGGCGAAAAGGTTTCGCTGATCTGGCCGTACTCAGAGGGCAGCCCGGTGGTGGCCGTCTGGAACAGGTGGTTGAGGCCGTCGAGCTGTTGAATAGTTACGTCGCGGTTGCCGGCGGCCTGCAGGCCATTGCGAATGGCTTCGAGATTGGGGCCGGGCGCTACCTGCACGTCTTTGGTGCCGTTGAGAGCCAGCACCGGCACTTTCACTTTCGCCAGGGCCGGGGCCGGATTCAGCCCCAGAAAGTACCGGTACCAGGGCGAGGTCATCTGGGTGGCCATCGTGGTCAGCGTCGATTCGGGTACGCCGGGGCTGGCCTGCTTCAGCAGGGGCACCATCCGCGCAATGGCGGGCGGGTTGTCGGGGGTGGTCTGGATGACGGTGAGCAGAGCCTGCTGGGTGCGGCGCATGCGGCCGGCACTGGCCGTGTCGAGCCCCGAGGCACGCAATACATCGGCCTGCTGGCGCAGCAGCAGCTCCCGGCCACTCACGCCCATCCCCGCCAGCGACACGATGAAGGCCGGTGGGTTGGGCGCGGCGCCGGCCAGCAGCGCAATGGTGCCGCCCTCGCTATGCCCGAGCAGGCCCACGCGCTTGGGCTGCACGCTGGTTTGGGTGCGCAGAAACGCCAGCGCCGCCTGGGCATCGGCCAGAAAGTCGGCGGTGGTGGCAGTGGCAAACGTGCCGCCTGACTGGCCCACGCCCCGGTCGTCGTAGCGCAGCACGGCAAAGCCGCGCCGGGTCAGGTAATCGGCCAGCACCCGAAACGGATGGTGCCCGGCCAGACTTTCGTCGCGGTCCTGCGGGCCGGAGCCCGATACCAGCACCACGGCCGGAAAAGGGCCTTTACCGGCCGGCAGGGTGAGGGTGCCGGCCAGCTCAGGCCCGCCGCCAGGGTTTTTGAAGCGCACCTGCTGCTCGCGGTAGGGCAGCGGCGCCACGGGGTCCTGGGGGCGAACCGGCGGGGGTGGCGGGGCGGGCAGGCCCCGCTGCAGCACCAGGGGCCATTGCTCGCCGTTCTGCTTCCAGCGCCCGGTCAGCTGCTGCCCGTCGGCGGAAAGACGTGCCGCGTAGCGCACGCCCAGAAAATCGGACAGCAAAATCAGGCTGTCCTGGCGCAGCTCGGCCCCGGAGAAGGCGAGGCCGGTTACTTTCTGGGAGGGCACGTCCAGCGCGGCGGCCAGGGTCCCGGTGGGCTGCCCGGTGATGTGCACAATCAGCTGCGGCGGATTGACGGGCGTGGCCAGCGTGCCGTGCCAGTCGCCGGCCAGCTGCCGGGCCTGCTGGGCATGGGCGGGCGTCGCCAGACTGACCAAGCCCGCCAACAGCGCCCCGCATACCGCTCGCCACCCCAAATACATCCGTATCATCTGCTCAGAAGAAGAAAGCCCGTGTAGAAAGCGCAAGTATACGGCCCCGGCTGCATTCAACCGGTCCCTAAAAACCGCAGCGGGCGCCGAGCCGCCGGAACTGCCAAGCGTGTGGGCTACACACCGGCAATTCCAGCGGATCAGCGCCCGGAGCAGGCTGGCAGCAGATCAGGCTAGCGACTGGCCTGGGTAGGAGTGTTACGGGATTTGCGGGACGTTTTGGGCGCTTTGGCGGGGGCCTCACGCTTCACCGTCACGGGCACGGCTTCGGGCTGGGTGGTGCGCTTGGCAATCCAGCTCCGCATCATGTCCAGGGCCTTGGGCGAGAAGGTGGGCTGCTGCGCGCCGTTTACTATCGCCCACTCTTCCGGCTTGGGCTGCATCCAGTGGTTGACCTCGGGCAGCTTCTGCGTGGTTACGTCGCGGTTGGTGCGCAGACCTTTGCGCAGCATGGCCAGGTTGTTGGTGGCTTCCACCTGCAGGTCGTCGGCACCGTTTATGGCCAGCACCGGGCACTGCACTTCGGGCAGCTTGCGGGTGGGTTCGAAGTCGATGAAGTAGCGCGACCAGGGCGAGGTGAGCTGAATGGCGCGGGCGCGGGCCATGTGCGGGTCGAGGTCGGTGTTGCTCATGCGCAGCGTGGCGGCCACTTTGCCCCGGGCCTGGGCATCGTTAGGCGTCTGCCGGATGATGTCAATCATCTGGGCGTGCAGCTCCATGGAGGCCTTCACCTGGGCCGGGCTGGCCCCAATCAGGCGCATGATTTCCAGCTGCTGGCGCGTCAGTACGTGGCGGCCCGGCAGGCCGTAGCCCGCCATCGACACCACGAAAGCCGGTTTGGCCGGGCCGGGCTCGGCTGCCGCCAGAAAGGCCACGTTGGCGCCTTCGCCGTGCCCGATAAACCCGATTTCCTGCGGATTGATGAGGTTGCGGCTCCGAAGAAAGGCCATGGCCGCCTGCGCGTCACTGACCAAATCCTGGGTGGTAGCCGTCAGGTAGATGCCCTGCGACTTGCCGGTGCCCCGGTCGTCGAAGCGCAGCACGGCGATGCCGCGGCGGGTGAGGTAGTCGCCCAGAATGCTGAACATGCGGTATTCCTGCTCGCCGGCGTCGCGGTCCTGCGGGCCCGAATCGGAGAGCAGCACCACGGCCGGGAAGGGGCCCGGGCCGGCCGGCACGGTCAGGATGCCGCTCAGGCGGAGCTTGGCCGCATTGTTCATGAAGCTGATTTCGTCTTCGCGATAGGGCGGCGTGAGGCGCACTTTGCCGGAAGCCGTAGCCGCGGACTTAGCGCGTTCAAACACCAGCGGCCCCGAGAGGCCCGGCTGCTTCCACACCCCGGTGAGCTGGTCGCCGTTGTTCTGGATTTTGCCCACGAAGCTGCTGCCCGCCTGCTCGATGTGCAGGCTGAGCTCGTTGCCTTTCACCTCCACTTCCACCGGCATGCGGTAGATGCGCTGCTGGGGCACGTCGAGGGCGGCGTAGTAGCCGCCATTGGTGAGCGGAATGATGGTGACAATGAGGTCGAGCTGCCCGCCTGGTACCTTAAGCGGGCCGCGCCACTGGCCGTTGAGAACAGGCGCCACCCCGGCAAAAACCGGCATAGCAAGCAGCACTGCGAATACCAGAAAAAACGCGTGTAATGTTTTCTTCATATAGTTACAAAAGAAGGCTGTCCGTAGCATTCTTATACGGCAAGGTCACGGAAAGTAACAAAATCAAAGTTACTCTAATCAAAATATTTATCGGCCGGTTGAGCTTCGCTATACTGCCCGTTCATCTACTATAAGCTGCCAGTGGCCCGCGCAACAAAAAGCCCGCCGCCACCGGAGCTGTACCCATATGTGTGGATACGTCTCCGATGGCGGCGGGCCGCCAATGGGTCAGGAAGCGCGGGAGCTAGCAGTTGCCGTCCAAGTCGCAGGCAGCACCGGCCGCACCGGTTAGCTCTACGGGCCGGGGTTGGGCTTCCTCCCATACCTTGGCCAAAACTTCCTCAAACAGCTCCGTCGGCTGAGCGCCCGACACGGCATACTTATCGTCGAAAACGAAGTAGGGCACGCCGCGCACGCCAATCTGCCGGGCCTGGTACTCGTCGTGGCGAACTTCCTGGGCGAAGGCATCGGAGGTGAGAACATCCGTTACGGCATCGGCGGGCAGCTGCAGCTCGGCGGCCAGCGCCTGCAGCGTGGGCACGTCGTTGATGTCAAGGCCTTCTTCCAGATAGGCTTTGAACAGCCGCTCTTTAGCGGCATCCTGGCGGCCGTGCTGCTCGGCCAGATGCACCAGGCGGTGCGCCCGGAACGTGTTGGCCGGCACCGCCCGGTCGAAATCAAACGCCAACCCTTCGGCGGCGGCCATTTCCGTCATGTTGGCCGACATCTGGCGGGCCCACTCCTCTGTGTTGCCGTATTTGGCAGCCAGGCGCTTATAGAGGCTGCCTTCGCCGGGCTGCGGGTTGGAGTCGGCATCCAGTTCGAAGCTGCGCCAATGGATGTCAATGGCGTCGCGGTGCGGGAACTTGGCCAGTGCGTTTTCCAGGCGACGTTTGCCGATGTAGCAGAACGGGCATACAATGTCGGACCAGATTTCTACTGATATTTTTTTCATGCTGCAGAGTCAAAAGCAAGGAGGCGTTGCGTTGCGCCAGTGGTTATAACAGGTGGTGAGGGCCGGTGGTTTCAGCGGGCGCAAAAAGGCCGGCCCTGTTGCTTAACCGGGCCGGCCTCAGGCGTTGATGATGGGCTAGCGCGCCACGATGAGCTTCTGGCCGGGCTTTACTTCGTCGGAAGTGAGATGATTGAGGCGCCGCAACTCGTCCACGGTAATGCCCTGGTAGCGCCGCGAGATGTTGTAGAGCGTGTCGCCCTTCTGCACCAGATGCACCTTTTGCTCGGCCACTTCGCGTGTGGCTGGCTTCCGGGCGGCCAGGGCAGGCTTCTGTGCTGTACGGGTCGAAGCCGGGCGGCTCGGGGCCGGGGCGTTGTCGTCGTCGGGGGCGGCCAGCAGTAGCTTCTGCCCGGGCATCACCTTCTCCGATTCCAGCCGGTTCCAGGCCATCAGCTGACTGATCGTCAGGCCCCGGCTTTGCGCCACCTTCGCCAGATTGTCGCCGCGCCGCACCACGTAGGTGGCGGGCATGGAGTCATCGGCTACCGCAAGCGTGGCCGCAGCAGCCGCGGCCTCCTGGCCGATAAGCTGCGGATTGCGGTTGGCAATAGCGGCCTTCAGCGGTTCGGCGGCGGCTACCATCTCAGCCATGGTGGCAGCGGTAGGTGCTGGGCCGGTAGTTCTGGCCGCAGGCGTGGCTAGGCGCGACGGCACCGAGGGTTTGCGGTCGGCCGCGGCTACAGCCCGGGCGGCGGGCGCGGCGGGCTGGGCAATCGGCACAAATACTACCAGCTGCTTGCCCGGCACCAGGGCTTTGCCTTTGCGCAGGCCGTTCCAGCGCGCGAGCTGGGCAGTCGTTACGTCGTAGCGCTCGGCCACTGCCGCCGCCGACTCGCCGCGCCGGACCGTGTGGCGCACGCGCCGAAAGCGCGGGGCCGCCACTTCTGTTTCTTCGCGCGGCCCGCCGCTGGCCGCCAGCGTCCGCGACGGGAAAGGCACTACGCCTTCCAGACGGGCCATCAGCGGCTGCAACGGCTGCGGCAGATCAACCTGGGGCCGGCAGTAGTCGAACAGGGTGGCGCGGTCTACTACGGCCAGCTGCGGGCGCACGGCTGCCGGAATCTGCACGGTATAGGCCCGGTAGCCTTCGGGCAGCCAGCTGCGGCGCAGCTCGGGGTTGTAGCGCAGCAGCGCGGCCGAGTCGGGCAGGCCGCAGGCCTGGCTGAGGCGGTGCAGGTCGAGGGCGTGGCCGCCTACCTGCAGGGTGTCCATGGCTTCGGCGTAGCGGTATTTCAGGTCCGGTGAGTGCAGTTGGTGGGCCTGGGCATACTGCATCGAGTACATGATAGCCGTGAAGGTGGGCACGTAGTTGCGCGTTTCCTTGGGCAGGTGCGGATACAGGTCCCAGAAGGTTTTCTTGCCCGTGCGGCGCATCACGCGCTGCATGCTGCCGGCGCCCCAGTTGTAGGCCGCCAGCACCAGCTCCCAGTCGTGGAAGATGCCGTAGAGGTAGCGCAGGTGCTTGCAGGCCGCTTCTGTGGACTTCTCCGGGTTCATGCGCTCGTCCACCCAGTCGTCGCGGCGCAGGCGCAGGTCGCCGGCCGTGGGGCCCATGAACTGCCACAGCCCGGTAGCGCCCACCGGCGACTTGGCCGTCGGAATCAGGGCTGATTCCACCACGGCCAGGTACTTAAGGTCGGTGGGCAGATTGTACTTGGCGAGGTACTTCTCGAACAGCGGAAAATACACGTTTTCGCGCTCCAGCACCCGTTGCATGTACTTGCGGTTGCGCTCCGTAAACAGCTTCACAAACGACATCACGGCCGGATTGAAGGTGTGGGGCGCATCGGTTTCAAAGCAGTTGATCCGGTCCCCGACCAGGTCGCGCAGCTCGGGCGGGGTCTGTAGCCAGGCCAGCCGCACGGAGTCTATGACAATGGGCTCGGCCGCCAGCGAATCGGGGAGCAGCTGCAGGTCTACCACCTGCGTGGTGTCGTCGGCGGGGATAGTGGGGGGGGGCTGCGGCAAATTAAACGGACGCGTCTGCGCCATGCCGGCGTGAGAAGCCACCAATCCCAGCACCCCGCTGGCCACCACAACACGCAACAACTGTTTCTTCATTTCTTCGCCTGGGTCGTCGTGAAAAAAAACGAAAAGCCCTGATTCAAATCGGGTTAAATATACTGCCTGCAAGTGCAACTTCCCGGCAAAAGCAAAAAACGACGGGGTGCGCAGCGGCACCTCGTCGTTTTTGCTTGCAAGCGCCGCGCTGGGTTAAGCGGGCGTCAGGGTTTCAGTCAAGGACTTGGCAAAGGCCAGCAGATGCTCTTCGCGGAACGCGCCGCTTATCACCTGCAGGCCGATGGGCAGCCCGGCCGAGTCGTTGCCGGCCGGGATGGAAACGGCCGGTACGCCAGCCAGCGAGGCCTGCACCGTGAAAATATCGGCCAGGTACATGGCCAGCGTGTCCTTGTTCACTTCCCCGATGCGGAAGGCCGTAGTGGGGGCCGTAGGCAGCACCAGGAAATCGTATTGGCGCAGCAGCTCATCGGTTTTGTCTTTGATGAGGCGGCGCACCTGCTGGGCTTTGGTGTAGTAGGCGTCGTAGTAGTCAGCCGACAGCACAAAAGTGCCGAGCAGAATCCGGCGCTGCACCTCGGGCCCGAAGCCCTGAGAGCGGGTCTTTTTGTACAGCGAAGCCAGATCGGTGGCGTCAGGGGCCCGGTAACCATACTTCACGCCATCGAAGCGGCTCAGGTTGGAGCTGGCTTCGGCGGTGGTCAGGATGTAGTAGGTGGGCACCATGTAGTCGAGGTAGGGGAAATCCACCGCGTCTACTACGTGGCCCTGGCCGCGCAGCTCGTCGAGCGTGTGCTCCAGCGCTTCTTTGATTTCGGCATTGAGACCTGGGCGCTCCACGGCATCCCGGATGTAGCCGATGCGGTAGTGCGGCGCGGGCTCCAGCAGCTGGCTGTAGGCCGGCACGTCGCGCTGGCTCACGGTGCTGTCGAAGGTGTCGGCGCCGGCCATCACCTCCAGCAGCACGGCGGCATCTTCCACCGAGCGGGTGAGGGTGCCGATCTGGTCGAAGGAAGAGGCGTACGCCACCAGCCCGTAGCGTGAAATACGCGAATATGTAGGCTTGAAGCCCACAATCCCGCAAAACGCCGCTGGCTGCCGCACCGAGCCGCCGGTATCAGAGCCGATGGATGCCAGGCAGAAATCGGCCTGCACCGCCACGGCCGAGCCGCCGGAAGAGCCGCCTGATACCCGCTCTTCGTCCAGGGCATTGCGCACCGGGCCGAAGTATGAGGTTTCGTTGGAGGCGCCCATGGCAAACTCGTCGCAGTTCTGTCGACCGATGAAGATGGCGTCTTCATCGAGCAGCCGCTGCACCGCCGAGGCCGTGAACAGCGACTTGAACCCGTCGAGGATGTGGCTGCTGCTTTGCAGAGCATGGTCTTTGTAGGCCAGCACGTCCTTCAGGCCAATCACCATGCCGGCCAGCTTGCCGGCCGTACCGGCGGCCAGCTTGGCGTCTACGGCGTCGGCTTGGGCGCGGGCCTCGTCGGGCCATACTTCCAGAAAAGCATTCAAGCGGCTGTTGTGCCGCTCGATGTTATCCAGGTAATACTCCACGAGCTGACGGCAGGTGGTGGTACCTGCCGTCAGCTCGCTGCGAACTTCCGTGAGAGAATGAAAGCGTCTCAAATTCAAGGAATCAATTAGGACATTTGGTCAAGACGGGGGCGCTCGGCGGGAGCGGCTACCGGAGGCGTAATGCCGCCATCCATTGGCGGAGCAACCGGGGGCACGTAGGCAGCCGGAGCAGCTTCGGGGGCAGCGTAAGCCGCATCAGGCAGGGCCTGGTGGCCGGGCTGCTCTACAGGGTGCTGCACAACTGGCTGAGGTGCTACCGGAGCGGCATAGTTCGGGTTGAACTGCTGCTGGTAGGGCTGCTGCGGCTGCTGCTGGTTGCCGGCGTTTTCAAACTCGCTGCGGATTTCCTGCGAAGCATCCTTGAACTCACGGATGCCCTTGCCCAGGCCACGTGCCAACTCCGGAATCTTGTTGGCACCGAAGAAAATCAGGATAACGACGAGAACGAGCATCATCTCGCCGCCGCCTATGCCTTCCAGAAAAAGAAAAAGGGGAGTATGCATGAGCTGAAAGAATTAAGCCTGCGGCTGGTTAGGATTGGTGGTAGGGTTGATGGGCGCGTTGGGGTTGATAGGAGCCCCGGGCGCGGCCGGCCGGTCGCGGTACTCCGGCTGCGGCTCCTTGGAGGCCGCCTTGAACTCGCGGATGCCCTGGCCCATACCCCGGAACATCTCGGGAATGCGCTTGGCGCCAAAGAACAACACCAGAATCAGAACGATGAACAGTATGGTGCGCGGCGCAATGGCCAAAATCAAAAGGGAAAGGAGCATAAACAAGACCCTGAGGGTACGGTTTGGAGTGGAAAGCCTAGGTACGCATACGGAGCTGCGTCAGGATTGGTAAAGGTACCCCATAATTTTAAAAAAAGTGCCCGCTGGCTGTACATGGCACCTGAGCCCGACAGGCAATCCGGCCGGCCGTAAACTTCGTACGCAACTTACTGGTTTGTCGAGGCCAACGCCATGTTGGCCGAGTATTATCCTGTTTCTGGCGTGCAAAATTGACGGTTTGTCGTTACTTGCGGTTCTACTATCCTCAGGCTTTCTATACTAAGTACTTCACGTGTTGGCGTACGTTTTTCCTTTCAGTCTATGCAAAAGATTAACACGACCACTCCGGTTTCTACCAAGCTTAAAAGGGGAGAAGCGGCAACAGTGTCTCCGGCATTGTGGGAAGAGGACCGGGTTGAGGCCTTGCGCAGCTACTATATTCTGGACACTCCGCCCGAGGAAGCCTTCAATAACCTAGTGCGGCTGGCTGCATACATATGCGGGACACCCATTTCGCTGGTGTCGCTGATTGACTCCAAGCGGCAATGGATCAAGGCCCGAACCGGGCCCCTCGACATCATTGATGCGCCCCGCGACGTCTCGTTTTGCCAGCATGCTATGATGGCCGAGGACGTGCTGGAAATCCGGGACCCGCACCTGAATCCGCTATACAAAGACTACCCTGCCGTGGCCAATGACCCGGGCGTGCGCTTCTACGCAGGCGCCCCGCTCACCACGCCGGACGGCATGCCGCTGGGCACCATCTGCACCATCGACACGGAACCCCGCACGCTTACCGAGCAGCAGCGGGACGCCCTGCGCATTCTGGCCAAGGAGGTGATGTCGCACTTGGAGCTGCGGCGGGCGCGGCAGCAGCTGGAGCTGGAGCAGCAGAAGATGGACGGCCTGCTGCGCATGGCCAACGACAATGCGCAGTCGATGTTTGTGAGCAGCCGGCACGAAATCTTCGTCAAGCAGGACCACAAGCTGGTGCGGGTGCATACCGACGATATCCGGTACGTAGAGGCGTTGGGCGACTACGTCAATATCTACACTTCGCGGGAGCGGTACACCGTGTACAGCACCATGAAGGAGCTGGAAGCCAAGCTGCCGGTTCGCGAGTTTGCCCGCATCCACCGCAAGTACATTGTATGCCTCGACCGTATCACGGCCATCGAAGGCGACGCCGTGCAGATTGATACCGGCCGCAGCCAGGACCGCTCGCCGATTCCGGCTCTTATCCCCATTGGCAACTCCTACAAAGCCGTTTTGCTAAGCCGACTGAACCTGATATAATGTTCCGGCAGCGCAGGAAATTTGCCAGATAGTAGTTCGGCGGGAAAAATCCGGTCTTCACCGAATAAAATACACTGCTTGACTACCATCCGTCTATATTTCGGAATGTTATCGGGGTGTGAGTCGGTGGCCAGCGCACCTTTCCGGGGTGTCTGTATCCTTCGCCATACTGATAGCTAAGTTTGTTTTCATAGCTCAGAAAGACACCGCACATTGTACGGTGTCTTTTTTTGTCTGTACCGCTAAAGGCGCGAGGAAATGCAGGAGCCTGCTAATGGCGGCCGAGCCAGTTTTCCGGGTTGAGGTTGGAGCTGTTGCGCCACACCTGAAACTGCACCTCCGAGGTGCCCTCGGAGCTGGTGTACACCGTGCCGATCTGCTGGCGCATCTTCACGGTCTGGCCCTCACTTACGCTCACGCCGCGCAGCTTGGCGTACACCGTGAAGTACTCGCCGTGCTGGATCATGACGATGTTGTTCATGCCCGGCACGCTGGCTACGGTCAGGACCTTGCCGTCGAAAATGGCCCGCACCGGCTCGCCGGCGCTGGTCTGGATATCCACGCCGCGGTTTTCCACCACCACGTTCTTCAGCACCGGGTGGTTGTGGCGGCCAAACCGCTGCGAGATGAACCCCTTGGCCACTGGCCACAGCAGACTGCCCCGGTTATCGGCAAACGACGACGACAGAACCGCCGTTTCGGGCGTGAGCGTTACCCGGTCGGTGCGAACGGCGGCGGCGGGCTCGGCCGGCTCGGAGTAGGTGCGGCCAGCTCCTTCGGGGGCGGTGCGACCGGGCGCGGCGGCGGTGGCCCGCTCGGCCCGCTCGCGGGCGGCGGCGCGGGCCGCAGCTTTGGCGGCGGCCACCCGGGCGGCGCGGGCTATTTCCTCGCGCACGCGCTCGGCAATCAGGTTATCGAGGCGGCCGATGGCGCGCTGGCGGTCGGCCAGCTCCTGGCGCAGGCCCTGTTCCTGCTGGCTGAGCTTAGTCACGACCTGGTCTTGCTGGGTTTTCAGCGTGACGAGGTTGTTCTTTTCGGCTACCTGGGTGTTGAGCAGCTGGCCTTTTTCCTGCTTTTTCACCTGCAGGCCCGTGAGCTGCTGGGTGAGGCGCTGCTGGGTGCCCGTAATCTGGGCAGCCTGGGCCTGGCGCACTTCGGCATACTGCCGGATGTAGCGCAGCCGCAGCATGAACTGGTTGAACGACTCGGCCGCAAACAGAAACATCAGCCGGTTATAGCTATTGGCCGTTTTCGAGCCGGCATAAATAAGCTTGGCGTATTCGGCCTTGAGCTGCTGCAGGCTCTGCTGGGTTTGCTGCACCTGGGTCTGGGTCTGCACCACGTCGGTTTCGATGTAGCGCAGCTCCGACGAGATGTTGCGGATGACGCCCTGCTGCACCGTCAGCTTTTCCTTGAGGGCGTTGAGCTGGCCCAGCGAGGCCTGCTTCTGGCGCTGGGTCTGCTCCAGGATGCGGCTGGCTTCCTGAATCCGGCGCAGCGTGTTGCGCCGCTCGCGCTCCAGCTGGGCTTTTGATTTCTGGGCCGGGCGCTTTCTGGACGACGCGCTCCGCTGCGCCAGCACGCGGCTGGCGGGCACCAAACCCAGCGGAGCCAGCTGGCTCAGCAGCAACAGGGCCGCCGCCAGCCAGCGCTTACTTCTTACGGGCATAGCCTTTCGGAATCGAAAACGGAAACTGCAGCCGCTCCTTGTCGACATCGACGGTGCGGTAGCTGATGGTGGCGGCCGTGGGCTTGGTGGTACCCTGCTGCAGCTGCAGCTGCGTGGTGTAGGCAAACGACTGCGGCGTGCGCTCCACCACCCGGAAATCGGTGTAGTCGACTGTCACCTTGTTCTGCGTAGCCGGGTCGTTCACAGTGAGCTGCTGCACCCGGGCCTTGCCCAGCTCAATGAGCTGCTGCACCAGCAGGCCGGCCTGCTCGTAGCTGACGCGCTGCACCGAGCCATCGGTCTGCACGGTGGGCTCGGTGGCGGGGTTGAGGGGCGGCAGGTAGTTGCCGAGCAGCAGGGCCTGCACCATCTCGAAGTTGACGGGCACGTTCAAGCGCTGGCTCAGGTAAGCGAAGTCGCCGGCGTAATACTCGCGGTGCAGCTTGTCGAGCACCTGCACCGAGTCGCGGGTGATGTAGGCGCGCACGCCCTCAAATCCAATTAGCGACGCCGAAATCCAGATAACGCTGTCTTTGCGGATGCGCACGTTGATGTTGGCCGCCTGCTGATTGCCCTGCATATCAAACTGGGCCTTGCCTTTCGCCGACAGAAAGCGGAAGTCGACGTTCATGGCACGCACCGCCTCGGGCATGGGGCGGTTGCTGGCCTTCGACTTGGTGGGGATGGCTTTCTTCTGGCAGCCGCCCAGTACGGCAGCGGCCAGAAACAGGCCAAGGGCAATGCGTTTACTCATACAATTTCCTGTCTTTGATTTTGCGGTCAATCAGCGAAGATGCGCCGCCGATCTGCTTGGCCCGCTGCCATTCGGCGTAGGCTTTGTCTTTGTCGCCAAGCTGGTAGAGCACGTCGCCGTAGTGTTCGATGACGGTGGCGTCTTTGCTGGTGAGCAGCGCTTTTTCCAGGTACTGGCGGGCGCCGGCGTAGTCTTTCTGCTTGTAGAGCACCCAGGCGTAGGTGTCGAGGTATGTGTCGTTGTCGGGGAACTGCTTCACCAGCTTGCCCGACATCTCCTTGGCGCGGTCCAGCTTCTCGCCCCGCATCGACAGAAAGTAGCTGTAGTTGTTGAGCGCCTGCGCATTGTTGGCATCGAAGGTCAGCGCCGCCTCGTAGGCCGCGTCGGACTTGCTGTACTCCTTCAGTTCGTGGTAGGCGTCGCCGAGCTGGGTGTCGAACTGGGCCAGCAGCTCGGGGTTGTCGGTGGCCAGCTTGCGGCCGTATTCCAGCGCTTTCACGCCTTTGGCCGGCTGCTTGGCCAGGATGTAGCCCACGCCGTTGTAGAACCACAGCGGCGCCTGGTTCGGGAACAACTCCAGCGCCTTCTCGGAGTGCCGTAGCAGCGAGTCGGTCTGGTTGAGCTCGGCATCGATGAGCACTACCTGCTGCCAGATCTGGTAGCGGGAGTTGTCGAGCCGGATGGCCTGCAGATAGGTGTTGCGGGCCTGCTCCTTGCGGTTGGTCAGGGTCTGGATGTCGCCGGCCACGGAGTAGGCCTTGGCCTCCTTGGGGTGCACGCGCACCGTAATGGCGGCCAGGTCCAGCGCCGTTTGCTCGATTTTGGGGTTGGGCAGCTGCTTGATGTAGTCGACCAGCACCCGCACCTTGTCGTCGATGTCGAGGCCTGGGCTTTCAAACGCCCGCTTGATCTGCTTTTCCGACTCGGTGGTATTGCCCTGCTGCCGGTACACGTCGGCCAGAATCATGCGGGCCTGCGGGTTTTCGGGGTCGGTGCGTAGGGCCTGCTCGGCTACGCGCACGGCATCGGGCAGGCGGTTGTTGGCAGCGTACATTTCGGCCTGGGCCAGCACGTACCGGATTTCGTCGGGGTTGGCCGCAATCAGCACCTCGCCCTCTTTCAGGGCTTTGTCGAGGTTGTTCTGCTTGAGGTAAATCTGCTGCTTCTTGAACGACACCTCATCCAGCGGCCCGAACTGCTTTTCGGCCCGTTCCAGCGTGGCCAGGGCGTCGTCGAGCTTGCCCTGGGCCAGGTACAGGTCGGCTAAGTTGAACAGGTAGTAGCCGGAATCCGGCACGTCCTGAATCAGCTGGGCATAGACCTTGGTGGCCTGGTCGTACTGCTTCTGCGAGGCGTAGGCCTGAGCCAGCAGCAGGTAGTAGTAGGCATTTTTGGGGTCGAGCCGGACGGCAGCCTGCGCGAAGTTGGTGGCATCCTTGAGGTTGCCGCTGAGCAGATTGGTTTCGGCTATTTTGTAGCTGATGGCCGCGTTGGTCGGGTTGAGGGCGTAGGCCTTTAGCAACCGTTCCAGGGCCTTGTTGTAGTCTTCGAGCAGCACGTATTTCACGCCATCCACGAAGAACGCCTCGCTCATCTCCCGGTCGCGCTCCGTTAGCTGGCGCTGGCGGCCGGCGGCGTCCAGCTCGGCCCGGCGCGCCAGCTCCTTCCGCTCTTTGCGGGTAAGCTTGCGCGGCTTGAGCTGGTCGGCCGGAGCCGGGGCAGCAGACGCAGGACGCTGCTGTGCCTGCCCCTCGGAGGGCAGATACAGCAGCGCCAGCAACAGAAATAAAGAAGAGAAGACGCTACGCATGCAGGCAGAAGCGCGGAACAAGTCCGCCAATCAGGAGAAACGGATGAAGATCAAGGTACCCAAAACGGCGGAATAGCCCCGGGCTTCTGCGTAACGTAAGCGGCTACGAAATTATCATACCCGCAGCGTATTGTAGTCGCCCAGGCTCAGGTCGTCGGGCGTGCCCGTGACGGTGGCGTGGTTGCCGATCATGGAGTTGGCCACGTTGGCGTGCAGCACTGTAGCCGACGTCTGCACGATGGAGTTCGACACCACCGACGCGCGCACGTTGGAATGGTTGCCCAGCGACACGTGCGGCCCCACCACCGAGTCGGTGATGATAACGCCTTCGCCCACGTACACTGGTGGAATCAATACGGAGTTGGTGACCTTGGCAGATTCCGCAACCAGGTTTTCGCCGCGCTCCTGCAGGTACTCCAAGTAGCGCTGGTTGGTGAAGACGGTGGCGTCCTTGTTGCCGCAGTCCAGCCACTCGGTCACGCGGCCGGGCACAAATGTGGTGCCCTTGTTCTTCATGTTTTCGAGGGCATTGGTGAGCTGGTACTCGCCCTTGTCCTTGATGTCGTTGTCGAGCAGGTACTGCAGCTCGCTGCGCAGGTACTCGCCGTCCTGGAAGTAATAGATGCCGATAATGGCGAGGTCGGACACAAACTCCTGGGGCTTCTCTACGAAGTCGGTAATCTGGCCCTGCTCATTGAGCTTCACTACGCCAAACGGCTTGGGGTCTTCTACTTTCTGCACCCAGATGGTGCCAGGTACGCTGGAATCAAGCGTGAAATCAGCCTTGAACAGGGTATCGGCGAAGGCTACTACCACCGGGCCGGTCAGGGCGCTTTGGGCGCACAGGATGGCGTGGGCGGTGCCCAGCGGCTCGTCCTGGTAATGGATGGTGCCTTTCGCGCCTACCGACTCAGCAATCTGCACCAGGCTCTTCTCGGTTTCAGCCCCGAAACGCCCGATGATGAAGGCCACTTCCTGCACCGGCTCGCCGCACACTTTGGCAATGTCCTCCACCAGCCGCTGTACAATTGGCTTGCCCGCAATCGGGATAAGCGGCTTGGGAACGGTAAGGGTGTGCGGGCGCATACGCTTGCCCATGCCGGCCATCGGAACGATAATTCTCATGTCTGAAAGTGTTTCGGGTTGCTTATGAAGAGTAAGGGGTAATAAGCCGGTACGCAAATGGCGCAGGAAAGTAGCGCGCCAGCGGCAGGCCTGGGGGATTTATTGCACGCCGGTGCTGCCGTAGCCGCCGGCACCGCGCGCCGTTTCGCTCAGCGTTTCGGCGGGCTGCCACTCAATCACCTCATGGCGGGCCACCACCAGCTGCGCGATACGCTCGCCATCCTGCACCACAAAGTCGGTATCGGAGAGGTTTACCAGCAGCACCTTCAGCTCGCCGCGGTAGTCGGCATCAATGGTGCCGGGGCTGTTCACGATGCCGATACCATGCTTGTAGGCCAGGCCGCTGCGGGGGCGCACCTGCATTTCGTAGCCCACCGGAATTTCCATGAACAGGCCCGTGGGGATAAGGGCGCGCTGCAAGGGCTTCAGCACCACGGGCTCGTCCAGGTTGGCCCGCACGTCGAGGCCGGCGGCGTAGGCCGTCTGGTACTCGGGCAGTGGGTGTCTGGAACGGTTGATGACGGGTAGTTGCATGCCGCAAAGATAGATTTCTGTGGTAGTTGTTGGTTTTTAGTTGTCAGCTGGCAGTCCTTCCTGTTGATTTCTGACAACTGACAACTCATTTCCCCAACACCCGCTGGGGTTTCTCGATGAGTACAATCAGGCCCACGAAGCCGGCGCACAGGGCTAGGTGCCAGCCCTGGCGCAGCCAGTAGCCGCTCACGGGCACAAACCAGCCCAGCGCCACCACGCCCGAGGCCAGCGCCAGCCAACCCAGCAGCCGGGCCACCGGGTAAGGCACCGGGAAGTGCCGCTCGCCCAGCCACCAGCACACGGCCGCCATCATAAAGTAGCAGGCCAGCGTGGCAATGGCCGAGCCCATGTAGCCCAGCACCGGAATCAGCAGGAAGTTGAGGGCAATGGTGAGCACCGCCCCGGCCGCCCCGATGTAGGTGCCGATGTAGGTTTTGTCGGTGAGCTTAAACCACACCGACAGGTTCCAGTAGACGCCCAGAAACAGGTTGGCCAGCAGCAGCACCGGCACCACGGCAATACCCTCGCGGTATTCGGCGCGCTTCAGAAACTGCTCCCCCAGGATTTCCAGGTTCAGACTCACGCCCACAAAAATGACGGCGCAGCACAGCGTAAACCACTTCAGCACCATAGCAAACGTGGCCGGCGAGTTTTTTTCAGAACTCTGCGAAAAGAAGAACGGCTCGGCCGCGTAACGGAACGCCTGAATGACGAGCTGCATAAAAATACTCAGCTTGTAGCAGGCCCCGTAGATGCCCACCGCCGTGAGGCTACTCTTGCCGGGGTAGAAGCCTTCGGGCAGCCACGAGGGCAGCATGATGCGGTCCAGCGTTTCGTTCACCATTCCGGCCATACCCATCAGCATGATGGGGTAGGCGTAGGTGAGCAACGGCCGCAGCGGCGCCACACTCAGCCGGAACCGCAGCTGCAGCAGCTCCGGCGCCAGCAGCAGCAGCGTGAAGGCGCTGGCCGCTAGGTTAGCCAGAAACACATAGCCCACGCCAATGCTGGGGTCGTAGAGGCGGGCCACCAGCGGCTGCAGCGCCGTCAGGTATTTGCCAGCCAGGATATCGGGGCAGGCTACGATGAAGAACATGTTCAGCGCCACGTTCAGCACGATGCTGGCCATGCGGATGCTGGCAAAGCGCCGCGCCTGGTTGCGCAGACGCAACTGCGCAAACGGAATGGCCGCCACGGCATCGAGGCCCAGCACCAGCGCCAGCCACAGCACGTACCGCTCGTGGCCGGCCGGCAGCCCCAGCAGCTGCAGCAATGCCTCTGCCTGCCAGGCCAGCAACCCCGACAGTACCACGCTGCTCACCAGCAGCAAGCTTAGCACCCGGTTGTAGAGCTCCTGGCGGTCGGCGCCGGCGCGGTTGGCAAACCGGAAAAACGTGGTTTCCAGCCCGTAGGTAAACACCACGTTCAGAAACGACACGTAGGCGTACAGCCCCGTCACGATGCCGTAGTCGGCGGCCGCAAACCGCGCCGTGTACACCGGTACCAGCAAATAGGTGAGCACCCGGCCCACAATGCTGCTGATGCCGTACACGGCCGTCTGGGAGGCCAGTTTCTTCGCTACACTCATTTAAAGAAGTGGTAAACCGCTGCCAAAAGAACGTCATTCCGAGCGGAGCGAGGAATCTCGCTAGTGTGGTGATTATACTACACTAGCGAGATTCCTCGCTCCGCTCGGAATGACGTACCAATCAACCTTCGGATTCTAATTGCCTTTGAACGCGGCCGGCCGTTTTTCCAGGAATGCCTGGGTGCCCTCTTTGAAGTCGTTGGACGCAAAGCACTGCCCGAAGGCGTTGGCTTCTACCTGGTAGCCGTGGCGCGTATCCGAGTACAGCGCATTCACGCTGTCGATGCACAGGCCGAGGGCCAAGGGCGCTTTCGTCAGGATGCGGCTCAGCAGAGTCCGCGTAAAGGTCAGCAGTTCGGCGGCGGGCACCACGTGGTTCACGAGGCCCAGGCGCAGGGCCTCGTCAGCCTTCACCATGTCGGCGGTCAGCAGTAGCTCCAGAGCCTTGCCTTTGCCGATGAGCTGGGCCAGCCGCTGGGTGCCGCCGTAGCCTGGAATCAGGCCCAGGTTCACTTCCGGCTGCCCGAAGCGCGCCGTGTCGGAGGCAATGCGCATGTGGCAGGCCATGGCCAGCTCGCAGCCGCCACCCAGCGCAAACCCGTTCACGGCCGCAATAACCGGTTTGGAGCTTTCCTCAATCATGCAGAACACTTCCTGGCCCTGCTCGGAGGCCCGGCGGGCCAGCGCCTCGCTCGGAATGGCAGCCAGCTCGGCAATGTCGGCGCCGGCCACGAAGGCTTTGTCGCCGCTGCCGGTCAGGATGATGCCCCGCACGGCCTTGTCGTTGAGGGCCTGCTGCATGGCCTGCCCGATTTCCGTAATCGTGGCGGCGTTGAGGGCGTTGAGCTTGGTGGGGCGGTTGAGCGTGATGGTCTGGATGCCGGTTTCAGCGTCGAGCTCAACCAGCAGATTTTCGAAAGAAGCCATGAAGG
The DNA here is from genome assembly GCF_027625995.1 of Hymenobacter yonginensis. Lineage (NCBI taxonomy): Bacteria > Pseudomonadati > Bacteroidota > Cytophagia > Cytophagales > Hymenobacteraceae > Hymenobacter > Hymenobacter yonginensis. Next base: position 4,617,971 of record NZ_CP115396.1, read on the forward strand.
AAAGGGTAGGTGGGGCCGCAGATGATGCCCAAAGATAGCGCAAAACCGCATCCGTATTTGAACGCTTCGGCGTGGCAGTGCCCCGGTTCACCGCTTGTTGACCACTGTCCGGCTAAACCTCGTCACCCTGGGCAAACCGGCCTTCTACCTTTGAGAAAAGTCCGCAGGAGGTTAGATCGTAAAAATCTTATATTGCCTGCGGTATTCTCTCGTTTTCTCCACCAAATCCTTCTTAATCATGGGCTTCGTCTCAGAATTCAAAGAATTTATTTCCAAGGGCAACGTGCTCGATCTGGCAGTGGGTGTGATTATCGGCGGGGCGTTCGGCAAGATCGTCACCTCGCTGACGGATGATATCCTGATGCCCGTGCTCAGCATCCTGACCGGCGGTATGGATTTCAAGGATTGGTTTCTGGCCCTCGACGGCACCACCTATAAAACGCTGGAAGACGCCAAAAAAGCAGGTGCTGCCACCATCAACTACGGCCTGTTTCTGAACGCCGTTATCACCTTCCTGCTGATGGCCTTTGCCATTTTCTGGATTGTGAAGCTGGCTAACCGCTTCAAAAAGCCGCAGGAGGTAATCGTGGCCGAGCCCGGCCCAACGAAAGACCAAGCGCTGCTGATGGAAATCCGCGACGCGCTGCGCACCCGCAGCTAGCATCTAGGCTTGCCGCACCTCGTCACTACGTCTTTGCAAAGCCGGCCTTTGCCCTCCACCACGGCAGGGCAGAGGCCGGTTTTTTTGGGCGGGCGCGGGGCAGAGCCGCATTACTGGCCATCGGGCCGGTAAGTTTCCCGGAATTTGAACTAACTTCCCTGCCGGCCCGTTGCCGCGCTGATGGCTCCGCAGCTGACAGCTAGCGTATTACGGCCCTTTCCTTTGGATTTTCTTCTGCTTCAGCGCATGAAAAAACTTATTGCCACCTCGCTGCTGGCATCTGCCGCTTTGCTCAGCAAGCCCGCCGCCGCGCAGGCACCCCGCTCCGTTATTGCCCCCGATGCGCCCGGCCGCCAGCCCAACGAGCAGGTGCAGCGCAAAGGCAAGCGCAAAGCTTCGGACACCGACATTGCCAACATGCAGCGCCGCATGAACATGAACCCGGACGACGCCAAGCGCGACCAGCAGGTAGAGCTGCTGGAGGCCCGCGCTGGCGGCGGCTCCGCCAACACCAGCTTCGGCCGCGCCTCCGGGCCCGCCCGCCAGTATGAGAAGGGCGCCGGCGGCTTCACGGTACGTAAGTTCAAAGCCGGCAAGCACACCCGCAATGCCATGATGAAGAAAGGGCAGGGACGCCCGGCGCCCGGCATCGACCCCAAAGGCAAGCCGCTGACACACAAGAAGAAAAAGAAATTTCTGTTTTTCTAAGCCGCCGCAAGGCCATAGCTGGCAGATAGATACCACACAAAAAAGCCCCGTCGCAAAGCGTCGGGGCTTTTTGCATCTTTAGCTGTTTCGAGACCACCGTTCGCTCCCGATGCAGCCAAAGAAGAACTAAGTATTGGGCCTGCCCGCTACGAAAGCTGGCGTTTGGCGGGGTCCCAGCCGGGGCCGGGCAGGGCCGGTGTGCTAGCCTCGCGGCTTCCGTTCAGCGACAGGTAGCACACGGGCACTGGCATGAATGTGTGGCGTCTGGCAACAGGTGCTAGTGAGTAGGAGGGGGCAGGCATAGCGCGACAAATAAAGAGGTGAAACAAAACAGCAGAAGCCACTACAGCTTAGCCAACGCATTCAGGTCAATAGTGCGGGCGACTTGCTTCACGAAATCTGTGTTGTTCTGCCCGTCCGATTCCACGGCCACAAAAAAACGGTCGCCTACGCCCAGGGCTACGCTGGCTTTGCGCTCTTTCTTCTGCAGCGTCTCCCACCCCCGGATGTTGCCCACCCCCAGGTCGAAGCTCCGCATGAGTTGCGCATCATCTTCCTGCGCAAAGCCCGCCGATAGCATGGCCGTAGTGCCGGCGTACAGGGCGTTAGCGCCGTTGTAGTCTACCAGCCGCACCTTCAGGCGCTGGCTACCGTGGCGGTAGTGCCGCTCGCAGGTGGAATAGTTGATGCCATGCAGGCTGACGGATTCGCCCTTCGGCTCGCCCACTGCCTCGAAGCTGGCTAACCTAGCCGGTAGGTAACGCGCCAGCTCTTGATACGGCAGCGAGGTGGTATCGCCGTGGGCCATGCGGGCGGCGTGTTGCCGCTGTTGCCTTCTTATCGCCGCTCCCACGTGGCGGGCGGCCCGAATGCTACTGCTGGCGGTAGTGTAGCGGCTGCGTGCCTCTTGTAGCTGCCCACAGGCGGCCAATAACCCTAATTCGGCGCAGACCAGAAGAAGTCCTAAACGGTTCATGGCGGGTAGGGTATAGGGGAGCAGGATCGGGGCTGTCTGCTGACTGATCTTAGGTGCAATTCAATCTATTTATGATGCTAAAATAGTTTCCTCTGCAGGTGAGATCAATAGCATGATGATGTGACGTGTTACCAGATACAAACGAAAAGGCCCCTACTGCACGCAGTAGGGGCCTTTTCATTGAAATCGGGAGGCTGCTTACAGCGTCCGTTTCACTTCCTGTTCTTCGAAGCCTTCGATGTTGTCACCTTCCTGGAGGTCATCGAAATTCTTAAGCGAGATACCGCACTCGTAGCCCTGGCGTACTTCCGACACATCGTCTTTGTAGCGCTTAAGGTCTTTGATTTCGCCCGAGTACACCACAATGCCGTTGCGAACAAGCCGCACTTTGGTTTTGCGGGTGAAAGTACCGTCCGTCACCATGCAGCCACCAATGGCGCCCACTTTGGTGATGTTGAATACCTGGCGAATCTCGGCGTTGGCTACCACTACATCTTTCACCGTCGGGGCCAGCATGCCTTCCATGGCATCCTTCACCTCGTTGATGGCGTTGTAGATGATCGAGTAGAGGCGGATGTCGATCTGCTCCTGCTCGGCCAGCTTGCGGGCGCTCTGCGACGGCCGCACCTGGAAACCGATGATGATTGCGTCGGAGGCCGAAGCCAGCAACACGTCGGATTCCGAGATGGCACCCACGCTCTTGCTGAGGATGTTCACGGCCACTTCTGGCGTGCTCAGCTTCAGTAGCGAGTCGGCCAGTGCTTCCACCGAGCCATCCACGTCGCCTTTCACAATCACATTCAGCTCCTTGAACGAACCGATAGCCAGACGGCGACCAATCTCGTCGAGGGTGATATGCTTCTTAGTGCGCATGCTCTGCTCGCGGGCCAGCTGCTGACGCTGGGTGGCCAGCTCGCGGGCTTCGCGCTCAGTTTCCATCACCTGGATCTTGTCGCCGGCCTGTGGGGCCCCGGTCAGACCAAGTACCTGCACCGGAGTAGCCGGGCCGGCGGTTTTCATTTTCTTACCGCGGTGGTCGGTCATGGCCTTCACGCGGCCGAAGTGCGGACCAGCCAGCACGATGTCGCCCACTTTCATGGTGCCCGTCTGTACCAGGATGGTAGTTACGTAGCCCCGGCCCTTGTCGAGCGAAGCTTCAATAACGGCACCCACGGCGTTGCGGTCCGGGTTGGCTTTCAGTTCCAGAATCTCGGCTTCCAGCAGGACTTTCTCCAGCAGGTCGTCGATGCCCAGACCGGTTTTGGCCGATACTTCCTGGCTCTGGTACTTACCGCCCCATTCTTCCACCAGTACGTTGATCACCGACAGCTCCTCACGGACTTTGTCGGGGTTAGCGCCAGGCTTATCGATTTTGTTGAGGGCAATTACAATCGGAACACCAGCGGCTTGCGCGTGGTTGATGGCCTCTTTGGTTTGTGGCATCACCGAGTCGTCGGCAGCTACCACAATGATGGCAATGTCCGTAATCTTGGCACCACGGGCACGCATGGCCGTAAAGGCTTCGTGACCCGGCGTATCCAGGAAGGTTACGCGCTTGCCCGACTTGGTCATTACATCGTAGGCGCCGATGTGCTGCGTGATACCGCCGGCTTCGCCTTTGGCCACGCTGGCGTTGCGGATGTAGTCAAGCAGCGAGGTCTTGCCGTGGTCGACGTGGCCCATGATGGTCACAATCGGAGCGCGCGGCTGCAGATCCTCTTCGTTGTCGGTGATTTCCACCACCGTGTCCTCTTCCTCAGCCGACAGGAATTCCACGTCGTAGCCGAACTCATCGGCAATAACGGTAATGGCTTCGGCGTCGAGGCGCTGGTTGATGGACACGAACATGCCCATGTTCAGGCAGACCTTGATAATCTCGTTCACCGACACGTCCATCAGCGACGCCAGGTCGTTGGCGGAAATGAACTCGGTTACTTTGAGGGTTTTGGCGTCCAGCTCGTTTTGCGCGCGCTGGGCCTCGCGGTCCTCGGCTACACCAGCCCGCTTGTCGCGGCGGTACTTAGCACGGTTGTTATTGTTGCCACCACGGCCGCCGCTGAGCTTGGCCAGCGTAGCCTTGATCTGCTCCTGAATCTGCTTGTCGTTCTGCTCGGGCGTGAGCGGAACGGTTGGCTGCGTGCGCTGGCCGGGGCCACCGGGGCGCTGACCTGGGCCGCCGGGGCGTTGGCCGGGGCCACCACCGGGGCGCTGGCCGGGGCCACCTGCCGGGCGGTTGCCCTGGTAGCCACCGCTACCTTGCTGGGTGCCCTGGTTAGCCGAGCCCGGCTGGGTAGCACCTCCCGGGCCAGGCAGACGCTGGCGCTTCTTCTTGTCAGCAGCCAGGCCGCTTTTGCGCACGTCGGAGGACGCCACGGGGCGGGCACCGCGCCCACCACGCCGCGACGAATCGAGCGGTAGTTCAATCTTGCCCAATACCGTCAGGCCTTTCAGCTGGTCGGCTTTGGCTACAATGGTGCCGGCCGGCTCCTCTGCAGGAGCAGTAGGCTCCGCAGGCGCTGCCGCGGCAGGTGCCGGAGTAGCCGCTACTGGAGCAGGAGCTGCCGGAGCAGGCTGTGGGGCTGGAGTAGGAGCGGGGGCTGCAGCCGGAGCTTCAGCAACCGGAGCCTTAGCGGGCTCGGGTGCTACTGGGGCTGGCGCAGGCGCCGCTGCTACCGGAGTAGGCGCCGGGGCAGGGGTTTCAACAGGTTTGGGGGCCGGAGCAGGAGCTGGGGCTGCCACCGGAGCGGCCGGGGCCGGCTTGGTTTCAGCAACCGGAGCTTCAACTGGCTTGGGGGCCGAAGCCGCAACAGGGGCCGGTGGCGTAGCGGCGGCCACCGGGGCTGCAGGAGCAGCGGGGCGGGGCGCCATGGGCCGGCCTTTGGCATCCAGCTCCAGCTTGCCCAGCACTTTGAGGCCGGGCACCTTGGGCGCTTCCTCAGTAGGCTGTGGGGCTGGGGCGGCGGCCACTACGGGCGCAGCAACCGGAGCCGCTGCCACCGGAGCGGGGGCAGGAGCTTCTACGGGCTTGGGAGCCGGGGCTTTCGGGGCAGCGGGCTCAGCCGGACGGGCATGGGCAGCCGCTTCCAGCTCGCTTTGGCGCTTGGCCTGGCTGAGCTTAGCGGCCTCCAGCTTGTCCTGGGCTGAAGACGCAAATTCCTTGTCCAGCAACGCTACCTGCTCGGGAGTGAGCTTGGTTGTGGGCTTGTTTTCTACCGGAAATCCCTTTTTCGTTAGTGTTTCCACTATCGTGGACATGCCAACGTTCAGGTCTTTGGCTGCCTGACTAAGCCGTTTGGTTGCTGCTTCCGCCATTCTATGCTCGCGAACGATACTCTTATCTTGGTGCAAAGGTACTATATTAAATGGTGCCAGCCGGTGTTACGGTGTTAAAGCAGGCCGGCTGGCCCGATTTAACGCCTTTGCCGGGCCGAAGCCCGCGCGCTCATTGCGCGTTGTCGCTGGCAGTGGAGGTTTCTGCTTCGTCGGTGCTCTCTTCTTCGCCTTCAAATTCGTTGCGGATGACGCGGAAAACGTCTTCTACAGTTTCCTCTTCCAGCTCCGTGCGGCGCACGATGTCTTCTTTGCTTACGGCCAATACGGCGCGCCCGGTGTCGAGGCCAATTTTCTTGAGCTCGTCGATGATCCAGGCTTCGAGCTCATCCGAGAATTCATCGAGGGCAATGTCTTCTTCGTAGTCGCCGGCATCCCGGAACACGTCGATTTCCATGCCCACCAGCCGCGAGGCCAGCTTGATGTTGGCGCCGCCCCGGCCGATGGCCAGTGAAACCTGGTCGGGCTTCAAGAACACCGAAACCCGGCCGGTTTGTTCGTTTATTTTCATCGACGTGAGCTTGGCCGGCGACAGGGCCCGCGCAATGTAGAGCTCCAGGTTGTCGGTGTAGTTGATGACGTCGATGTTCTCGTTTTCCAGCTCACGCACTACGGCGTGAATCCGGGAGCCTTTCATGCCTACGCAGGCACCTACCGGGTCGATACGGTCGTCGTAGCTTTCTACGGCTACTTTGGCCCGCTCGCCGGGCTCGCGCACGATGTTTTTGATGGTGATCAGGCCATCATAAATCTCGGGCACCTCCTGCTCGAACAACCGCTCGAGGAAAGCAGGCGCCGCGCGCGACAGGATGATTTTGGGCGTGCCGTTGATGATTTCCACCTTGTGCACCACTGCCCGTACGGAGTCGCCCTTGCGGTAGCGGTCCTTCGGGATCTGCTCGCCTTTGGGCAGCACCAGCTCGTTTTCGTCTTTGTCGAGGATGAGGGCCTCGCGGCTCCATACCTGATAGACTTCGCCAGCGATGATTTCACCCACCTGGTCTTTGTAGGTCTGATAGAGGTGGTCGCGCTCCAGGTCCTTCACGCGCTGAATCAGCGTCTGGCGGGCCATGAGCACGGCGCGGCGGCCGAAGTCTTCCAGCTTCACCTCTTCCGTCACCTGCTCGCCTACTTCGAAGTCGGGCTCGATTTTCTGCGCCTCAGCCAGCGGAATTTTGTCGTGGTCCCAGATATCCTCCGAGTCATCGTCCACGATTTCGCGGTTGCGGTAGATTTCCAGGTCGCCCTTGTCCACGTTGAGAATGACGTCGAAGTTGGCGTCATCGGTGTACTTTTTGCGAATCATGGTCCGGAACACGTCTTCGAGGATGCTCATCATCGTGGGACGGTCGATGTTTTTGCTCCGGGCGAATTCGGCAAACGATTCAATCAGGACGTTGCTGTTCATCTGATTTAAACTGTTGAATTGTTGAATTGCTGCAGAAAAGGTGGCTGGCTTTCTTTTACGAAAAAAGACAACGGCTGGTCTGACAAGCTATTAAGTCCGTGTTACTTAAACGAAATGACGATCCGCGCTTCCGCAATGCTGGCAAACGGCACGAGTGCGGCGGGCAGCGTTTTGGTTTTGCTTTTCTCCTTAATCACCTCGGCCAGCTGCAGCCCTTCGGCCTCAATGGCTTCCAGGGTACCGGTTTTTTCGGTGCCGTCGGCCAGCTTCAGGCTGAAGGTGCGGCCCACGTGCCGGGTGTACTGGCGCGGGTCGGTGAGGGGCTGGTCGGCACCGGGGGAGGTGACTTCCAGCGAGTAGGCAGCATCTTCGCCGTAGGCTTCGTCGATGCGCTTAGCCAGCCGGCGGCTCACTTTGGCGCACTCGTCTATGCCCAGGCCCTGCTCACTATCGAGCGTGACGGTGATTTTGGGCCGGATGGCGTCGGATACGCTCAGGTCTACCACGAACAGGTCGAAACCGGTAAGGCTATCCTGGAGCATCTCGTCGATGCGGTGTTGATCGAAATTCATCGGGTCTTGAACCGGGTGATAAAAGAAAGAGGGGACGCTACGTCCCCTCTTCACAATCAGAATACTGCGCAAATATACTAGGATTAACCGCCGAAAGCAAGTAGGGGCTAGGTGATGGGGGTGATGGGGTGATGAGGTGACAAAGGAAGAACGTCATTCCGAGCGGAGCGAGGAATCTCGCCTGCGGGCTAATCCGGGTCGTCCCAACTCAGCACGCGAGATTCCTCGCTCCGCTCGGAATGACGTTCTTCCTTTGTCACCTGTCACCTGTCACGATTCACCCCATAACCTCATCACCTTATCACCAGAATTCACCGCGTGATTTCCACCCAGCCTTTGGCGCGGCGATTTTCGGTGTCGCGTAGGAGGTAATAGTAGGTGCCTTCGGGCAGGTTTTCGCCGCCCCAGTTGTTGTGGTAGTCCTGGGTTTCGTAGACCAGCGTGCCCCAGCGGTTGAAGATCTGCAGGCGGGTGGGCTTGCAGCTGAACAGGGGCTTGAACGTGTCGTTGAGCGAGTCGCGGTTGGGGGTGATGATGTTGGGGACCTTCATTTCGCCCACTTCCAGCGGCGAGAAGGCTGTTTCGACGACGCAGTTGGAGTACCGCGCCGTGAGCCGGACGGTGTAGGTGCCGGGCTGCTCGTAGAGGTGCGTGGGATTGGCGGTGGTGCCGTGCGGTGAACCGTCGCCGAAGTCCCAGTCGTAGGTGCCACCAGCCAAGGCAGGCTCAAACTCGCAGTTGAAGGGTGCTAGGCCGGCGTAGCGCGGCGAGGCCGAGCACACGGGCAGGTTGAGGGGGGCATTGGCCGAGGAAGTGGGCGCTAGCAGCACCGTCCGGACCGCCACGTTTTCGCAGCCGTTCTGCGAGTAAGTGTAGCGCAGCGGGAAAATGCCGCCGCGGTTGTTGGTGTTGGGTGGCGTGAACAGGCCGCCCGGCGTGACGCCGGTGCCGCTCCAGGTACCACCGGCCGGGGTCATACCGCGAAGCTGGAAAGGAGCCATCTGGTCGGCACACAGAGTAGTGTCGCGGCCGGCGCGTACTTCCGGTACCAGGCTTACCACCACCGTCTGGGTGCCGACGCCGCAGCCCAGCGTATCAGAAATGGCGTAGCGGATGGTGTGCGTGCCGACGCCGGCCACGGTGGGGTTGAAGATGCTGCCCGACACGCCCGGTCCGCTGAACGTGCCGCCCAGCGGCGTGGCCGTGAGAGCCACACTGCCCGAGTTGACGCAGCGCGGCGGCAGTGGCGCCACCGTCACGGGCCGCTCCGGCGTGACCGTGACGCGCAACGGCCGGGTGCTGACGCAGGTGCCGGTGGAAGCCACTGAGTAGGTGAGGATGTTTACTCCCAGCCGCGCCGGAGTGGGCGTGAACTGGTAGCCGCCGCCGGCCAGGGCCGTGACGCCGGGACCGGTCCAAGTGCCGCCGGCGGGGCTGCCGCCCAGCGTGATGGGCGCGCTGCCCACGCACACGTAGCGGTTCGGGCCAGGGTCGGCGGTGACGATGCCGAAGTCGATTTTGAAGGCCGCGTTGTTGCAGTTGGTGCTGCGGTTGGTGGTGGAGTAGGTGTTGGCGCCCGGCGGCATCGGGAAGCCTGATGAGCCGCCGCAGCCGCCGCATACGGCCTGATACACCACACCTTTCTTGTCGAAGCGCGAGGTGCCGCCGTCCACATGCTCGCCGCTGCGGCCGCCCCGCTCACCGTAGAAGGTGGCGTATTCCAGAGCCGTCATGCCGGGGCGGAACTGGGCCAGGTAGAAGTCGGAGCCGTCGGTGGTGGGCTGGATGGCGTTGGGCGTGACGGGCAGGAATGTGGTGCCGCTGCCGCTGGCATCGTTGACGGAGCCGCCCCAGCCACTGATGTAAATTCGCTCGCAGTCATCCACCAGAAAGGCCGTGAGCGAAATGTCGGGGAAGAGGGTGCGGCCGCTGCCGAAACGAGTGTAGTACAGACTGCTGGATAGCGTAGGGTTGAGTTTCTGGATGAACTGGCGGCCGTTGGTTACGCCGTAAAGCCCCGCCGTCATGGGCAGGTTGCCCTGGGTCTGGCCCAGCAGATAGGCGTTGTTGGCCGCATCCAATTCCACAAAGAAGGCTTGGTCATAGGCAGAGCTGCCGGCGAAGCTGCTTTGTAGCAGCGCGGTGCCGGTGCTGTTCAGGTGCGTGATAAAGCCGTCCGTAACGCCCTGAAACGTGGTGAGGTAGGCGCCCGGCGTAACGGGGAAGTTGGTGCTGGTGGTGCCGCCCGCCACGTATACCCCGCGCGTGGCATCTACCTGCAGAGAATACGCTGCATCGGCGCTGTTGCCGCCCAAATAAGTGGCCCACACGAGCGTGCGCAGATCAGCCGAAAGCTTGGCCACGATGCCGTCGGAGGTACCGCCCTGGTAGCTGCTGCGGAAGCCGGTGCCGGCCGGGAAGTTCAGGCTGTTCGTAACGGACGCCAGATACACGTTGCCGTCGCTGTCTACGGTCACGTCGCCACGGTATGGGTCGCCGTAGTTGACCACCGGTGAGTTGCCAAGCCGCTCGCTCGCTAGGTAGCCGTCGCTGCCCGAACCCCCCAGGAAGGTGCTGCCGGTAAGCACGCTGCCATTGGCCGACAGCTTGGCAATAAACAAATCAACGCCATTTGAATAAGTGGCCGAACTCATGTTGGAAGGCCTGACGGACGGCCCTCCATTGTGGCTGGTATCGTAGCAGCCAGTTGAAACCGGGAAGTTGGCAGAGCCGGTAGTGCCCAATATCACCAGCTCACCGCGCGGATTCACGACCATGCTATGGGGGGCGTCCATGCTGGTGCCGCCCAGGTAGGTGGCGTAGAGGCGCGCCGTGGAGCCGCTGACGGCGGTATTGTATTTGATAATGCCAACGTCGGTGGCGCCGGCAAACGTAGTCTGAAACGAACCCAGCGTGGAGGGGTAGCCGGCCGCAAACACCACGCCGCCCGAGTACATATTACCCTGCGCGTCATAAGTGGCCGTGAAGCCCCAGTTGTCGGCCGTGGAGCCGGTAAACGACGAGAAGATAACGGTCGGGTCGATGACGAGCGGGCGGCGCCGGTCGTACTGGCCCAGTCGGAAGCTGACTGTGGTACCCTGCAGCACGAAGGCGCACGGTACGGCCACGCGCTGGCCGCGGGCGTCGGTCTGCCAGGCTTTGGGGGCCTGCTCGGTGAGGTGGCCAATAGACGTTTGCACCAGCAGGCTGCCGTCGGGACTAAGGCTGAGCTTGTCGAGGCCGGTGTAGCGCAGCCGGATGGCGGCGGGCTTGCTGTTGGGAGCCACCAGAAAGTCGTATTCCAGTTGCTGCTGCGTGTTTTCGTAGACTACGGCCCCGATGCCGGGGTACAGGTTCTGGTAGCGCACCCGCCGGAAGCCGCGGGCATTGCTGGCCCAGTGGTGCGGGTCGGAGCCCTGGAAGTAGTTGTAAGGCGCTGCCGTCCCGTCTTCGCCGGTCAGGTCGGGGGCGGGGCTGGCTCCCTCAAACGACACCGAATAGGCGTGGCCGCGCAGGTTGTCGTCGGTGGCCGTGGGCAGGGTCTCGGTTTCGGCGCCGTGGTGGGCGTGGCGGCGCAGGGCGGCGGGGTCGAGGAAGCTGTAGGTGAAGCCGGCTGGCCCCACGAACAGCTGGCCGCTGGGCAGTTGGGCGCCGTAGCGGGTGGCAGCGTCCCACTGGCCTTTGTTTTCGATGAATTCCAGCGAGGCCTTCTCGGTGGGTACGGCCTGCGGGGGGCGGGCAGCCAGGGCCGGCAGCGCGGCCAGTAAGGTGCTGAATGTAAGAACCCGGAATGTAGAAAGGAGCATAGCGTAGTGGTAAAGCCGAAACTAAAAGTACAACGAAAAGCAGGGCCCGAAACGTGCGCAAGAATCGGGCCCGGAGCCTAGCCGGGTTCCGCTTACCTTTGTAGTCTCACCCCCGGCCACTCAGCCGGCTTGCTTCTGCCGTGCGTCGTTCGTTTGCTTTCACCTGCACCCTGCTCCTGATTGGCTGGCTGCTCGCGGCCATTGCCTGCGTGCAGATACCGGCCTATACCTTCTGGCCGGCGGCTTTCGGGGCCCTCACGCTGCCCGTGGCGCTAGCCCTCAACCTGGTGGCTGCCTTCTACTGGGTGCTGCGCAACTGGCGGGTGGCGGCGTTGCCTATCGGAATAGCGGTGCTCACGTGGCCGCATTTTCAGCGCGGGCTGGCGGTGCATCCGCTGCGCCTAGCCCCGCTGGCTGCCGACAGCACGGCCGGCCCGCGGGTGCGGGTGCTGAGCGCCAACGTGCGCATCTTCAACGTGTATCCGCAGCTGCGCGATAAAGACTTGAGCTCCTCGAAAAAGATGATTCAGTGGCTGGCCGACAGCCCCGCCGAAATCGTGTGTCTGCAGGAGTTCTACAACGAGCCGCGCACGTCCACGAGCCGTGAGAAAAACGTGTTCAACGCCGTGGAGCGGATTGGGGAGCGGAGCGGGCGGCAGGCGTTTCTGTCCAAGACCCTCACCAACGGGGCCGGCTCCGAGTTCGGCATGGCCATCTTCTCGCGCTACCCCATGCTGCGGCGCGGCACCGTGCAGTTTGGCAAGCTCAGCCAGAACCACGCCATGTGGGCCGACCTGCGCCTGCCCTCCGGCGACACTATCCGGGTGTTCAACTTCCACCTGCAGAGCATGAGCATGGACGAGCAGGACATCGTGGACAGCTACTCCAGCAAGTCGGGCCTGAAGAAGAAGGGCCTGGGGCTGCTGCGCCGCTTCAAGCGCGGGCTGGTGGCCCGCAGCTGGCAGGTGGATACGCTGGTGCAGCGCTTCGAGCGCAGCCCCTACCCGCTGCTGCTCTGCGCCGACCTCAACGACCTGCCCTATAGCTACAGCTACGACCAGCTGGCCGACCGGTTCCAGAATGCCTGGGCTACCGTGGGCAACGGCGTGGGCGCCACCTACAACGGCCGCCTGCCCTTCGTCCGCATCGACAACCAGTTTGCCGGCCCCGAGTGGCAGGTGGATGAGTTCTGGGTGCACTACGAAATTCCGTACTCCGACCACTTTCCGACGCTGGCCACGTATCGGTTGGTTGAAAAGTGATGGGGTGATGGGGTGATGAGGTGAATGGTTGAACGTCATGCAGAGGCGCAGCCGAAGCATCTCGCTTGCTGACGCCTGATTACCGTTGCAACTTCAGCACGCGAGATTCCTCGCGATGCTCGGAATGACGTTCTAACCTGACACTCACCTGTCACCCCATCACTTCATTACTTCATCACCTCACCAACCTGATTACCTTTGCGGCTATGCAGCACCCTCTTTCGCTTTATAATACGCTTACCCGCCGCAAAGCCCCGTTCGAACCCCTGCACGCGCCCTTCGTGGGGGTGTACCTCTGCGGCCCGACCGTGTACAGCGAGGCCCACGTGGGCAACGCCCGCGGGCCGGTGGTGTTTGATGTGCTGACGCGCTACCTGCGCCACCTCGGCTACACGGTGCGCTACGTGCGCAACATCACCGACGTAGGCCACCTCGAAGGCGACGCCGACGAGGGCGAAGACAAGATCAGCAAGCGCGCCCGCGCCCAGCAGTTGGAGCCTATGCAGGTGGCCGAGCAGTTCGCCAACCTCTACCAGGCCCATATGACGGCCCTGGGCTGCCTGCCGCCCGATATCACGCCCCGCGCCAGCGGCCACATCATCGAGCAGATTGAGATGGTGCAGCAGATCATCGACAACGGCTTCGGCTACGAGTCCAACGGCTCGGTGTACTTTGATGTGCCCGCTTACAACGCCGCCGGCCGCAACTATGGCAAGCTCTCCAACCGCGTGGTGGAAGAGCTGCTGGCTGGCTCGCGCGACAACCTCGCCGGCCAGGAAGAAAAACGCAGCCCGCTGGATTTTGCCCTCTGGAAACGCGCCGATGAGCGCCACCTGATGCGCTGGGCTTCACCCTGGAGCGACGGGTTTCCGGGCTGGCACCTGGAGTGCTCGGCTATGAGCCGCAAGTACCTCGGCGCCGAGTTCGACATCCACGGCGGCGGGCTGGATTTGATGTTTCCGCACCACGAGTGCGAAATAGCCCAGAGCCAGGCCTGCAACCACCCCACCAACGAGGCGCAGGTGTGGATGCACAACAACATGATTACGGTGAACGGCGCCAAGATGAGCAAGGCTGTTGGCAACTTCATCACCATGAGCCAGCTGTTTGAAGGCACCAACGCCACGCTGGCGCAGGCCTACTCGCCCATGACGGTGCGCTTCTTCCTGCTGCAGGCCCACTACCGCAGCACTGTGGATATCACCGACGAAGGCCTGCAGGCGGCCCGCAAAGGCTACCGCAAGCTGATGAACGGCCTGCGCCTGCTGGATAAGCTGCGCGAAGCCAGCCTCTCGTCGGACGTTATCAAGGCGCGCACGGTGGCGCCCGTGGCCGAGGGCAAGGTGCCCGACACCACCACCGCCGACGCCGAGCTGCGCAAGCTGGTGCAGGATTGCTTTGTGGGTTTGAACGACGACCTGAACACGGCCCGCGCCATTGCCAGCCTGTTCAATCTGCTGCGTAAGCTCAACGGCTTCCACGCTAACCCGGCCACGCTGGCCACGGTCAGCGCCGCCGCGCTGCAGGAAGCCACCGACGCCTACCAGACGCTGGTAGCCGATGTGCTGGGCCTCGTGGACGAACCCCGCGCCAGCGCCGAAGACCTGCTCAGCCTCACGCTGGAGTTCTACCAGGAAGCCAAAGCCACCAAGGCCTACGACAAAGTAGACCAGATCCGCGCGGCCCTCAAAACCCAGGGCATCGTGGTGAAGGATACCAAAGCCGGCATCGACTGGGCTTACAGCGAAGAGTAAACAGCCCGTCATGTAGATTAGAACGTCATGCAGAGCGGAGCATCTCGCGTGCTGACTACCAATTAGTAATCCAATGTCAGCAGGCGAGATGCTTCGCTCCGCTTTGCATGACGTCCCTTATTCTTGCCTAATGAAAATCTTCCGCCTTGCGCCAGCTGCTCTGGCCGCGCTGCTGCTGCTCACCGGCTGCCCCGACAAAAAGCCCGCTACCACCGAGGTAGAAGCGCCGGCCAAGCTGCCCGCCGCGCCGGCCTTCAACCCCGACTCAGCCTACGCTTACGTGGCCAAGCAGGTGGCTTTCGGGCCACGGGTGCCCAACACGGCTGCCCACGTAAACACCGGCGACTGGGTGGTAGCCCGGTTTAAGGCGTTGGGCCTGACGGTGCGCGAGCAGCCGTTTGTGGCCATGGCCTTCGATGGCAAGATGCTGAAGTCGCGCAACATCATCGCGCAGTTTCAGCCACAGGCCGCGCGCCGCGTGGCCATCTTCACGCACTGGGACACCCGCCCCTTTGCCGATAAGGACACCAAGCGCAAAAACGCCCCTCTCGACGGCGCTTCCGACGGCGCCAGCGGCGTAGGCATTGCCCTGGAAATGGCCCGCGTGCTGGCCGCCCAGCCCGACAGCCTCACGCCCGCCGTCGGTATCGACTTCATCTTGTTTGACTCCGAAGACTACGGCTACGATTCCAGCACCCAGAGCGAGCTGACCAACCAGCTGGCCAGCCAGGAAACGTCGGGCGGCTCCAGCTGGTGCCTGGGCTCGCAGTACTGGAGCAAAAACCTAGTGCCCGGCAACTACAAGCCGGAGTTCGGGATTCTGCTGGACATGGTGGGCGCCAAAAACGCCAAGTTCACCCGCGAAGGAATTTCCCGCGAAAGTGCCCGCGACGTGGTGGATAAAGTGTGGAACCTGGCCGCCCAAATCGGCTACTCCGACTACTTCCTGTTTCAGGATTCGCCGGGCATCACCGACGACCACGCCTTCACCAACCAGGCCGGCATCCGCACCATCGACATCATCGACTACCTGCCCACCGGCCAGTTCCAGCCCTATCACCACACCACCGACGACAACATGAGTGTCATTGACCGGCGCACGCTCAAGGCCGTGGGCCAGACCGTGCTGCAGACGGTGTACGGCGAGTAGTTGGTGGTTGACGAATACTAAAAACGCCCCTGCGTAGATACGCAGGGGCGTTTTTAGTAATTGGCTCATTGTTTACTTCAGCAGCTTATAGTACACCACCGTAGCTTCCAGCGCGCCGCTGGCCACGCGTGCGAACTGCGGGATGGCGCCCACGGCCACGTAGCCGAGCTGCTGGTACAGCTGCTCGGAGCCGGCGCCCTGCAGGGTGTCGAGGACCAGCGTGCTGCGCTGGTGCTGGCGGGCCAGCTCTTCCACGGCCAGCATCAGCTGCCGCCCGATGCCGCGACGCTGGAATTGGGAGTGCACGAGTAGCTTGGCCACTTCGGCGCGGTGTAGGCCGTTGGGTTTAGTGGCCAGCACCAGTTGCACGGTGCCCACCAGCTGGCCGGCCTCTGCAGCTACCAGCAGCAGCGTAGTTTCTGCGGCCACATCCTTTTCCACGCCCGCCCAGAACTCCCGGGCCTCCGCCGCAGCCAGCGGCGGCAGAAAGCCCACCGAAGCGCCTGAATCAACAGCATCGCGCAGCAACTCGGTCAGGCCAGCGGTATGTGCCGCAAAATCTGCGGCCGTGACAAGGTGAAGGTTGACAGACATTGAGTGGAAATTTACGGGTTACATATACTCCAGCCGGCTGCCGGTGGCATCCACGGTGAGGCGGGCGGGGCGGCCGCAGATCAGGGCCATGTTCCGGGGCTCGTGGCCGACGGGAAAGCCGTGGGCTACCGGAAAATCGTACTTATCGGCGTAGTGCTGGATGATTTCGTTGGGCGTCTGGCCGTAGGGGATGGTGTTGTCCTGGGGGTTGGTGAAGTGGCCCACCAGCAGGCCGGCTAGGTGCTGTAGCTTACCGGTGCGGTCCAGGTGCACCATCATCCGGTCGATGGCATACAGGTACTCGTCGATGTCTTCCAGGAACAGGATGCGGCCGGCCGTGGCCACGTCGGAGCGGGTGCCGGTGAGGGTCTGCAGCAAACTCAGGTTGCCGCCCACTAGCTCGCCGGTGGCCGTGCCGAAGCGGTTGAGCGCGTGCGGCGCCACCTCGTAGCGCACCGGCTCCCCAAACAGCGCCCGCCGCAGACTTTCCAGCGACTCCTCGCCGCCGGTTTGCCCAAACAGCAGCGGCATCACGCCGTGGATGCTCTGGTGGCCCAGCGCCAGCAGGTGGCAGTTGAGGGTGGTGATGTCGGAGAAGCCGGCTACCCATTTGGGGTTTTCGGCGAAGCGGGAAAAGTCGATCTGGTCGATGATGCGGGTGGTGCCGTAGCCGCCGCGGGCGCTCAGGATGGCCCGGATTTCGGGGTTGTCGAGCTGCTGCTGGAAGTCGCGGCGCCGGATTTCATCGTCGCCCCCGAATTGGTGATGCGCCACATTGGTGCTTTCGCCCAGCACCACGCGCAGGCCCCAGCTTTCGAGGGTGGCCACGGCGGCGGCCAGTTCCTGGTGCGAGGCCGAGCGGGCGGGGCAAACAATGGCTACCTGATCATGAGGACGCAGGAAAGGAGGGGCGGTAGTAGGCATGGCGTAAGCAGCAGAAGGAACCGCCGCAAACTTAGAGGGGTTGGCCGGATTTCCGGCCGGCCCCGCAGCCGTAGCGCGAACTTTGTAGTTCGCGCCCCGCGCCGTTGCAACGATTGTCGTTCAGAGGCGCGAACTACAAAGTTCGCGCTACGCCCGCCCGCATCGTGCCGGCGTACTTCCCGAAAACTAGCCCGAACTTTGCGGGTGAGGTGGCTGCTGTTTCCGCCGATTCTGCCTGTGCGCTACCTGCTTCCTGTTTTGCTGCTGCTCCATATGCTGCTCTCGGCCCCGGCGGCCGCCCAGCGTATGCCCATCGATACCACCCACGGCCGCTACCACCGCCCGCTGTTCCGGCAGGTGCAGGTGCGCCGCAATGTGGAGTTTGCCCACGTCACGACCATGCTGGGCCTGCCCCAGACGCTGTACATGGATGTGTATGAGCCCGCCGGCGACACCGTGCGCCGCCGCCCGCTGGTAGTGCTGGCCCACGAGGGCGGCTTCCTGACCGGCACCCGCGACGATGCCGTGATGACGGCCCTCTGCACCCGGCTGGCCCGCCTCGGCTACGTCGCGGCCACCATTGACTACCGGCTGTATTTCTTTCCGTTTGATACCGTGGGCATCGGCCGGGCGGCCATCCGGGCCACTCAGGACATGCGGGCGGCCGTGCGGTTTTTCCGGCATGATGCGGCCACGGCCAAGCGGTTTCGGGTGCACCCGCAGTACGTGTTCGTGGGCGGTTCCTCAGCCGGCGGCTTCATGGCCCTGCAAACCGGCTACCTCAACAAGCCCGCCGAAGTGCCCGCCTACCTCGACCTAGCCGCCTTGGGCGGACTGGAAGGCAGCGGCGGCCACCCCGGCTACAGCAGCCGCCCGCGCGGCGTCATTAATCTGTGCGGGGCGCTGGCCCGGGCCAGCTGGCTGGAAGCCGGCGACCCGCCCCTGTGCAGCGTGCACGGCACCCGCGACGGACTGGTGCCTTACGCCCGGGGCACCATCGGGGCGCAGCTGCCGGCCCAGCTGGTGTACGGCAGCGGGGCGCTGCGCCTGCGGGCCAATGCCGTGGGCGTGCCCAACGTGCTGCGCCGCCTGCGTGGGGCCGGCCACGTGCCCTACTCCTTCGAACCCACCTACATCGACTCCGCCTACTTCGCCGTGCGCGACTTCCTGCGGCCCCTGCTGGGTAGCGGCGCACCCGGCCCGCTGTTGGCCGCTGCCCTCAACCCCCGCCGCGACGCGCAGGTAACGGCTCTATTGCTGCCGCGCCGTATCGGCCTGCAGGTGCCGCCCGCGCCGCCCCTGGCCTGGCAGCCCGATTTGCTGCAGGTCCCGCCCGATTCAGTGCAACAAGTGGCGCCGCCTGCTCCGGAAGCTACCGGAGCCGCCCCGCCGCAGTAGCGCGAAGCCTTTGCTTCGCGTGTAGCTGGCACTATCGTGCTGAAGCTGTTAGGCCATACGCGAAGCAAAGGCTTCGCGCTACAATCCTGCTTCACCCAAAAGCTCCCAACATTGCGCAAACGTCAGGGGCTTCAATGTACTAAGGGTTAAGAACTGCGAGCAGGACGGTGTACGTCGTTCCGCTCGCAATGACAGGTTTATCACGCCGAAACTTCGGCCACCAGCTCGTTGGTGCTGACGGGGCGCAGGCGGCCTGTGCGCACGATGAAGGCGCCGTACTTGCGCAGCGTGTCGCGGTGGCGGATGAGGTGGGCCAGGGCCACGTAGCCTACTACGTATTCGTCCTCGTCGGCTTCCTCGGAAATCTCGCTGAAGTCGAGCAGGTCGATGATGCGGTCCTCGTCGGTGCGTAGGTAGATTTCCACTTCCAGGTCGGAGGCGTACTCCGGGGCTTCGGCGGCTTTGGGGTACTGGTAGGCGAAGCCCTGGCGCAGCGCGGCCAGATCGGCCAGCACTGCCGATCCGGTGGGGTGCCCGCCGGCCCCGCGGCCCCGCAGAAACTGCTCGCCGGCGAAATCGGCCTCAATTACCACGCCGTTGAACTCGTCGTCTACGCTGTACAGCGGCGACTCAGGGCCCACCAGCTGCGGGGTCACCAGCACCGTCACGCGGCCGTCAGGCAAACGCTGCAGGCCGGCAATGACTTTGATTTTCTGGCCCTGGCTGGCGGCAAAGGCAATATCGACGGCGCTGATGCCCTCAATGCCCAGGTTCAGTACCTCGTCGGGGTTCAGGAACGCGCCGTAGGCGTGGGCAGCCAGCAGCACGGCTTTGGAGCGCGGGTCGAAGGCGCCCATGTCCAGGGTGGGGTCGGTTTCGGCGAAGCCTTTCTGCTGGGCCTCGGCCAGCGCCGGGGCGTAGTCGGCGCCGGCTTCGCCCATGCGGGTCAGCACGTAGTTGGACGAGCCGTTGAGGATGCCGGTCACGCTGCGCAGCGGCTCGGCCCCGAAGTAGGCATCGAGGGTGCGAATCACCGGAATGCTGCCGCACACGGCTGCTTCGTAGAGCAGCGTGCCGCCGGTTTGCTGCTGCAGCTGCACCAGCTCCGGCAAGTGGCGGGCCAGCATGGCCTTGTTGGCCGTCACCACGCGGCGGCCCTGGCACAGCGCCTCGCGCACCAGCCGGAAGGCCTCGTCGGCGTCGTCAATCACCTCCACCAGTACGTCCAGCGAGGCATCCTGCAGCAGGTCGTCGGCGCGGAAGTCGAACCGGTTTAGTGGCAGCGTACGGGCTTTGGTGGGGTTCTTGACGGCAATGCGGGCAATTTCAAAGCCTGCTTCGGGCTGCTGCTGCAGAATGTCGTAGAGGCCCTGGCCCACGCAGCCGAACCCAATCAGGCCAATACGAAGCGGGGCAGAAGCGGGAGCAGGATTAATGGACATAGGTCTGGACAGAAAATCGTTCGAGAAAGTGCGTGAGCTGGGTGGTTTCCAGTAGAAAGCCGTCGTGGCCGTACTGGGAGTCCATTTCGGCGTACATGGCGCCCTGAATGTGCTGGGCCAAAAGCTGCTGCTCAGCGGGCGGAAACAGCACGTCGGAGGTGATGCTGATGACGAGGGTGCGGGCCCGGATGCGGCCCAGGGCCTCCCGCACGCCGCCGCGGCCGCGCCCCACGTGGTGCGAGTCCATCGTGCGGCTCAGGGCCACGTAGGAGTAGGCGTTGAAGCGGGCCACCAGCTTGTCGCCCTGGTAGCGCTGGTAGGAGCTGGCCCGGAAGCCATCCAGCGCGTCGTCGGTGGTTTCGGTCTGGCTGCGCTGATAGGCGTCGTAGCTGCGGTAGCTGAGCAGGGCCATGGCCCGGGCCGCCCGCAGGCCGGCCGCGCCGCCCTCGGGCGTGGCCGCCGCGTACGTCGGGTCGGCGAAGATGGCCAGCCGCTGCGCCTCGTTGAAGGCAATGCCCCAGGCCGAATGGCGGGCGTTGGTGGCAATCAAAACCAGATTCTCAAACAGCGTAGGCTGCTGCACGGCCCACTCCACGGCCTGCTGCCCGCCCAGCGAGCCTCCAATCAGCGTATTGATCTGGCGCAAAGCCAGGTGCTCGCGCAGCGCCTCGTGCACCGCCACCAGGTCGCGCACCGTCAGCAGCGGAAACGCATGGTACAGCGACTCGGCCGCAGAATCGGGCGGCGACACGGGGCCGGTGCTGCCGTAGCAGGAGCCCACCACGTTGGCGCATACTACAAACCAGTCGGCCGGATCGAAGTGGCAGCCGGCCCCGAACAGGCCGGGCCACCAGTCGAGCACGTTGGCGTTGGCCGTGAGGGCGTGGCACACCCACACCACGTTGTCGCGGGCGGCGTTGAGGCGGCCGTAGGTCTGGTAGGCTATTTCCACCTGCGGCAGCAGCGCCCCGTTTTCCAGCCGCAGCGGCCGGGGCAACCGGAACACGTGCGGCGCGTCAGAAGAAATAGTAGAGCTCATCAGAAAGAAAAAAGGAGCGCGAAAATCAGTTTCGCGACGTGCGAAGCGCGTGGCCGCCAGTCGGTGCAAGTGGCGCACCGGCTGCCCGCCTGCGGCGCGTATGCCAGGCCGGAGCCCGGCGGTGCAAATCGGCCACCGGGGCCGTGAGAATATCCATAGCCCGCAGGCTGAGCCGGCAGTGCCGGCCCAGCCCCGGCCATGGGCGGGCAGGGAGTATTGGCTTCCTCTCTCACAAAAAAGCCGACGTCCTGCCCGCGTGCCGCGAGGCTGGAGGCGGGGCGGGCTGCCCTCTCAAAACAGCCCGCCCGTAACCCCACTCTCACTTACACCTCCAGCGGTGCGGCATGTTCGGGCTGCGGCTCGGGCAGCAGCGTAGTTTCTTTGGGGTCTGGCGTGGCGGCGTTGCGCACGGCGTCGAAGGCCTGCTGCAAGTCGGCCCGGATGTCGTCGAAATGCTCGATGCCCACTGACAGGCGCAGCAACGTGGGCGTCACGCCGGCGGCGCGCTGCTCGGCGTCGGACAGCTGCTGGTGCGTGGTGGCCGAGGGCTGAATGATGAGCGTTTTGGCGTCGCCGACGTTGGCCAGGTGGCTCACCAGCTTCAGGTTGTCGATGAACTGGGTGGCGGTTTCCTTGCTGCCTTTGATGGCGAAAGTGAGCACGCCGCCGAAGCCGCGCTTCAGGTATTTCTGGGCCAGCCGGTGGTAGGGGCTGCTGGGCAGGCCGGGGTAGTTCACGGCTTCCACCTGCGGGTGCTGCTCCAGCCAGGTAGCCACGCGCAGGGCGTTTTCCACAGTGCGCTCCACCCGCAAACTCAGCGTTTCGAGGCCCTGCAGCAGTAGGAAAGAGTTGAACGGACTCTGCGACGGACCAAAGTCGCGCAGGCCTTCCACCCGGGCCCGGATGATGAAGGCAATGTTGCCGAACGGCCCGTTCTTGCCGAATACGTCGTTGAACACCAGCCCGTGGTAGCCGTCGGACGGCTCGGTGAACTGCGGGAACTTGCCGTTGCCGAAGTCGTAGGTGCCGCCGTCCACAATCACGCCACCCACGCTGGTGCCATGTCCGCCAATCCACTTCGTAGCCGATTCCACCACGATGCTGGCGCCGTGCTCCAAAGGCCGGAACAGGTAGCCGCCCGCCCCGAAGGTGTTGTCCACGATGAGCGGCAGGTCGTGCTTGCGGGCAATGGCGGCAATGGCCTCAAAATCGGGAATGCTGAAGCTAGGGTTGCCGATGGTTTCCAGGTAGATGGCCTTGGTGTTCTCGTCAATCAGGGCCTCAAACTTGGCAGGCTGGTCGCCGTCGGCGAAGCGCACTTCAATGCCCAGCCGCTTGAACGCCACCTTGAACTGGTTGTAAGTGCCACCATACAGATGGGTGGTGCTTACGAAGTTGTCGCCTGCCTGCAGGATGTTGTTGAGGGCAATGAACTGGGCCGCCTGCCCCGACGATACCGCCAAGGCCGCTACGCCGCCTTCCAGAGCCGCCACGCGCTGCTCAAACACGTCGGTGGTGGGATTCATCAGGCGGGTGTAGATGTTGCCGAACTCCTTCAGCGCAAACAGGTTGGCGCCGTGCTCGGCATTTTTGAACACGTAGCTGGTGGTCTGGTGGATGGGCACGGCGCGCGAACCGGTAACGGGGTCGGGCTGCTGGCCGGCGTGGAGCTGAAGGGTCTCGAAGTGGAGGTTCTGCGTGGACATGGCAGGGCTGGTTTGGAAGGCGTTTGGGTATGGGAAAGGGGAGCGTAGACCGCTGAAATGCCGCGCCGAAGCGTAGCAGAGGCCTCTGCCGAGCCAGCCGAACCGCGCACGGAACCGGTCAGGCCAAAGCAAAGGAGGGAGCCGGGGGCCAGGGCAGGCCGGTACCGGTCAGGTGTGCAGGAGGGGGGAGGGGGGCTGCGTAGCCGGACTCAGGCTAGCAACAGCAACAACACGCGCCGCAACAGCCGCGCATTCGCATTCGGCCGGCAGCTGGGGCCGTAGCCGCAGAAACGCGCAAACCCCACGGCGAAGCAGCAGGCCCGAAGGCGGCCGAAGCGGTGGGGTACTGGGGGGCGAAAGCGAGTGTGTTTTCCATGGTACTCCGAGGTTATATGCCCCGCCGCCGGATGGCTGGTCGGGTAGGAATTGGCACCTTTCGCGCGGTCGAAGGTTGCCAGTGGGTCAGGGAGCCTATTCTCTCGCCACTTCTGTATAAATCCTATGAAAACTTCCCCGCCGCGAGCGGGGGAGTACCGGGTTGGTGTTGCAAAGGTATAGGCGCAGTTTTGATATCTGCAACAGCTACCGGTTATTTTTTTTGGCGCAAGCAAAAGAACGCCGTTTGCGCGCTCCTGATGGCTGTATCTGTAGTGGAGGTTGTGTGTATGTGTCTGATGATTTGATTTATATGCTTGATGACTTATTCGGCTAGTCGGAGTTGCCGGCTTCTGTAATCCCCCGGTATGGCCCCGGCTACTGCCGCTGCAGCGGTAGTGGTAGCTGAAAATGCCGCCGCTGGCCAGCCGGTTTACGGGTGCGAAACCAGCCTGCTCAGCGGCCAAAGCGGCAGGAAAAGACACAAAAAAAGCCGCCCTTTGCAAGGCGGCTTTTAGAATATTTCCTGGAAAAGGAAACGGCTATTCTTTGGGCAGGGTCAGTACCTGGCCGATTTCGATTTTGTCGGGGTCGGCGCCGATGATGGCTTTGTTGGCTTCGTATATCTGCTTCCATTTGGTGCCGTCGCCGTAGTGGTTGCGGGCAATTTTAGAGAGCGAGTCGCCGCTTACTACCGTGTAGGTTTCGCCAGCGGCGGCGTTGGCATTGCCGAAGAAGTCGGTGTCACCGGTAGCAGCGGGCTTAACGGGTTCAACGGGTTTTTTTTCGCCTTCGTTCGAGAGAAAATCAAAGAGTCCCATAGTCGTGCGTTGGGTTGGAAGAGTGGGAAAAGAGCCGACTACCAGCTTCAGGGCCTGTCGTGTGGCTTCTTACGCCAAGATCCGCAATAAGTTATCAGGCCATATATATCAGCTGTAAACATCTTGCCGCAACCTCCCGTAAGAAGCGCAACACTGGGGTTGCCAGTGGTCAGCCGGCACCCTCCGGCTCAGGCAAAACACGCTTTCCATCTCTCAACCATTTCACGGAATTCCATGAAAACTCTCTCCCATCCGTTCCGCTACCTGGCCAGCCTCCTGATGCTCGTGTCGTTGTTTGCCGCCTCGTGTGGCAGCAAGGAAGGCAAAGTAGAAGGCGTAAACATGCTCTACGGCACGCAAAGCAAAGTCTGGAAAACGGATAAAGAACTGAGCGCCGCCGGCGACAAAGTAAAGCAGACCGATGCCCAGGAAGATGAGCGCATCACCTTCTTCGCCAACGGCCAGTACAACATGACCTCGCCCGCTGGTGCCGTAAACGGCAAGTACACGTTCGATCAGGCCGGTAAAACCATCACCATGACCCCCGATGGCGCTGCCCAGAGCAACACGTTCAACGTAGTAACCCTCACCGACGACAAGCTGACGCTGAAAAGCGCCGCCGGTGCTGAGCTGCGTCTCGAGAAGGAGTAAGCTCCTGCAACCGGTTTGAAAAAGCCGTCTGAAAACACAGAAAAGCCCTTCTGCCCCGTGCGGAAGGGCTTTTTTGTTTTCAGGCCTCTCGGATGGCGCTGTTGCCGGTGCGCTAGGTGTAGGTGTAGCTACCTGCACCTTAGCAGTCAGGTAGCTGATAGTATAGTGGAGAGTATCCGGAATAGCTTATGTAGTTTGGCGGCAGAATTATTACTCCCTGAATTACTTGATTGTTATGCCTGTGAATTTCCGGTTGCTGGCCGCCTGCTGCCTGCTCACCGCCGCTACGGCTCCGGCCCTGGCCCAACCCACAACCCCCGCCACCACGGCTCCGGCAGCCGCCCCGCTGCTCACCCATGCCATCCGCAGTATCAATCCCGCCGACACCGACTTCTCGGACCTGGAGTTTCTGCGCCAGGAAATTGGCGGGGCGCGGGTGGTGATGCTGGGCGAGCCCACCCATGGCGTGGGCACGGCCACTGAGGCCAAAATCCGGCTGATTCGGTTCCTGAAGGAACGAATGGGCTTTACCACGGTGGCCTTCGAAAGTGGCTTCTATGCCCTGGACCGTGCCGAGCGGGAAATCCAGCGGGGCGCGCCGGTACCGGCGGCCATTTCGGCCTCGGTGTATCCGGTCTGGACCCAGACGCAGGAGTTTCAGGCCATGCTGCCGCTGCTGGGCAAAGGCGGCTTGCGCGTCACCGGTTTCGACTCGCAGGTGAGTTGGAACGACGACGAGATGCTTGAGGAACTGGAAGTGTTCCTCAAGCCCGAAAAAGGTGCCGACGGCATTGCCTACGACTACCTCGACGAGTGCGTGAGCATGATGGGCGAGCATAACATCTTCCCACCCTCGCACCAGATTCTGCTCTTTGATATGCAGCTGGGGAAGGCCCGCAAGCTGCTGACCAAAGTAGCGGCCGGCCCCGATGCCCGGCGGCGGGAGCGGGCCACCTTCTGGCTGCAACAGGTACGCAGCCTGCAAGCTTTAGCGCACGATTACGCCACCAACGACCCGGCCGTGAAAGACTCCGCTGAGTTCAAGGCCAAAGACAGCAACGCCCGCGACGCCCAGATGGCCGATAACCTACTATGGTATCTGCGCCAGCACCCACAGGAAAAGGTGGTCTGCTGGGGCGCTATCGGGCACCTGGCCGGCAAAGTGATCGGACTGGAACAACCGGAGCTGCAGGAGTTCAAGCCCATGGGCCAGACCGTGAAAGCGGCGCTGGGCCCCGAGGCGGTGTATGTGCTCAGCACGCTGGCCGGCGGCGGCACCCACGGCTTCGGCTACTGGGGCAAGCACCAGCTGGTGCCACCGCCCGCCTCCGGTTCTCTGGAAGCCGACCTGCTTGCCCAGGGGCAGGACTACAGCTTCATTAGCCTCAAGCACGACGCGCCTAGCCGCCGCCTGACCACGCATGCATTCGAGTTTCTGCCGGTTGCCGGCCCTTGGAGCGAGGCCGTGGATGGGTTTCTGTTCCTGAAAACCATTGAGCCGCCGCACGCCGCTACGGGTATTGTCGCGGATGCTACACCAGCGGCGGCCGAAACACCCGCCAACCAGCCGCCGGGCCGGTTGGGCCAGCAGAATGCCGCTACCCAGCGCCCCGTTGCCAAAACCGGCGCGGCTTTCCCTCTCAGCGGTGTGGTGCTCGACCGCAAAACCGGGCAGCCAGTGCCCTTTGCCACGGTGGCCGTGCCCGCCCGCAGCGCCGGTACCGTGACGGATGCGCAGGGCCGGTTCCGGCTGGAAGTGCGCCGGGGTGAGTTGGTGCAGATCAGCAGCATCGGCTACGAGCCGGCTACGCTGGTGGCGGCAGCTGGTTCCGCGCTGCAGGTGCGCCTCGCGCCGGCTGCTTTTGCTTTGGCCGATGTGCGCGTGAGTGCCCAGTCGCAGGACCCGAAGCGGATTATGAAAAAGGTGATTAAGGCTGCGGAAACCAACTACGAGCGGCAGGATTACACCCAGCAGGCCTACACCCGGCGGCGGGCCATCAACTTTGATACGCTACGAAGCGACGTGGAGTATACCAGTCAGCTATGGACTCCAGCTGGTTATCATAACTGGGGTGGCGGCTTTCTGATGATGGAGCCAACACCAATCGAACAGGTGCAGCAGAAGAACGATCTGGCTCAGGTAGTTTCCGCTACGCGACCTGCTACTCTTGAGGAAGGCGGCCATGGGTTTGCGGGCGGCTTCGATCCAGTGCGTATTTCGCCATTGTTCAAGAACAGTATGCTGGGCAAGTACCAGCTGCGCCTGGATACTATTGAGCAACGTGACGGGCAATCGGTATACGTGATTCGCTTCGCGGCCAAGCGCGCTAGCCACCGGGCTACTGGTATGTATCTGACGGCAGGCTACTCCGGTCGGGTTTATGTGCGCCAGGACAATTACGCGGTAGTACGCTACGAAGCCTTGTGGCAGGATGATACCATCCAAAACAACTCGATTGCGCGCAAATACTATGGTCGGGGCAATACGATTGCCCGCCTCTACGACCGGGTGTATACGACAAGTCGCACGACCCATGTGGTCATGTATCAGCAGGCGGTAAATGGCCGGTACTATGCGGCTGGCAGTATTGCCCAAGCTGCTTCTATCGGACGCGTGCTGGGCAATTCTCCCTTCCACGGTCAGCTGACCTGCGAGGTATACTTCACGCCCCCCAAGTTGGTAAATGCGGCTGAAATACCGGATCCGAAGCTAAAGGGTGACTTGGGTGGTGGTGGCCGTTGGCAGCTCGCCAAAGTGCCTTACCGCCCTGAGTTCTGGCAAACCTACCAGCGCCCCGTGCCCGCCGAGCCGGCCCCGACGCTGGAGGCGGGCAAGTAAGCATCCGCCGGCAGACTGGTTGCCGGACGGCCGTATATTGCCTGATGGCAGCAGTGCAGTTGCCCAACCTCAGGGCTCTTTTTATGGCTTTTTCCCTCCGCAACGCGTTTCAGGTGGCCGCTACGTCGGCCGAGCTGGCCCACTTCCGGCAGGCGGCCTGGCGGCTGTACCAGCCCGCCGTACCGGTGCCGGTGCAGGCGTTTGGGCAGGCGTGGCAGCTGCGGCCGGGCCTCACATTTACGCCGTTTGCCAACGCAGTGCGCTGCAATGCGCACTGCGCTTTCTGCTCGGAAGAGTTGCAGCGCGACGCCGACCACCGCCTCACGGCCAAGCGTCTGATTGATGACTACCCGGCGTATTTCAAGCGGTTGGCCGATGTGCTGCGGCCTTTTCGGGGCTTTCCGCTGGGGTTGAGTTTGTCGGGTCTGGAGGCGACGGCCGAGCCGCGCTGGCTGCGCGACCTGCTGGTTTGCCTGCGCGGGCTGGAGCAGGAGGGCGTAGTGTTTGACGAGAAGGTGCTCTACACCAACGGTAGCGGCCTGGCCACCAGCCCTGATCTGGGGTTGGCTTTGCAGGATTTCGGGCTGACCCGATTGGAACTCTCCCGCTGCCACCCCGACGAAGCAGTGAACCAAGGCATCATGCGCTTCAACCGCAACCAGCCCATCCGGCACAACGCCGTGTACGAGGCCACCGTGCGGTGGCTGCACGCGCATTTGGCTATCAAAAACTCGTGCATCCTCACCCGCGCTGGCGTGGCCACGTTGCCTGATGTAGAGCAATATTTGGCGTGGGCGGCTGGGTTGGGGGTGCGACAGGTGGTGTTCCGGGAGCTGAGCCGGCTGGAAGGTAGCTATCTGCCTAACGTGTTTACGGAGTGGATTGAAGCCCAGCGGGTGCCCATCGAGCCCCTGCTGGCGGCCGTGGTACCCTCGCTGGAAAACCCGCGGGCCGGCTGGCAGTATGCGGGCAGCACCTTCGGATACTATTATTATAACGAGCACTACCGCTATCAGGGCCTTGATGTCATCTTCGAAACCTCCAGTTATCCCGCCCTGCAGGCCGCTACCGCCACGGATGTCGTGCAGAAGCTTATCCTGCACTCCGACGGCACGCTTTCCGGCGACTGGGACCCGCAAAGCCGGGTATTGAGCTGTATGGCGGCCCCGCAGATTGTGGAGACCTTGTCAGACAAAGCGTAAGCGGGCCAGGGAAGCGCGGCAAATCCAGCCGCCCGCCTCTGCCGACTCTCTGCAACCCAAGCTGATTTTATTTCTTCTCGATGACGGCCACCCACGAACAACGTTATCTGCGCACGCTCCACGAGCTGGTGGCGGCGGGGATAGTATTTGGGGTGCTAGGCACGTTTGCGCTGCGCTGCCAGGTGCCCGCGCTTCCGCGCCGTCTGGTGGCCGACTGCGACATTCAACTGCCGTTCGAAGTCGGTAACCTGACCCGGCTGGTGTGCTGCCTGCAGGCGGCTGGCTGGGAGGTGAGAATGTGGGACGAGCCGGTGGCGCTGCCGCTGTCGGCCGGGCAACTGGCTGGAAAATATTATCTGCGCGCCCGAAAAGCCGGGGCCATCCTCGACTGCACCTACGAAAACGCGCTCCTGGGCTGGCCCGAATTCTGGGCGCGCTGCCACTGGCAGCAAGGGCTGCCGTTGCTGGATAAAGAAGCCGTGTTGCGGCAAAAAGCCTTGGTCAACCGTCCGGCCGACCGGCGGGTACTTCGCTGGATGCAGCAGGCCCGCAGCTCGGCCAAGTAATGGAATGGCTGGCTACAAGGCTATAGCACCTGCTCCGCCTTCCTCTTGCCGTAGATGCGCGTCACCCAGCGGGGCAGGAACACCGCGCCCAGCACCAAGTAGAGGTAGTACGTGACGATGCGGTAGAGCAGCACCATGAAGTTGGTCATGGTGGCCGTGCCGATGAACTTGCCGAAGAACGTGGGAAACGCGCCCTCGGCAATGCCCGCGCCGCCGGGCGTAATGGCAATCAGCAGGATGACTTTGTAAGTGAGGTTGCGGCCGAAAATCAGCCAGAACTCCGGCCAGCTCACGTCGATAAACGCCGCAATCAGGCAGCCGATAACCAGGTAGCGGGCCGTCCAGACGAAGGCCGTGCTGAGGGCCGCGCGCAGCCAGTAGGCGCGGCCGTTGTTGCGCAGCTCCCCCGAGGCCAGCACCATTTCGTTGCCCATCTTATAGGCCTTGTTGCGCCAGCGGCGCAGGCCGCGCATCGAAAACAGCCGCACCAGCAGCCGCTTCACCGACTGCGGATTGATGAAGATGGCATACAGCATCAGCAGCGCGTACACCGTCACGAACACGTAGCTCAATATAAACCCGATGCGCAGCGTGGCCACTAGCCCGCCCTGCAGGGCCTCGTGCGGATACAGCGCGTCGCCCCCGATGAGCACCACCAGCGGCACGGCCAGCACATAATACAGGTTGTCGAGCATGGCCGTGGCCATGATGTAGGCCACCGATTTGCCCAGCGGAATGCCCTCCTTGTGCAGCAGCACCGGCGCCACGGCCGTGCCGCCCACCGCCGAGGGCAGCACGCATGACGAGAATTCCCAGAGCATAATCACATCGAGGGCGGCGCGCCAGCTCAGCACCCGCTGGGTGAGGTAGCGGATGCGGTACACGTAGCCGGCGTCGCGGGCCACCAGCACCACCAGCATCAGCAGCAGCCAGAGCGGCTTGGCGTTTGCCAGGGGGGCCAAGTCGCCGGGCTTGTAGCTGCGCCAGAACATGAAGCCCACCACGCTCAGGCCGATGAGCACCGGCAGCACAATCCGCGAGGGGCGGAGCTTGTCGAGCAGCTGCTGGTCTTCGGACTGGGTTTCGGTTAGCTGGGGCATCGGAAACGGAAAACGGGTGGGTCGGGTAAAGGTACGGATTTGGGTAGGGGAGCGGTGGTAGAATAAATGACCGGCGGCAGTAGCGCGAACTTTGTAGTTCGCGTCCCCGCGCCGTTCGGACAGTTGCAACGGCGCGGAGGCGCGAACTACAAAGTTCGCGCTACTACCGCCCGCTGCTCCCCACATCAACCGCCGGAACGGAAAACCCGTAACTTTGTCTGCGGCACTCCCTGCGGAAGGCAGAAACCATAACCTTCTGCTTCCGTTACCTGTTGCCACGCTACTAATATCCCTTTTCCTACCCCCGAAGCATGATTGTCGAACCTGGTGCCCTGCTGGCGGAAATCAACTCGCCCGACGACCTGAAAAAGCTCAGCCCCGACCAGTTGGTGCAGGTGAGCCAGGAGCTGCGGCAATTTATTGTGGACACCGTCTCGATTTACGGCGGCCATTTCGGGGCCTCACTCGGGGTGGTGGAGCTGTCGGTGGCGTTGCACTACGTGTTCAACACGCCCTACGACCAGTTGGTGTGGGACGTGGGACACCAGGCTTACGGCCACAAAATCCTCACCGGCCGCCGCGACCGGTTCCCGACGAATCGCCGCTACCACGGCATGTCGGGCTTTCCCAAGCGCAGCGAAAGTGAGTACGACGCCTTCGGGGTGGGCCACAGCAGCACCAGCATCGGGGCGGCGCTGGGCATGGCCGTGGCTTCCGACTATAAGAAGGAGTTCGACCGCCAGCATATTGCCGTGATTGGTGATGGCGCCATGACGGCCGGTATGGCCTTCGAGGCCCTGAACCACGCCGGCGTGGCCAACTCCAACCTGCTGGTCATCCTCAACGACAACTGCATGAGCATCGACCCCAACGTGGGCGCGCTCAAGGAATACCTCACCGACATCACCACCTCCCGCACTTACAACAAGGTGCGCGACGAGCTGTGGAACGTGCTGGGCAAGCTCAGCAAGTTCGGCCCCAACCCCCAGCAGATTGCCCGCAAGGTGGAGTCGGCCATGAAGGCCACGCTGCTCAAGCAGAGCAACCTGTTCGAGGCCCTAAACTTCCGCTACTTCGGCCCCGTGGACGGGCACGATGTGCAGCACCTGGCCACCATCCTGCAGGACCTCAAGAGCATTCCGGGCCCCAAAATCCTGCACTGCGTGACGGTGAAGGGCAAGGGCTATGCGCTGGCCGAGAAAGACCAGACCCTGTGGCACGCCCCCGGCCTGTTCGACAAGGTGACGGGCGAAATCCACACCAAGACCTACGAGAAGCCCCAGCCGCCCAAGTACCAGGATGTGTTCGGGCACACCATCGTGGAGCTGGCCGAGCAGAACGACAAAATCATGGGCGTGACGCCGGCCATGCCTTCGGGCTGCTCGCTGAACATCATGATGAAGGCCATGCCCGACCGCGCCTTCGACGTGGGCATTGCCGAGCAGCACGCCGTGACCTTCTCGGCCGGCCTTGCCACGCAAGGGCTAGTGCCGTTCTGCAACATCTACTCCTCGTTCATGCAGCGCGCCTACGACCAGGTGCTGCACGACGTGGCCCTGCAGAAGCTGCACGTGGTATTCTGCCTTGACCGCGCCGGTTTTGCCGGTGCCGACGGCCCTACCCACCACGGCTGCTACGACTTGGCCTACATGCGCTGCATCCCGAACATGGTGGTATCGGCCCCCATGAACGAGGAGGAGCTGCGCAACCTGATGTACACGGCCACCCTGCCCGAAAACGCCGGCCCGTTCAGCATCCGCTACCCCCGCGGCGAAGGCGTGATGCCGGAGTGGCGCAAGCCGCTGAAGAAAATTACCGTGGGCACTGGCCGCGTGGTGCGCGAGGGCGAAGGCGTGGCGGTGCTCAGCATCGGCCACATCGGCAACTACGCCGTGAAAGCCACCCAGCAGCTCGCCGCCGAAGGCCTCAACCCCGGCCACTACGACATGCGCTTCTGTAAGCCGCTGGACGAAGAAATGATGCACCACATCTGCCGCCAGTATAAGGCCCTCGTGACGGTGGAGGATGGCTGCCTGCCCGGCGGCTTCGGCACGGCCGTGCTGGAGTTCATGGCCGACCACGGCTATTCCCTGCCCGTGAAACGCCTCGGCATTCCGGACCGCATTGTAGAGCACGGCACCCAGGACGAGCTCTACAAAGAGTGCGGCTTCGACGCCGCCGGTATTGCCGCCGCCCTGCGCGAGATGAGCGGGAAGGTGGTAGCCGCTGCGCCGGTGTTGGTGTAATCCTCAACCGAATGAGCATAGAAAAGCCCCGCCGGATTCGTCCGGCGGGGCTTTTTCACTTAATGGGTTAGAGTGCCTACTCCAGTTCCGGCTGCAGCGTTTGCAGCTCCAGCTGCATCTGCCAGATCAGCTCCTGCAGCTGGGCTACCACCTGCTCGACCAGCTGCGGCAGGTGTTCCGCATCGAACGGGGTGCGCCAGGTATCGAGCTCGACAACCAGCGGCAGCAGGCGGTACACCTGCAGGTGGTCGAGGCTGGGCTTGAGCTTGTGTGCCGCCATGCGGATCTGTAGGATGTCCTGCTCGGCAATGGCCGTCCGTAGCTCCTCAACGGCTTCGCGGCAGCTTTCGATGAACGATTCCAGCATCAGGATGGTGAACGACACGTCGTTCTGCCCGATCTGGCGCACGATGTCGAGGTTGTAGAGCGTGCCCGGGCCCGCCATAGTGGCCGCCGCCGCAGAGGGCAGCTCAACCGCCTCGGGCAGCTGCTCGCCCAGCGTCCAGAGGCAAAGTACTTTCAGCAGGTCGTCTTCCTGGAAAGGTTTGGCCAGGTAGTCGTTCATGCCGGCGTGCAGGCACTTTTCCCGCTCGCCTTTCACGGCATTTGCCGTGAGGGCAATGATTGGGGTGCGCAGGCGCAGGTGCTGGCGCAGGTAGGCCGTGGCTTCCAGGCCATTCATCACGGGCATCTGCACGTCCATCAGCACGGCGTCGAAGGAGTAGTGGCGCGCCAGCTCCACAGCTTCGGCGCCGTTTTCGGCCTCCTGCACCTGCAGGCCGGCATTGTGCAGAAAGCCTTTCGCAATCTGGCGGTTGAAGTGGTTGTCTTCGACCAACAGCACCCGCTGGCCGCGCAGCTTCTCCCGGACACCGGCCGTGATGAGCGTTTTGCGCGGCAGGTCCTGGGTTGTGCCAATGGGCAGCCGCAGCCGGAACTGGCTGTTGGTGCCGCGGTGCTTCTGGCTATCGATGCTGATTTCGCCGCCCATCAATTGCACAAGCTGCCGGCTGATGCTCAAACCCAGGCCGGTGCCGCCGAAGCGGCGCGTCACTGACGGATCTTCCTGGCTGAAGTCCTTGAAGATATCAACCAGATACTCGGCATCGATGCCAATGCCGGTGTCGGCCACGGACCATTGCAGCTCTACGTGAGTATCGTCGGCGCAGGCCTGCGTGCACGTAAT
Source organism: Hymenobacter yonginensis (assembly GCF_027625995.1). Classification (NCBI taxonomy): domain Bacteria; kingdom Pseudomonadati; phylum Bacteroidota; class Cytophagia; order Cytophagales; family Hymenobacteraceae; genus Hymenobacter; species Hymenobacter yonginensis. The sequence goes on from NZ_CP115396.1 coordinate 4,651,687, forward strand.
CGTGACGGAGCCTTTTTCGGTGAACTTGATGGAGTTGCCGGCTAGGTTGAGCAGCACCTGCGTGATGCGGTAGGGGTCGCCGAGCAATACGGCGGGCAGCCGCTCATCCAGCACCACCCGAAACACAAGGCCTTTTTCCTCGGCCTTGAAGTGCAGACTTTTCTCCACCTGCAGCAGCAGCTCGGCCAGGCTGAAGCCGATCCGCTCAATATGCAGCTGACTGGCCCCGATTTTCGACAAGTCCAGAATGTCGTTGAGAATGACCAGTAGATTCTCGCCGGAGGTTTCGATGGCCTGCAGATAGGTGTGCTGCACCGTGTCGAGCGGCGTCTTGGCCAGCAGCTGGCCCATGCCCAGAATGGCGTTCATGGGCGTGCGGATTTCGTGGCTCATGTTGGCCAGAAAAAGCTCCTTGGCCCGGGCCGAATCCTCGGCCTGCTCCTTGGCGGCCCGCAGATTGAGTTCCAGCGCTTTCTGGTGTGTGATGTCGAGCACGATGGCAATGCTGCCGTACACTTGGCGGTCTTCGTCGTAGAGCGGGGCCGCGCTTACCAGCAGCCACTTCAGCTCGCCGGCGCTGTCGGTGATGGAAATTTCATACGTCTCCGACTCGCCCCGCCGGCGCCGCTGGTCGCGCTGCCGCGCCTGGGCCACATCTTCGGGCGTCATCAGCCGGTCGATGGTGTGGTGCTCGTTGAAGGAGGCGCGGTCGTAGCCGGTGATGTCGCTGAACGCTTGGTTGACGAACAGCACGCGCCGGTCGAGGTCCATCTCCACCAGGCCCATGTTCATGTTCTCGATGATGCCCCGGTACTTTTCCTCGCGCTGGCGCAGGGCGTCGTCGTTGCGCTTGCGCTCCGTAATGTCCTGAAACTTCCACAGGTGCCCGATATAGCGCTCCGCCACATAAATCGGCACAAAGTCGCCCTGAATAACGTGCCCGTTGGCCAACTCAAACAGCTCGGCCGTGAGCAGCTGCCGCTCCCGCACGATGGTGGCGTAGCGCTGTGCAAAGGCCTCGGGGTGCCGGAACTGGTGTTGCATGCGCTGCCCCAGCAGGCGCGTGTTGTAGCCTACCAGCTGGTCGGGCGTAGTGTTGAGGGCGAATATCTGGCACAGGGCGTCATTGGCCAGCACCACCTGCTGGTGCTCGTCTTCCAGCAGAATGCCTTCCTGGAAGTTGGCAATGGTGGTGGAGAAGCGCAGCATACTGGCTTCCAGCGCCAGCGTGGTTTCCTTCACCGCCGAAATATCGGTGTGCACCCCAGTCATGGTGCGGGGCTGGCCCTGGGCGTCGCGCTGCGTGATGAGGCCGCGGGTGAGCACCCACTTGTAGCTACCGTCGCGGCAGCGTAGGCGCCGCTCCACGGAGTAGAGGGGTTTTTCGCCCCGCAGGTAGGCATCTGCCGCCTCCAGGCTCAGGGCGCGGTCGGCGGGGTGTACGTGCTGCTCCCAGCTGGCCGGCAGCGGCTCGGGGCTGTCGGGCGTGTATCCCAGCATGGCGTGGTAGGCCTGCGAGAAGTATTCCTCGCCGGTAGCGTAGTCGAATTCCCAAGCTCCATCGCCAAACCGTTCCATGGCCTGGCGCCAGCGCTGCTCCTGGTTGTACACGGCTTCTTCGGCCTGCTTGAGCGGAGTGATATCCGTGAGCAGGCCGCTGTAGAGCGCGCCGGTGGCGTCGGTGCCGGACAGCTGGGCACTGGCCCGCAGCCAGCGCACCGGCTGCCCCGGTACCAGCAGTCGGCCCTCGAAGGCGAAGGGCTCACCCAGGCTGCGGGTGCGGCTGGCGGCCCGGCGCCAGCGGTACGCATCAGTGGGGTGCAGCAGGTGGGGCAGCGTGTGGGCATGCTGCGGGCCAAGCCCAAACAGCGGCTCCAGCTGCGAGCTGACGTAGCGCAGGCCCGCCGTCGGGCCCTGGCCCTCGCGCCACTGAAACAGCACGCCCGGTGCCTGCCCAGCCAGATAGCTCAGGCGGGCTTCCTGCTCCTGCTGCTCGCCGGTAGGGGCCGAAGCCGGGGGCAAAACTTCCAGCAGCCCCAGCAGCCCCGCCTCATGCGGTGCTAGTTTCAGCCGCACCGGTACGTAGCCGCCGGTGGCCTGCCGCAGCTCCAGCGTGTAGTGGAGCGGCTGCGCGCCGGCCAGCTGCTGTTGAAACGCCGCCGGGGAGACACCAGCGCCGGCCAGGCCTTCCCGCAGCAGAGCCGCCACGGCGGGCACCTCGGCCACGCCCGTGAGGCGCCCGAAACCTGCGCTGGCCCAGCGTACCTGCCCGTCAGGCGACAGCAGAATAAGGGCGTCGAAGAGGCTTTCCAGCAGCGCAAAGGAAGAACGGCCGGTTTCGGAAAGGAAGCTGGGCGGGATGGAATTCACAGAAGCAGCAGAGCATATTGGTGACGTGCCAGAGCTCGTCAGGAACGGGAGTAAGTTACTATAACTTACGATTTCCGGCCCTCGTCAGCCTAGCTTCACTGCCCGGGGCGCCGCCAGGTATAGGAGTGGAGGTAGCTGAACCATTGCGCCCGCCCCGGCTCTGTAGTCAGCCCGGAAGCTAGGAGAAAACGACAGTGAGCCTGAGAAAAAAAATAGTCGTGTAGATACACGTATGTATGTACATTGTTTATACCTTTGATTTGTTGCTGGCGGCCACGGTGTCGTGGCCGCGGCGCAGGCGTCTTTCATAATTTTCCCTCTTTTTCACTTATTCGCATGGCAGCTACCCAGTGGGCTCTTGACCCAACGCACTCCGAAGTTCAGTTCAAAGTGAAGCACCTGGTGATTTCCACCGTAACGGGCTCGTTCAAGCAGTTTTCGGGGGAGGCAATCACTGAAGGCGACTCGTTCGACAACGCGCAGGTGAAGTTCACGGCCCAGATTGACAGCATCGACACCAACCAAGCCCAGCGCGACGAGCACCTGAAGAGCGCCGAGTTCTTCGACGCCGCCACGTATCCGGAGCTGTCGTTTGTGTCGACCTCGTTTGTGAAGGAGAGCGAAGGCGAATACAAGCTCACCGGCAACCTGACGCTGCACGGCGTTACGCAGCCTATCACGCTGGACGTGGAGTATGGCGGCCAGGCCGGCGACTTCTATGGCAACCAGAAAGCCGGCTTTGAAGTGAGCGGCAAGCTCAACCGCAAAGATTTCGGCCTGACCTGGAGCGGCATCACCGAGGCTGGCTCCATTGTGGTGAGCGACGAGGTGAAGCTGCTGGCCAGCCTGCAGTTTGCCAAGCAGGCCTAGCATCGCCTTTCTTATCCTCGGCCGCTGAGTCGGCACACCTACGGCCCGTTCAGTCGGGCTGCTCGGCGCGCAGAGGCTATCCTTTTGTTATTGTTATTGAAAGCGCCCGTTTCCGATTCCGGAAACGGGCGTTTTTATAGTTCGGCAGCCAGCACGCAACAGCCAACCTGCGTAAATGTGCGTACTTGTGCGCACCACAACCACTTGGCCGCTGGCAAGCGGCGGCATTCTTCTATGACTTCTCACCCTACTATTCTGTTCCTGCACGGCTTTGGCGAGTCGCGCGAGGTATGGACCGAATTCACTCGCGAATTCCCCGACGACCACCGCCTGCTGACCCTCAATCTGCCCGGCCACGGCACCAACGTGCACGATATCCGCGACTACAGCATGGAGGCGCAGGCCCGCTACGTGGCCGAGCAGTTACGCCAGAAAAGCGTCGACCGTGCCCTGCTGGTCTGCCACAGCATGGGCGGCTACGTGGCCCTGGCCTTTGCCGAGCGCTACCCCGAAATGGTGGCTGGCCTCGTGCTCTTCCACAGCACCGCCCTGCCCGATACCGACGAGAAAAAAGCGAACCGCGACAAGAACATGGACTTTGTGCGCCGCCACGGCGTCGAGAAGTTCATGGAGTCGTTTATCCGGCCGTTGTTTGCGCCTGCCAACCGCGAGCGGCTGTTGGAGCAGCGCGAGTTTCTGGAAGACATCGGCCGGGCCACGCCCGAAGCCACGGTGCTGGGCGCGCTGGAAGCCATGAAAAACCGCCCCGACCGCACGCAGGTGCTGCGCGATGCCCGGTTTCCGGTGCTCTTTATTGTGGGCAAAGAAGACGTGGCGGTGCCCACCGACAGCATGCTACCCCAGCTGGCGCTGCCGGCCCAGAGCCACGCCCTGCTGCTGAGCGACGTGGGACACCTCGGCTTCTTTGAGGAGCCCGACCTCACGCGCCGCGCCGTGCTGGACTTTGCGGGCGGCGTGTTCAGCTAGCCGAAAACCGGGCTAATTTGCCGGTCCGGCCAGGGCCGGGTGCGCACATCGTGGTAGCCCATATCTTTGCGGCGGCGCATAACCTGTAGTCGTGTCGGCGGTTACTGACCGATGCGGCCGTTGCTGAGGTCATTTCGGCCCTTGGCGCGCCGAAACCGTACGTACTGTCACTCCCGCACCGAACCGATTTACCACATATTCCCCTCTGACCCATGACCAAAATCAAAGTAGCAAACCCGGTAGTAGAGCTGGATGGCGATGAAATGACGCGCATCATCTGGAAGTTCATCAAGGACAAGCTGATTACGCCTTATCTGGAGCTCGATATCAAGTACTACGACCTCGGGATTGAGTACCGCGACGAAACCAACGACCAGGTAACCATCGACGCCGCTAATGCCATCAAGCAGTACGGCGTGGGCATCAAGTGCGCCACCATCACCCCCGACGAGGAGCGCGTGAAGGAGTTCAACCTGAAGCAGATGTGGAAGTCGCCGAACGGCACCATCCGCAACATCCTCGACGGCACCGTGTTCCGCGAGCCGATTGTGATGAACAACGTGCCGCGCCTCGTGCCCAACTGGACGGCCCCGATCTGCATCGGCCGCCACGCCTTCGGCGACCAGTACCGCGCCACCGACTTCGTGACCAAAGGCAAAGGCAAGCTGACCGTGACCTTCCAGCCCGAGGACGGCGGCGAGGCACAGTCGTTTGAGGTCTACAACTTCAAAGGCGACGGCGTAGCCCTGGCCATGTACAACACCGACGAGAGCATCCGCGGCTTCGCCCACGCCTGCTTCAACCAAGCCCTGAGCAAGGGCTGGCCGCTGTACCTGAGCACAAAGAATACCATCCTGAAAAAGTACGATGGCCGCTTCAAGGACATCTTCCAGGAGATTTATGAGCAGGACTACCTGGCCAAGTTCCAGGCCGCCGGCATCACCTACGAGCACCGTCTGATCGACGACATGGTGGCCTCTGCCCTGAAATGGAATGGCAACTTCGTGTGGGCCTGCAAAAACTACGACGGCGACGTGCAGTCTGACACCGTGGCCCAGGGCTTCGGCTCGCTCGGCCTGATGACCTCCGTACTGGTTACGCCCGACGGAGGCACGATGGAAGCCGAAGCCGCCCACGGCACTGTAACGCGCCACTACCGCGACCATCAGAAAGGCAAACCGACTTCGACCAACCCGATTGCGTCGATTTTCGCCTGGACGCGCGGCTTGGAGTTCCGCGGCAAGCTGGATAACAACCAGGAGCTGATTGACTTCTGCCACGCGCTGGAGCAGGTGTGCATCGAAACCGTGGAAAGCGGCAAGATGACCAAAGACCTCGCCGTCTGCATTCACGGCAACAAAGTGGAGCACGGCAAAGACTACCTCTACACAGAGGAGTTCCTGGCTGCGCTGGACGAGAATCTGAAAGCCAAGCTGGCCAAGTAAGTCAGTTTAGGCTTAAGGCTGAATAGCAAAAAAGCTCTTCCGGGTATCCGGAAGAGCTTTTTTGTGTGATGATAAGAATGGCTGAGGTGTTTTTTTCACTCCCGAATCTCGAACACCACCGGTAGCAAATAGTAGCTGCGTACCGGCTTGCCTTGCTCCAGCGCTGGAAACACGGGTGGCAGCAGAGTTGCTACGCGTAAGGCTTCTGCATCAAGCTCCGGCGATACTGGCCCGACCACCAAGGGCTGCTCCAGGCGGCCTGCTTCACTGACTTGCAGAAACAGCACCACTTTGCCCTGCCGCTGGTTGCGCAGTGCTTCCATGGGGTACTGCAGCCTCTGCGACATGGTTCTAAGTAGGGCTTCGGGCCCGCCCGGTACCGCAGGGCCTTCGTCGGGAAACAGCCGCAGCCCGGGAACGATGGACACGGTGCCACTGGCGGCGTCAAACTGCAGCGGAATCTGGATGTTGCTGGATACGTTTTTGCCCTTCAGCTGCCCCGGCACCCAGGCGGGAGCGTCGTTGAGCAGGCTGATGGCGGCGAAGCGCAGCGTGGGCATCAGGCGTGTAGCCTGCCCGTTCTGCAGGCCGATGCCGTTATCGGTGCCCACCTTGCTTACCTTGCCGTCGGCACCTACGGTTACATCTACCACGATGAGTCCGGAGGCCTGGGCCTGCTGAGCGTCTGCGGGGTATGCTACGGTTTTCAGGTACTCGGCCAAGGCTTCCTGTCCGCCCTGCAGGTGCGGGCTACGGCCTTCCTTAGCGGCCGGACGCGGGCCCGTGAGCAGCGGCGCCACCGGGGCCGTTGCTGCCGGCGCAGCTTCCGCGGGCACTCTGAACGCAATGGGCAGCGTGTAGGCTACTGCCACTGGGCGGCCGTTCTGCTTACCGGGCACGAAAGCCGGCAGCGCCTGCACGGCTCGCAACGCCTCGGCATCGAGCAGCGGGTGCACACTCTTGCTCACCTTCACGTCCTGTACCTGCCCCGACACGGCCACCACAAACGACACAAACACCTTGCCCTCCAACCCTTGCTGCAGCGCCTCCGCCGGGTACACTATCGTCTGGCCCAGCGTCCGGAACAGTGCGGGCTGGCCGCCCGGAAATTCGGGCATCTGCTCCACGTAGGTGTAGATTTTATTGACAACCTGCTCGGTGCCGGGGCGGGTAGGGGAGGCGGTTTGCGCCACGGCCGAAGCCGGGCCGCACAGGGCTATAAATGCAAGGGTACGGACTGCGGAATGCATGAAAGTTGGATAAGCTCGGATAGATGATATAGCGGGTAAGCGCTGAGTGATAGGTAGCGAGTATTCAGGCTGTCATTAACTGGTTTTATGGCAATGACAGCCTGAATACTCACTACTTGAAAAGGCCGTTCTAGGTCGTCAGCAAGCCCATTTCTAGCATGGCTTCGGCAATCTGCACGGCGTTGGTGGCGGCGCCTTTGCGCAGGTTGTCGGCCACCACCCACAGGTTGAGGGTGCGGGGCTGGGTTTCGTCGCGGCGGAGGCGGCCGACGAGCACGGCGTCGCGGCCGTGGGCGTCTTTGGGCATCGGGTACACGTTGTTTTTTACGTCGTCCACCAGCTCCACGCCGGCGGTGCGGCGCAGGATGTCGCGCACTTCGGCCAAGTCGAATTCCTCGGCGAATTCTACGTTCACGGCTTCCGAGTGGCCGCCCATCACGGGGATGCGCACGGTGGTGGCCGTCACGCGGATGGAGTCGTCGCCGAAGATTTTCTTGGTCTCGTTCACCATCTTCATTTCCTCCTTGGTGTAGCCGTTGTCCTCGAACACGTCGATGTGGGGCAGCACGTTCAGGTCGATGCGGTGGGGGTAGGCGGGGTTAGTGGGCGTCTGGCCGGCACGCTCTTCCAGCAGCTGGTCTACGGCCTGCTTGCCGGTGCCCGTCACGCTCTGGTAGGTGCTCACCACAATGCGCTGCACCTTGTAGCGCTGGTGCAGCTCGTTGAGGGCCACCACCATCTGAATGGTGGAGCAGTTGGGGTTGGCAATGATTTTATCGGCGGCGGTCAGCTCCCGGGCGTTGATTTCGGGCACCACCAGCTTTTTAGTGGGGTCCATGCGCCAGGCTGAGGAGTTGTCGATGACCACGGTGCCGACTTCGGCGAAGCGGGGCGCCTCCTGCTTGCTGATGGAGCCGCCGGCCGAGAAGATGGCTACGGCGGGGCGGGCCGCAATGGCGTCGTCCATGCTCACTACCTTGTATTTCTTGCCTTGGAACTCTATTTCCTGGCCCACCGAGCGGGCGGAGGCCACGGGCAGCAGTTCGGTGACCGGGAAGTTGCGCTCGGCCAGTACTTTCAGCATCTCGGTGCCCACCAGGCCGGTGGCACCTACTACGGCTACTTTCATGTGCATCAAGGATTAGGGCATAAAGGTAAAGCGGTTATCTTTCATGCCATCGTTCTCCCTATCAGGCCCCGCCTGCTTTCCCGACGTTATTGCCCGTGAAAAAACTGCTACTCCTGCTGCTGCTGAGTCCGTTCACGGCCGCGGCCCAGCTCACCGATTCCTTTGCCGACGGCGACTTCACCCAGAACCCCGCCTGGACCGGCGACGCGGCCGCCTTCCAGGCCACCACCCAGCAGCTGCAAAGCAACGGCCCTGCCGTTACGGGCACCCAGCTGCAGCTGGCCACGCCCTGCCAGGCTGCCGCGGGCGGCACCACCTGGGAGTTCTGGGCCAACCTGCGGCTAGCCACCAGCAGTGGCAACTTCGCCGACGTGTGGCTGATAGCCGAGCAAGCCGACCTGAAAGCCAGCGGCAACCGCGGCTACTTCGTGCGCCTCGGCGGCACCCCCGACGAGGTGGCGCTGTTCCGCAAAGACGCCACCGGAAGCCCCGCCTACGTCATCAACGGTGCCGATGCCACGCTCAGCTCTGCCACCAACAACCTCGTGCGGGTGCGCGTCACGCGCTCCGCCACCGACGTCTGGACGCTGGAGCGCGACCTGACGGGCGGCACGACGTTCGTGAGCGAAGGCACGGCTACCGATGCCGCCTACCAGCGCGGGGCCTGGTTTGGGCTGACGCTCACGTATTCGTCGGCCAACAACCGGGCGTTTCTCTTTGACGATTTCCGGGTGACGGATACGGCGGCGCCCCGCGCCATCAGCGCGGGCGCCACCGGTCCGCAGCAGCTCGATGTGACGTTCAACGAGCCGGTGGCGGCCACCCAGAGCGCCGCCAGCTACCGCCTCACGGCCACAGGCGCACCCGCCGTCACGGCCGCCCAGCGCGACGCTACCGACCCCGCCATCGTGCACCTGACGCTGGCCGGGCCGCTGCCGCTGGGCAGCAGTGCCGTGGAAGCCCGTAACGTGCCTGACCTCTACGGCAACACCGCCGCCGGCCCGCTCACGGCCACCTTCAGCTACAGCGGCACGGCCGTGGCCCCGGGTTTCAGCCAGATAATCATCACCGAAATATTTGCCGACGAAACGCCGGTGGTAGGGCTGCCGGCCTCGGAGTACCTGGAAATCCATAACCCCTCGGCCACGGCCGTGCTGGACCTGGCGGGCGCGCAGCTGCTCAAGCCGGGGCAGACTGGTAACCCGGCAGTGTTTCCTGCCGGGGCCACGCTGCTGCCTGGCGAGTACGCCGTGGTGTGCGGCAGCACCCGGGCCCCGCAGTTTGCGGCCTTCGGCAAGGTGTTCGGGCTAAGCAATTTCCCCAGCCTCAGCAACGCCGGCGACCAGCTGCTGCTACGCACCCGCACCGGCCGCACGCTGTTTGAAATCAGCTATTCCGACACATGGTACAAAGACAGCCGCAAGAAAGACGGCGGCTGGAGCCTGGAAATGGTGGATACCGCCAACCCCTGCGGCGGCATTGAAAACTGGACGGCCAGCACCGACGCCAGCGGCGGCACGCCCGGCCGCGCCAACTCGGTACGCGCCGCCAACCCCGACCGTACCGCGCCCGCGCTGCTGCGCGCCCTGGCCCTCAATGCTACCACCGTGCGGCTGTTTTTCGGGGAGAAGCTCGACAGTCTGACGGCGGCCAATGTGGCTCTGTACACGCTCACGCCCGCGGTGGCCGTCACGCGGGCCGCGCCCGTCTCGCCCGATTTCCGGGTGGTGGACCTCACGCTGGGCGCGGCCCTACAAGCCAGCCAGCCCCTGACCGTGACCGTGCAGCGCGCCCTCGACTGCGTGGGCAACGCCGCCGGCCCGGCCACTTCGGCTACGTTCGGGCTGCCCTCGGCCGTGGCCCCCGGCGACGTGGTGGTCAACGAAATCCTGTTCAACCCGCGCACCAGCGCCGTGGATTTTGTGGAGCTGCTCAACCGCTCCGGCAAGTACCTGGATGTGCAGGGCTGGCAGCTGGCCAACATCCGCCCCGACAGCACCGCCGACTCTGAGCCCATCAGCGCCGGGCCCTACGTGCTGGCGCCCGGCCAGCTGCTGCTGCTCACCACCCGCCCCGACATCGTGCAGCGCGAGTACCCCACCAGCTCCGACCCCGCCGTCTTCCTGGCCATACCCGGCTTCCCCACCTTCCCAGACGATGCCGGCATCGTGGCCGTATTCGACGGCCAAGGCCGCCGCCTGGACCGCTACGCCTACAACGAAACCCAGCACCTGCCGCTGCTCACCGACCTGAACGGCGTGTCGCTGGAGCGGATTCGGGCTGCGGGGCCCAGCACGGCGGCCAACTTCCACTCGGCGGCGGCCAGCGTTGGCTACGCCACGCCCGGCCGTCCCAACTCCCAGCAGCAGGACGCGGCCGGCGGCAGCCAGCAGTGGAGCGTGGTGCCCGAAGTATTCACCCCCGATGAGGACGGCCAGCAGGATTTCACCACCCTCAACTACCAGCTCGATGGCCCCGGCTACGCGGGCAGCGTGAGCATTTACGACGCGCAGGGCCGCCTCACGCGCCGCCTCGCCCGCAACGAAACGCTGGCTACCACCGGCTTTTTCCAGTGGGACGGCCTCACCGATAAAGGCCAGAAAGCACCCGTCGGCTACTATGTGCTGCAGATTGAGCTGTTCAAGCCTAACAACGGCAGCAAGCAGGAATACCGCAAAACGGTGGTGCTGGGCGCGCGCTTCTAGATCACAGATGGTGCAGATGCAGCCGCAGATGCCGCAGATGATGTTCTGGTGGATGGATGGATGGATGGATGGATGGATGGATGGATGGATGGCAAACTCGTCTGTCATCACATCCCCACCAGAACATCATCTGCGCTATCCGCGGCTTAATCTGCACCATCTGTGATTTAAACCCGGAGCCACAATCTGCGTCCAACCACCATGACGACGACGCAACAACAGCTCCAGCATCTGTACTGGCGGGCCGGCTTCGGGCCGCGGCCCGAGGATGTGGCGGCCGGCCTCACGCCCCGCAAAGCCCTGCGCCAGATGCTGCGCGATTCCGAGAAAGTGGAGCTGCTCGACAGCCCGCAGATGCGCTATACCGAGCCGCTGGCCCAGTTCCAGCCCGTGGTACCGGCCGCTGGCAAGCCGCAGTCGGACATGGTGACCACGCCCGACCAGACGGCCATGAGCGCCGGCATGGAGGCACCCGTGGCGGCGTTGCCGGCCCGTTCGGCGCTGGCGGGGCCGCAGAAGGGCCGCCCGCAGCCGCCGTTGCTGCGCCGCCAGGACATGAGCGCCCAGCAGCGCAAAATGCAGAACCAAAGCATCCAGCAGGCCTTCTATGCCATGAACACCGGCTGGCTGGCTCGCATGGCTAACTCGCCGGCCCAGCTGCGCGAGAAGCTGACCTTCTTCTGGCACGGGCACTTTGCCTGCCGGGTGCGCCGGCCCGATGCGGCCCTGCACCTCAACAACACCATCCGGCAGCTGGCGCTGGGCAAATTCTCCGACTTGCTGCTGGCCGTGAGCAAGGAGCCGGCCATGCTGCAGTTTCTCAACAACCAGCAAAACCGCAAGCAGCGCCCCAACGAAAACTTCGCCCGCGAGGTGATGGAGCTATTCACGATGGGCCGCGGCAACTACTCCGAAACCGACGTGAAGGAGGCCGCTCGTGCTTTTACGGGCTGGGGTTACAATGCCCAGGGTGAGTTCGTGTTCCGGGAGAACCAGCACGACGACGGCTCCAAAACCTTCCTGGGGCGCACCGGCAACTTCACCGGCGAGCAGGTGCTGGCCATCATCCTGGAGCAGCCACGCACGGCCGAGTTCATTGCTACCAAGCTCTACCGCTTCTTCGTGAATGACACGCCTAATCCGGCCCACATTCAGCCGCTGGCGCAGGCGTTCTTCAAGAGCGGCTACGATATCAGCGCGCTGCTGGAGCAGATGTTTACGGCAGAGTGGTTTTATGAGCCCGCCAACGTGGGCACGCGCATTAAGTCGCCGGTGGAGCTGCTGGCGGGCATCAAGCGCACGATGGGCCTGCAACTGGTGGACGACAAGCCGCTGATTGTGTTTCAGAAGGCGCTGGGCCAGACGCTGTTTCAGCCGCCGAACGTGGCCGGCTGGCCCGGTGGCCGCAACTGGATTGACTCGTCGTCGCTGCTGTACCGGCTGCAGTTGCCGTCGGTGCTGCTGAAGAATGCTGAGTTCAATGTGGCGCTCAAGCAGGACGAAAACGACATTGCGCCCAACCTAACCAAAGCCGAGCGGACGTTTCAGCAGCAGGTGAAAACCACCGTGAAGCTGGCGCCGGTGCAGGCCCTACTCGCCAAAACGCCGGCCCCGCAGCAGTCCGCCGAACTCAGCCGCTTCGTGCTGCAGGCCCCCATCCGCCCCGAAAACCGGGCCCTCATCCAGCAGGCCGCCGACAAAGCCCCCGCCGAAGGCCGCCTCCGCACCATGGTGACCAGCCTGCTGAGCTTGCCGGAATATCAATTGATGTAGCCTTGTGTGCTGAAAAGCATGAGTAATGAACGTCATGCTGAGCTTGTCGAAGCATCTCTACCGCTTCGTTGCAGTAGTAATTCGACGAAGCGGTAGAGATGCTTCGGCAAGCTCAGCATGACCAAACGCAATAGAATATGCCTACCACCCGCCGCGACTTCCTTAAAACCTCCGTGCTGGCCAGCAGCCTGCTGTTTGTGCCTTCGTTCCTGCACGCGCTCGACCGCCAGGGCCTCAAAGACCTGCGCGACGCCCGCGGCCGCCGGCTGGTGGTGGTGCAGCTCGGCGGCGGCAACGACGGCCTCAACACCGTCATTCCGTACCGCAACGACCTGTACTACAAAGCCCGCCCCACGCTCGGCATCCGGGAGACGAGCGGCATTCTGGCTCTTGACAAGGACCTGGGCTTCAACCCGGCCATGACGCGCCTCAAGGGCCTCTACGACCAGGGCCAACTGGCCGTGCTTAACTCCGTGGGCTACCCCAACCCCGACCGGTCGCACTTCCGCTCCATGGACATCTGGCAGAGCGGCTCGGCCTCCGACCAGTACCTGAGCACCGGCTGGCTCGGCCGCTACCTCGACTCGAACTGCCCCAGCTGCCCCACCGCCTACAACGGCCTGGAAGTGGACGACACGCTGAGTTTGGCCATGAAGGGCGACCTGCGCAAGGGCCTGGCGCTGAAGAATCCGGACAGGTTTCATCAGCTGACCCAGAACCAGTTTATCAAGCAGGTGAGCCGCCAACAGCCCGCCGGGACATTATCGGAGTTGGACTACCTCTACAAGACGCTGGCCGAAACCTCATCGTCGGCCGACTATCTGCACCAGACCAGCAAGGTGTATAAGTCGGCGGTGGCTTACCCGAACAGCGAGTTTGGCCGCAACCTCAAAACCACCGCCGAGCTGATCAACTCTGGCGTGGGCTCGCGCGTGTTCTACGTGTCACTCACGGGCTTCGACACCCACGTGCGGCAGCAGGAGCAGCAGGGCAAGCTGCTCGGGGATTTGTCGGACGTGCTGGGCTCGTTTGCCGAGGACTTGCAGAAAGCCGGCAACTTCGACGACACGCTGGTGCTGGTGTTTTCGGAGTTTGGGCGGCGTGTGAGCCAGAACGCCAGCAACGGCACCGACCACGGCACCGCCAACAACGTGCTGCTGCTGGGCGGCGGCCTCAAACAACGCGGCATCCTCAACAATGCCCCCGACCTGCAGAACCTACTCGACGGCGACCTGCGCCACCAGCTGGACTTCCGCAGCCTCTACGCCACCGTCCTGCACGACTGGCTGGAAGCCGACGACAAAGCCATCCTCGGCAACCAGTTCGAGCGGTTGAAAGGACTGGTTTAGTTGTCAGTTGTCAGTAGCGCGAACTTTGTAGTTCGCGTCCCCGCGCCGTTAGAATCGTCTGAATGGCGTGTGGACGCGAACTACAAAGTTCGCGCTACTGCTTACCGCCGGATAACTAGACCGGCGAAATACTCCCGGTCGGCGCCAGAGGTGAGGGCCATGTGGCGGCCGAAATCCAGCTGTATGTTGCGGCTGACGTGGAAAACCGGGCCCAGATTCAGGGCCGACTCCCAGCGGTTGGTGCGCACGTCGTGGCGGCTGGTGCCCTCCACGAAGGCCGCCAGCCAGGGCGTGAAGCCGTAGTCGAAGGTGAGGGACGGGGCGAGGTCCAGGAAATGCTCCTCGGCGTCACGGTCGTAGCTGAGCGAGGTTTCCCACTGGGCGCTCAGGTGTGCATCCTGCGTGAACGTAAACGTCACGGGCAGCAACACGCCGTACTCGAAGCCACCGCTGCCCTGGCGGCCGCCGGCCGGAATGCGCGTGTAGCCAATAACGGCTGCCGCCCAGCGCCCGGCACTACACGAGTCGTTGCCCAGAAAGTTGTGCTTGATGCGCAGCGCCACGTCGCCGAAGCCGCGGCTGGTAGCGGCGGGCTCGCCGGCATCGGCCCACTGCTTTTCCACCACAAACGGATCCACGAACACCTGCACCTCGGTGCGGTCGGTGAGGCCAGTGCGCAGGGCAAAGGCGTTCAGGCGCAGCGCCCGGGTGCGGGGCAACGAGCCGGTCTTGCTGTTGATGAGCCGCAGCGCATCCGTTTCAAACTGCCAATGGCCGGGGTCAACGGTGATGGGACTTTCCGTGACGCCGGGGCGGTCGGCGCTGAGCGGGCGCAGCAGGCGCGCCGGGGCCGGCTTCCGCCACGAATACGGCTGCTCCGGCCGCTTCAGCGTGTCGGGGGTGGCGGTGGGGGAGTGCAGCGCCAGGGCCAGCAGGGAAGTCAGAAACATAGGGAAAGTGGTATGGTGCGCTGCGTACGGAATTATGGCCTTTGGCGTTCAACATTCCCGCTGCAAACGGCCGATTGGCCTGTTTGCAGATGCTACAAGCTGTAGCGCAGCCCCAGAAATGTGCGCCGGCCCTGCAGCGGCGCAAAGTTATAGCTGGTATCGAAAGTGTAGCCCTGCGGATTGTTCTGGTCCACGGTTTTGTCGAAGGGGTCGAAGGCGCGCAGCAGCGCGTGGCGGGGCAAAAAGTCGAGTAGGTTTTTCACGCCGCCGTACATTTCCAGGTGCGGCCCCAGCCGCTTGGTGGCCTGCAGGTTCTGCAAGGAAAACCACGGCGAGCGGCCGGGCCGGAAGTCGTTGGGCTGCACCGGCAGGCGCATGGGCCCGCTCACCTGCCCGGTGTAGTCCACCGAAAGCCCCAGCTGCGTGAAGCTGTAGCTGACCGAATACGTGCCCGAAAACACCGGCGCGTGCAGCTGCGCCACCCGCCGCCGCGCGCCGCCACCCACGGGCCGCTCCATCCGGAAAACGTCCATCAGCGTGATGCCCGCCAGCAGCTTCAGCGGCTTCGTGAACGTAACGTCGGTGTTCAGCGAAACGCCCCGCGAAATGGCGTAGCCGTCGAGGTTGCGGTACACAATCTGGTTGGGGTCGGTGTCGTAGTCGGGGCTGATTTTGTTGGTGAAATAGGTGTAGAACGCGCTGCCATCCAGCGAGAATGTACCGGTTTTGGTGCTGAAGAAGCGGGTGTAGTTGAGGTTGGCGTTCCAGCTCCGCTCCGGCCGCAGCGCCTCCGGCACCACCACCTCCCGCGCCCCGGTCAGGGCCGCGTGGTCTTCCGTAAACAGGTTCACGACGCGGTAACCGTTGCCCACGCCCACCCGCAGCACGCGGCTGCCATCCACAGTGCCCCACTTGTAGTTGAGGCGCGGCGTGACGATGCTGCCGTGGCGCGGGTTGTAGTCGTAGCGCAGGCCGGCCAGCAGCGTGGCGTCGGGCGTCAGCCGGAACTCGTCCTGCGCAAACACGCCGGGCAGATGGATCAGGTCGGGCTGGTTGCGGGTTTCGGAGCCGGTGGCCGGCGTGTTGTCGTCGTACCAGGTGCTGCGGAAGGCCGCGCCCAGCAGCAGGTTGTGCCGGATGCTGGGGCTCTTGGCCCAGGTCAGCTGCCCGAATCCCACGCGCTGGGTGGCGTTGTAGCGCGTGGTGCCGTAGGCCGAGTTCTGGCGGTGCTGGTTGAAGGAGCCGCTCAGCAGCAGCTTCTGGCCCGCCACCGGCAACTGGTACTGGCCCAGCAGCTCGTAACGGCTGGTGTACACACTCTCGCCGTAGATACTGTCGCCGCCCCGGAACTCGGGGCGCCAGCTCAGCTGGCCACCAAACCGGTCTTCGTAGTAGTAGCGGGCCGCCAGGCTGGCCGCGCGCTGCTCGGGCCGCTGCCAGCTCCACTTATTGAACACCGACACCCGCTGCTGGGTGGGCACGTCCGTGAAGCCGTCCTGGTTCACGTCGCGGCGCTGGTTGTAGCCGTAGAGGTTGGTGCTGAGCAGGGTAGAGGCCGCGCCTACCTTGGCTGCGGTGGCCAGGTCCACGTTCAGATCCTGGTGCGAGGTGCCGAAGATGTCGGCCGAAAAGCGGGGCGCCTTTGCCGGGTTTTTGGTGATGACGTTGATGAGCCCGCCCACCGCCTCGGAGCCGTAGAGCGTCGAGGCGGGGCCTTTCACCACTTCCACCCGCTCCACCAGACTACTCGGGATGCCGCTCAGCCCATACACTGTGCTCAGCGAGCTGACGATGGGCATGCCGTCAATCAGCACCATTGTGTAGGGCCCTTCCAGCCCGTTGATGTGGATGTCGCCGGTGCCGCACACGTTGCAGTTCAGCTGGGGCCGCACGCCGTTCACCATCGTCAGGTTCTCGAACAGGCAAGGGCTGGGGTTTTTCTGGAAGTAGCGCGGCGTGTACAGCTCCACCGCCACTGCCGACTCGCTCCGCACCACCTCGCCCAGCGTACCACTCACCACTACCTCGCCCAGCGCGCTGCTGCTGGCTGCCAGCGCTATGCTGACCGTGGCCGGCTGGCCGGCCACCACCGTTACACTGCGTTCGGCAGGCTGGTAGCCCACAGCGCTGGCCACCAGCCGGTAGCTGCCGGGCGCCACTTTCGGCAGCACAAACGCGCCGTTTTCATCGGCCGAAGCCCCCAGGCTGCTGCCCTTCAGCCCCACGCTGGCAAACGGCACCACCTTGCCCTCGGCCCGCACCGTCCCGCGGATGCTGCCGGTCTGGGCCTGGGAAGCCAGCAGCACACCAAAGCAGAGGTATAGAAAGAGGAAGAAGTGTTTCATTTTTAGTGAAGGCTGTTATTTATTTTTAGACTTATCTAAAATGATAAACACAAAAAAGCGCGGAGCCGTAATGGCTGACGCGCTTTTTGCTAGCCGAAGAACGTCTTGTACAGCAGGTAGATGTTCAGCACGATGATGATGCCCGACACCATCCAAGCCACCACCTGCACCCAGGGCCGGTTTACGAATACGCCCATCTTGGCCTTGCTGCTCGTGAACAGCACCAGCGGCACCACCGCAAAGCTCAGCTGCAGACTCAGAATCACCTGGCTGAGCACCAGCAGCTCGCCGGTGCCTTTCTCGCCGTACAGGATAGTCACAATCAGTGCCGGCACCACGGCAATGCCGCGCGTGATGAGGCGCCGCAGCCAAGGCCGCAGCTTCAGGTCGAGGAAGCCTTCCATCACAATCTGGCCGGCCAGCGTGCCCGTGAGGGTGGAGTTCTGGCCCGAGGCCAGCAGCGCTACCGCAAACACCACGCTGGCCGCGCCCGCGCCCAGCACCGGCGCCAGCAGCTTATGCGCGTCGCCGATGTCGGCCACGTCCTGCAGGCCGTTGCGGTGGAAAGCCGCGGCCGAGGTAATGAGGATGGCCGCATTCACGAAAAACGCCAGAAACAGCGCCACCGTCGAGTCGATGGTGGCAAACTTGATGGCCATGCGCTTGCCGGGCTCGGTCTGCTCGATGGCGCGGGTCTGCACGATGCTGGAGTGCAGGTACAGGTTGTGGGGCATGACGGTAGCGCCCAGAATCCCGATGGCAATGTAGAGCATCTTGGGGTTGGTGACGACTTCCGGCTGCGGCACCAGCCCACCCAGAATCCCGAAATAGTCGGGATTCGAAACGATGATTTCGTACAGGAAACACCCAAAAATCACCACGGTAAGGCCCGCCACAATGCTTTCAATCACGCGGAAGCCGCGGCTCTGGAATAGCAGCACTACCAGCACATCCAGAATGGTGAGCACCACGCCCCAAGGCAGCGGCAGCCCAAACAGCAAATTCAGGGCAATGGCCGAGCCGATGACTTCGGCCAGGTCGCAGGCAGCAATGGCCACTTCGCACAGAAACCACAGCACCATCGCCACTGGCTTGGAGTAATGGTCGCGGCAGGCCTGCGCCAGGTCGCGCCCGGTCACGATGCCGAGCTTGGCGGCCAGGTGCTGCAGTAGCATGGCGAAGAGGTTGGAAATCAGGATTACCGACAGCAGCGTGTAGCCAAACTGCGAGCCGCCGGCAATATCGGTGGCCCAGTTGCCGGGGTCCATGTAGCCCACGGCCACCATCAGGCCCGGCCCCCAAAAGGCCATCAGCTTGCGCCAGAACGAGGCGCTGGCGGGTGGCACCTTGATGCTGCCGTGCACTTCGCTCAACGACAACGACGTGCGGGCCCGCCGCCAGCCGGCTTCCGCCACCGGAGGATTTTGCTGTACGGGAGGAGATTGTACTGTTGGAGGCATAAAAGGAAAAAGAGGCAATGAAACGTAAAGATACGTTTTAGGCTTGCCTAAAAATATTTTTAAGACACCATGAATACTGTTTCACGCGAAAAATGTTTCAGCTGCCTTCCCGAACCCCGGCGCATGAGTATCAGCGCCCTATAAAAGCCAAAGCCGGCAGCAGCCCTGGAAACCAAGGCCGCCGCCGGCTTACAGGCCTGGCACGTTACTCCACCATCAGCTTGCGCTGCACCGGCGTGCCGTCCAGCGTAGTCCGGATGGTGTAGAGGCCGGGCGCCACGCGGCGCAAATCCAGCCGGGCTTCGGCGCGGCCCGTCATCGGCACGGTTTGGGTGAGGCGGCCCAAGGCATCGTGCAGGGTGAGTGGGGCGCTGGCCGGGGCCGGCAGGCGCACGGTGGCGGTTTGCGCGGCCGGGTTGGGCCACACGCTCAGGGCCGCCGACTGCGCGTTGCGGGTAGACGCGTTGCGGGTAGAGTTGGGCGCGAAGGCCCGGTTTTCCAGTACCAGCAGTCGGTCGTCGGTGGCGCCGGGCGTGGCGCGGCCGTCGCGGTTGCTGGTTGTCAGGTACACCTTGCCCTGCGGCGACACGCAGATGGCCCGCAACCGTCCGTAGGTGCCGGTCCAGAGGTCGGATTGGCTGGCTACCTGGTCGCCGGCGGCGTTGAGCTGCAGGTTGGTGAGCTTGCCGGCTTTCAAACTCACCATCAGCAGGGAGTTGGCCCACTGCGGAATGGCCGGGCTGTTGTAGGCCGTGATGCCCGCCACCGCAATGGTGGGCGTATAGGCGACCAGCGGCGGCCGCACGTTGTTTGCGGTGCAGAACGCCTGCTCGGCGGGCAGGTTGCAGAAGCCTTCCACGTTGGGCCAGCCGTAGTTGCGGCCCGGCTCAATCAGGTTCACTTCGTCGTCGTTGTTGGGGCCGTGCTCCGAGCTATACAGGCGGCCCGAGGTGGCGCGCACCAGCCCCTGCGGGTTGCGGTGGCCCAGCGTGTACACTAGGCTGCCGGGCGTGGGGTTGTCGGTGGGCACGGTACCGTCGAGGTTCAGGCGCAAAATCTTGCCGTTGAGCGACGCCGGATTCTGGGCTTCGGGCTGCTGCTGGGCGTCGCCGGTGGTCATCAGCAGAGTGCGGTCGGGCAGTATAAGCAGGCGCGAGCCGCTGTGCGTGGTCACGGCCGGAATGTTGCCCAGCAGCACCAGCGGGCTGCCCAGGGTGCCCGCCGTGGCCGAATACGTGTAGCGCACCAGCTTTTCCTTGAGCAGCCCGCCGTCGGTGTAGTTGTACACGATGTACACGAAGGGCGAAGCGGTGAAATCGGGGTGCAGGGCCATGCCCAGCAAGCCGCTTTCGCCGGTTTCGGTCACGTCGGCCACGGTCAGCAGCGGCAGCACCTGGCCGGTGTTGGGGTTTACGCGGCTGATGCGGCCGCCGCGCTCCGTCATCCAGAGGAAGTTGTCGGGCCCCCACAGCAGCTCCCAGGGCGTATCCAGGTTGTTGGCGACGGCCGACAGCGTAAGCGTGGTGGTGCCCACCGTGTAGGTGGCCAGCGCCGGGTTTTGCTGGGCCACGGCCGGAGCCGACAGGCCGGCAATCAGCAGGAAAGTAGCAGTGCGTTTCATGATAAAGAGTCTGAAGGTGAACGTGGTATACTTCCATACGCGCCCCGGCCGATTACGGATTAAACGGCCGCTGCCTGTTGGTTTGTAGCTTTGAAAACACCGCTCGCCGGCTGAGGTTGCCTCCGCCGGCTTTCCGTTTCCATTCCCCTGCTTCGCCATGTTGCTTACCGAGTCCCGCCCCGACGGCTTCACCATCAGCACCGACCCCGCCCGCCTCGACGTGGCCGCCATCCACCGCTACCTGGCCCACGACTCCTATTGGGCCAAAGGCATTCCGCTGGATACCGTGGAGCGGGCCATTGCCAACTCGCTGCCGTTTGGGCTCTACACGCCCGAGGGCCAGCTGGCCGGCTTTGCCCGCGTCGTTACGGATTACGCCACGTTTGCCTGGCTCTGCGACGTATTTGTGCTGCCGGCGCACCGCGGCCAGGGCTTATCGAAGTGGCTGATGCAGGTGGTGTGGGCCCACCCGCAACTGCAAGGCCTGCGCCGCCGCCTGCTGGCCACCCTCGATGCCCACGGGCTGTACGAGCAGTTCGGTTTCGCCCCATTGGCCGCCCCCGACCGGTTTCTGGAGATTCGCCAGCACAATCCCTACGGCGTCGAAACGGCCAATTAGCCGGTGCGCCAGCATTTCGGCGTTGCGCCCGGGCACTCGCGCTGAGACAAGCTGGCTCTGTATCTTGCCGCTCTCCTCACTCCCCACTCTGTTTCATGCCAATTCCCGCCCCCCGGTTCCTGCTGCCTGCCGCGCTGCTGTTCCTCGCCGCCTGCTCCGAGCAGAAGAAAGCCCCCGCCGAAACCGCCGCCCCCGCGCCCCCGCCGCGTCCCGATACCACCTTAGCCGCCGCCCCGCCCGCCACCCCCGCGCGCCCCGATACCGCCTACGTGCACGACGTGGCGGCCTACCTCGCCGGCCAGTCGGTCAGCAAATCCAGCGACCTGCAGCCACTCGCCGCCCAGCCCGCCTGGCAGGCCTTCGCCACCGATGCGGATAAGAGCTGGACCAGCTACCACGCCACCCGCACCACCAAAATCGAGCAGTGGGCCGCCACCGAGCTGGATTCAGTGCGAACGGCCAGCCCCACCGTGTTCTACCCCTTCAGCGGCCCCGATTTGCTCAACGTCGTGACGATGTTTCCGAACAGCAGCACCTACGTGCTGGTGGGGCTAGAGCCGGTGGGCTCCGTGCCGCGCCGCGCCACGCTCAGCAACCCCCGGCTGTTTCCGGCCCTCAAGGCGTCGTTGTGGTCGGTGCTGAACTTCAGCTTCTTTCGCACCAACGACATGGCCGTCGACCTCAAATCGGTGGAGCTGGATGGGGCTCTGCCGCTCATCATGCTGTTTGCGGCCCGCACCGGCCACCAGATTCAGGAGGTGCGCTACGTGCAGCTCTCCACCGAAGGCCAGCTGACCGCCGCCGACAGCACCGTTATCCGTCGGCCCGGTCCCAAGGTCATTCCCGGCGTCGAGCTGACCATGCTCAGCCCAGCCGGCAAAGAGCAGAAGGTGCAATACTTCTCTGCCGACATCAGCGACTGGAAAATGGGTACCAATAAGGAAGCCGTGGTGCAGTACGTGGCCGGCCTCGGGCCGCTGGCTACCTACGTGAAATCGGCCACCTACCTCATGCACAAGCCCTATTTCAGCAAAATCCGCAACCTCATCCTCACCCGCAGCAACTACCTGCTCCAGGATGATTCCGGCATTGCCATGAAGTACATTCCAGCCGTCGACTGGCGCTTCACCTACTACGGCACTTACAAGCGCCCCATCAACCTGTTTGCCAAGCACTACCAGCCCGAGCTGACCCGCGTCTACACCGATACCACCAACCGGCCGCGCCCCCTCCCTTTCGGCACCGGCTACAACTGGCGCCAGAACGATTCCAACCTGCTGCTGGCCCGCCGCAAAACGATGCTGTAGCGCGCAGGCCCCAGCAAACCATCAAATAGCCACCCCACGCAAGCCACGGCCATTGCCGTGGCTTGTTTCGTTATTGAGTTGCGCCTGCAGCCAACCAATCAACACTTCATTGCCAGCTCCGCTGTGGGGCAGGGGAGAAGAAGCCTGCTTATGAGGCCTACTTATATAGAGTATGTTTTCGCGCAACTAATGTCTGTCTCGCTGATTGCGTAATTTTCGAAGATGAGCCACTCTTATATAATAGGTGTACTCCGGTGCTGTATGCTGCTGCATTGCCTCGCGTGGCCATGCTTTGCGCTGGCGCAATCCGCTACCGGCTCGCCAACCGCAGTTGCGCCCAACTCAGCCACCCAGCAATCCGCCAACAGTCCGCTACTCGACAGCCTGCTGCACACCGACCCCCAACTAGTCCGCATCGCCGACAACCCCCGCGAATACGAACTGCAGATCATCTACACCCAGATCAACCGCGACGAGCACAACCAGCCGCATTTCATCCAGCACAACTTCCAGCTTGACGCCCGCCAGTATTTCAACCCTGCCAGCCTGATAAAGCTGCCCACCGCCGCACTGGCCCTCGAAAAGCTCAACCAGCTGGCCCGGCCCGGCCTCACCCGGCGCAGCCCTATGGCCACTGGCACCGCCTTCCGCTGCCAGACCGCCGCGCCCTACATCCCCGCCGCCGACTCCGACCAACTCAACACCGTCGGCAACTACATCAAGCGGATGCTGCTCGTCAGCGACAACAACGCCTACAATCGGCTCTACGAGTTCCTCGGCCAGCGCCCCCTCAACGAACGTCTGGCGCAATTAGGCTACACCGACACCCGCATCGTGCGCCGTTTCGCCCCCTGCGACCCGGAAGCCAACCGCCACACCAACCCCATCAGCTTTTTCACAGCCGCCGGGCAGCCACTCTACCAGCAGCCCGCGGCTATCAACCCTGAGCCGTTCAGTTATCCGCTAGGCCACATCACCAAAGGCCGCGCCCACCAGGCCGGCGGCCGCATCATCGCCCAGCCCTACGATTTCACCACCGCCAACTACCTCCCTCTGCAGCACGTCACCGACATGCTCAAGGCCATCCTGTTTCCGCAAGCCACCCCCACCACCCAGCAGTTCCAGCTAACTCCC